>DVDV01000232.1 GCA_015296075.1 Leptolyngbyaceae cyanobacterium M33_DOE_097 | reverse complement strand
CACAACTGAACACCAGGGCAAGATTACGCTGGAAGCTGGGAAGAAGTACGACATCCGGTTGGAGTATTTTGAGAACACAGGGAATGCCACAGCGCAGTTGATGTGGTCTAGCCCCACCCAAGTCAAAGAAATTGTGCCCCAAAGCCAACTCTTCTCTCAGTCGGGGAACAATAGCGGGGAACTCCCGTCTCCAGGTGGGAGTGAAGTGCCACCGCCGCCCACGGGAGGTGGAGTGGTCAATCCCACACCAATTGATTACAACGAAAAACCTAGTGTCGTTGTGCCCGGTTCTCAGTCTACGTTGAACACAGCGGGCCTGCCCTTGCTCGGCATCAAAGTGAGCGACCCCGATGCTGGCAACAGCAACATAACCGTTACGATCAAAGCGACGGATGGCACACTCAATGTAAAAGGCGGAGTAAACGGGGGGGTTCCTTTGTCAGGCATTCTCAATAACGGCACGGCAACTGTTGTGTTAGTGGGTACGCTACTACAAATCAACACAACCCTGGCAAATGCTGCGGGGGTTGTCTACCAGCCTAAACAAGCTTTTGAAGGGCGCGACCAAATTACGGTAAGCGTCAACGATAATGGCAATACGGGTGTGGGGGGCGCGTTAACCGATGTTCAGACGTTTTCTGTAGTTGTTGGTGCGGCTGGAACTAGTTTTCCCAACGCCAACTCTCCGTTAGGTAACAACCTGACATCGATTAACTATTACTCACGCGAGTTTCCTTTCGTTGACATCTTTAAGATGAACAGCGGTTTCACCCCCCAGCGAATTGAAGGGGGCAAGTGGACAACCAGTGCCTTGAAGTTGAGACCAGATGGTTATCCGGCTTCGCTAGAGCCGGGGCAACTTGGAGAGGCGATCGTGCTGACGACAGGAGATTTTGCCCCTGATGGTAAGTACACCGTCTTCTATGAGGGGGAAGGTGAAATTCGGGTGAAATCGAGTGGCAAGGAATTTTTGAGTACAAAGTCGTCACAGCCTGGTCGGATGGAGGTTGATTTCACAAACGGGGGGATGTGGTTCCAAATTTTGAAAACGAACCCCAACAACCCGATCCGCAATGTGCGAATTGTGATGCCCGGAGCGGAGAACACCTATCAAAAAGATCCGTTCAACCCAGTCTTTTTGGATCGTCTCTCAAAATTTAAGGTGATTCGCTATATGGATTGGGGCGAAACGAACCACTCCAATATTAAGGAATGGTCCGATCGCACCACTCTAAACTCCCTCTCACAAGGCACGAAGAAAGGGGTGGCGTTGGAGCACATGATCGATCTCTCCAATCGGTTGAAAGCGGATCCGTGGTTAACGATTCCGCATCAGGCCAGCGACGACTTTGTGCGGAAGTATGCCACGATGGTGCGCGATCGCCTGGATCCTAACCTCAAGGTTTATGTTGAGTACTCCAATGAGGTGTGGAATACCATCTTTGCTCAACATACGTATGCAAAGGATAAAGGGTTGCAGTTAAAGCTGAGCAATGACCCGTTCCAGGCGGCAATGCGTTATTACTCTCAGCGATCGGTGGAGGTCTTCAAAATCTTTGAAGAAGTGTTTGGTGGAACTGATCGGTTAGAGCGTGTGTTGGCGGCTCAGTCAGCGAGTACCTGGACGCAAGAACAGGTGTTGACCTGGAAGGATGCTTACAAAAATACGGATAACCTGTCAACGGCTCCCTACTTCCAGGGTGATTTGAACGATGTCAACAAAGTTGACCGGACGCTGAACTTAACGGTAAAACAGGCGATCGACATCCTGCTTGAAGACGTGCGAACGAGGAAAGCCCAGCAAATTTCTAACTCGTCAAAACTGGCTCAGCAGTACGGGGTAGACCTGGTTGCTTACGAAGGTGGGCAACACCTGGTGAGTGCTTACTTCCCGCAGGCGAAGCAAGATGCTGTGACCAACTTCTTCACTGAGGTAAACCGCAGTCCGCTGATGAAGGACGTTTACACGGAGTACCTCAACACCTGGAAGAGTAATGGTGGTGGCTTGTTCGTTAACTTCAGTAGCGTCACAGCTCCCAGCAAGTGGGGGTGGTGGGGTGCCCTAGAGTATCAAGACCAAGACATTAGCACCGCGCCGAAGTTTCAAGCGTTGATGGAGTTTATCGACAAGAACCCGACCAACCAATAACGGTTCCATAACGGTTGCGATCGCTAACTGAGAACCCCGGATTTTAAGGGAGTCCGGGGTTTTTGTTGAGCCAACAAACGCCTTTTTCGAAACCTCATTCGTCGCCAGAAGTTTGACGCGTTATCCTGAGTTGTTAGGTTCGAAAAGACGCTTGAAACAATGGATGTTTATTTGATTCGACATGGGTTAGCGGGCGAGTCGGGTTCCTACCCCGATGATCGCGAACGTCCACTTACGGAAGAAGGCAAAAAAAAGACACGTTTGGTTGCCAAACGCTTGAAGGAGTTAGCGCTCCGGTTTGATTTAATTCTCACAAGTCCTTTAGTGCGGGCACACCAAACGGCAGAAATTTTGCTAGATGTTGGTCTGAGCGATCATTTAGAGCTGGCCGACTATCTCGCGCCAGATGGAGCGATCGCGGATTGGGTGGCATGGCTTTCATCCTGGAAACAAGCCGATGCCTCCACGTTAGCGTTAGTCGGTCATGAACCCAGCTTAAGCACCTGGGCCGAAACGTTGCTCTGGGGTAACAGTCAGGGAGTGATTACGCTGAAGAAAGCGGGAGTCATTGGCTTAGCGGTGGATCCTGAAGCACCGATCGCCCATAGCAGTCTCTTTTTACTAGCTGGCCCCAAACTTTTGCTGGCTAAATCGTGATGCGATTGACACGCCATGAATTCCGAGAACAAGAGCTGCGTTTGCCTGAGAGAAAGTCGGCTATGCGGCGATCGCTCGTTCCCAGTTTGCCACCAGGAGACGCCGCCCTAACTCAACATCTTTAGGGGCGCATTGCCAATCGGGATGGCTGGTCATCAAAAGGCTTTCGAGGGTTTCTTTGTCAAACAGGTGCCACACATCAGCCGCATTAATTGTGGTCGCGATCGCGTAGCAATTATTGCTAATGCAATGAATAGTGCATTCGCTCGCGACTCGTTGAATCTGCATCGCTTGCCCCGGTTGTAAGGCCCGGAAAGCCAAAATTGCGACACGAAAATCAGCAAACTCTGAAGTTGCCAGCCCTGGAATAGCAGTTGACAGTGAAGTATCACCATTCACATTGAGCCAGTAGTGACGGCTTGGATCAATCCCCTCTAACCAGGGAAGCTCGTCATCTAAACGATAGCGGGGCGCAAGCGGGAACAGTGGCAACATAGCAGAATTCGTTTGCGTGGTATCAAATCCTACGGGCAGCACGCTAGGTACTACCCCTTAGCTACCACTATTCAGCACCCAGACTGAGTTGATCAATTAACCGTAGTGAAACTTATCATTTGTATTGAATTTGCTTAACATTTCGACATGGAAAGACTAGCTTTGAAAATTTTTCCTAAATTTTGGGGTGAGTCGTTTCACGTTTATCTGTAAGACCAACGTTTTTAGTGGTGTTATGGGCGTTACTGATCAGGTGTATGAATTTCGTAAGGGCGTTTTGCAAAACGCCCCTGCGTAGGGATACTTGTCCAAAAATCAGATCTACACTCAGCAACGCCGTGTTACAAGTTGAGCGATGAAAAATAGGGATCTGGCATTGCCAAATCCCTACTCAAAGGCATCTTAATTTAATCCGTAGTCCTAAACTGGCAGGCTGGCACGGGGCTTAAACGTCTCAATCTGACGCAGTTGGTCATAGAGATCTTTTTCTTCTGACGTTAGCTCGCGCGGAATGGCAATTTGAACTTCGACAATTTGGTCGCCGCGATCGCCCTCTGAGATTGGGTATCCCTTGCCAGCTAAACGAAGCCGTTGCCCTGCCCGCACACCGGGGGGGATATTCATCTTCACTAACCCATCCAGGGTTGGCACCTCAACTGGCCCACCCAGTACGGCTTCGCTGGGAGTGATTGGCACTAAACAGACAATGTCAGAGCCTTCTAGCCGATAAAAAGCATGGGGGGCGATATCAATTTTGAGCAACAGATCGCCACCGTTTAGCCCCTGACCTTTGAGGCGAATTTTTTGTCCATCTACCATCGCAGGTGGCATGTTGACTTCGAGCGATCGCCCATCCTCTAAGCGAATCCGCTCACGCCCTCCGGTGTAAGCCTTCTCAAGCGGCACGGCCAGCCGCGCTTCAACATTTTTGGAAGCAGCACGCGGTACGGTGTAGGAGGTGCGACTGGCTCCCGGACGAAAGTTGTCGCGAGGTGCTGAAGGGGCCGTTGTGCCGACAGTGCGGCGATTTAGCAGTTGATCGACAAAGCTGTTGAAGTCGTTAAAGTTGGCGAAATCTACGTCATTCATGAAGCGATCGCCGTTGCGTCCGTTGCCCCAAGGTTTCGCATTGCCTTGGAAGCCCCGTTGTTGCCAAAACCGCCCAAACTGGTCATATTGCGCCCGTTTCGCGGTGTCAGACAAAACCTCGTAGGCCTCGTTGATCACCTTAAACTTTTCTTCTGCCTGTTTATTACCGGGGTTCAGGTCAGGATGGTATTTTCGCGCCAAGCCACGAAACGCCTGCTTCACTTGTTCGGGCGTTGCATCACGATTGATTCCTAAAATTTCGTAGAAGTTGCGAAAGTTTTGCATAGGTTAGGCGATTGTAAGCATTCGGGCACGTGTTTTCAGTGAAGCCAAAAACTAGATTGAGATCTGAAAACCCATTCACAGATTAAAGCCAATCGTCGTCATCATCCCAATTATCGCGATAGAGATCGGGTTTTTCGGGTTTGCGCCGACCACTCCGGCGATCGCGAGAGGCGCTGGTGTCATCATCGTAACGATTTCGCCCACCTCTCAGACCTTCAGATGCACCGGAGGCACCACTGTCATAGCGATCGCCATAACGGTTCGTAGCACCCCACTCATCTCCAGGTTGTTGACGCTTGCGGCTGTCATAGCTGGGTGTTTCGCTACCACCCCAATCATCATTACGGCGACGACTGGGGGTGTTCCGGTCGGTATCGCGCGTGCGAGGGTTGCTCCAATCATCTTGTGAGCGTGATGATGGTGTGCCCCAGTCATCTTGAGAACGCGATGAAGGCTTGCCCCAATCATCTTGAGTAGAGCGGCTGCGATCGCTATCAGAACGGCGCGGTGATTGGTTATAAGAATCGCGGCTGTACGGATCCTTGCTGTCAGAATCGCGCCGTTCTCGGTTAGTTGAGCCACTGCTGTAGGAATCGCGATCGTAGCTGTCACGGCTGTAGTTGTCTCGGTTGTAGGAGGATGAGCTTTGACTACTGCGATCGCTATAAGTCTCCCGACGAGTGCCACCAGAGCCGCTGCCATAACCACCTACGCCGAGGTCATAGCCACCCGCACCATAGCCACTTGTGCCATAACCACTGCTACCGTAGCCACCGCCACCATAGCGATTGCCATAGTAGTCGTCACGGTAGTCATAGTAATCGTCATCCTCGTCGGTAAAGAAGCTCTTGATCGCACCTAAGAGGCTGTCTTTTTCCTTTTCTTCTTGCACGCGTTGGTAGATCTCGCGAGTCAGGTCATACACCGCATCTTCGAGATCGGCTTTGGCGCGATCGATCGCCCGTTCATTATTTTGCGAGAGGGCTTCTTTAAGGCTGGCGATCGCGGGGTCGATGCGGTTGCGGTACGAGCGGACAAACCCCATCCCATAGTCGAGTGTGGCCTCGCGCAGTTGCCGTTCGGCTTTTAGGATCAAGGATTCGGCATCGTTGCGCTTTTGCACCTTTTCGCGTTTCTGGCGATCAACCTCGGCGTTTTCTTCGGCCTCACGAATCATGCGCTGCACTTCATCTTCACTCAGGGTCGATGCCCCTTGAATGGTGATGCTCTGCTCGCGTCCGGTGGTGCGATCCATCGCAGTGACTTGCAGAATGCCATTGGCATCAATGTCAAACGACACCTGTACCTGCGGAATGCCACGCGGAGCTGGAGGAATGCCCGCCAGCTTAAAGCGACCCAGCGACTTATTACCCGCCGCCATTTCGCGCTCGCCCTGCAGCACGTGGACTTCCACCATGGTCTGGTTGTCTTCGCCAGTGGAGAAAATATCAGAACGCCGGACTGGAATCGTGGTGTTGCGCGGAAGCAGTTTCTTCATCACCCCACCAATCGTCTCTAAGCCGAGTGAAATGGGTGTGACATCCAGCAGCAGAATGTCTTTGATTTCGCCATCCAAAATGCCAGCCTGAATGGCTGCGCCAACGGCGACAACCTCATCGGGATTGACGTTTTGGTTGGGTTCACGGTCAATATAGCTCCGTACAAGTTCTTGTACCGCCGGGATGCGACTCGAACCACCTACCAGCACCACTTCATCGATGTCACGCGAATCCATGCCCGCATCGCGCAGCGCTTGTTTAATCGGTCCCCGCAGGCGGCTCAAGAGGTCGCTAGAAAGTTCTTCAAACTTTGAGCGAGTCAGGCGCGTTTCTAAGTGCTTGGGACCTTCATCAGTGGCGGTAATAAAGGGCAGATTGATCTCAGTCACGTTAACACCCGACAGCTCAATCTTGGCTTTTTCAGCTGCTTCGGTAATGCGTTGCAGGGCTTGGCGATCGCGCCGCAAATCAACCCCTTCTTGCTCTAAAAACTGCTCTGCTAGCCAATCAACAATGCGTCTATCAAAATCAGTGCCGCCCAGTTGGGTATCCCCTGATGTAGACTTCACCTCAAATACACCATCACCAATCTCTAGCACCGACACGTCAAAGGTGCCGCCACCCAGGTCAAACACCAAAATCGTTTGGTTACTGCGGCGATCGAGGCCATAGGCAAGAGAAGCGGCGGTTGGCTCATTTAAAATGCGTTTAACTTCTAAGCCAGCAATGCGACCTGCATCGCGAGTAGCCTGCCGTTGCGAGTCGTTGAAGTAGGCAGGTACCGTAATTACCGCACCCGTCACGGGTTCACCTAAATATTTCCCGGCTTCATCGGCAAGCTTGCGTAGGACGATCGCCGCTATCTCTTCTGGAGCGAAATCGCGTTGGAGGCGAGGGCACTTGAGCTTGATATTGCCGACTTCATCACGCCGAATCGTGTAGGGGACGCGCTTAGAGTCATTGGATAGCTCAGCATACTGCCGCCCAATGTAACGCTTGACCCCGTAGAAGGTGTTTTGCGGGTCGAGAACGGCTTGCCGTCGAGCCAGTTGCCCCACCAAGCGTTCGCCATCTTTGCTGAAGCCCACAACCGATGGAGTCGTGCGAGTCCCTTCGGCATTCGCAATGACAACCGGCTTGCCGCCCTCCATTACAGCAACAACCGAGTTTGTTGTCCCTAAGTCAATGCCGACAACTCTTCCCATGCCAGTGTGTTCTCCCGTAAGCTGCGATCGCTTGTGTTACATTTTGCTGCACTTTATTCTATCTCGCTAGTGCGGCGTGTTTGGGAGAATGTGAAGGTTCGGTTTTCCGAGCTTCGATCCGGCGCACCAGCGGCTTTTCTGGATTTGGTCGTGGTTCGGTAAGGCTGGAGTGCAGCCGATTGAGATGATTTAACGTGTGCTGCTGCCCCATTTATCTCAATTTAAATAGATGCCTGAAGTCGTTTAACGATGACACTCCGATTTTGCTTGGCTTTTGCGTCGCTGGGATTAATTTCGAGAATTTTTTCAAAGCAGGCGATCGCGTCTTCCAGGTGGTTGAGGTGAAACAAGGCGTTACCCCGATTATTCAACGCGTTTAGGTCATCGGGCTTGAGTTCTAACACCTTGTCGCAACTGGCAAGCGCCTCTTCAAATCGCTTCAGGCTGATCAGCGCACTGCTGCGATTGGCCCAGGCCCGATGATCATCGGGTCGTAGGGCGATCGCCTGGTCATAACTTTCGATGGCTGCCTCAAATTGCTTCTGGTTTTTGCAGGCTACTCCCCGGCTAAACCAGGCTTCAAAGTGATTTGGGTCTAGCTCAACCACTTTGTCAAAGCTAGCGATCGCGCCAGCCCAGTCTGCAAGTTTAAGGAGTGCCCAACCTCGTCCGTAGGCCGCTTCGAGATAGTTGGGGTTAATTCCTAATGCTTTCTCATAACCGAGTAGAGCATCGTTTGGCAAATCTAATCGTTTTTTGCACTGTGCCCACTGAAACCAGGCTTCTGCGTCCTCTGGATTTAGCCCTAACGCTTTGTCAAAGCTGTTAATCGCAGCGTTGAAGTCACCCAACGCCATTAAGCATAGACCCCGACAGTTAAAGGCGGGTTGAAATTCAGAATTGAGTTCGATCGCTCGTGTAAAGTGCTTGACCGCCCCCTCATAGCGCTTGGATGCTTGCAGGGCGAGTCCCTGGCTGTACCAGATATCCGCAATGCCGGGATGGGCCTCTAACGCGTGAGTGAAAGCACCGATCGCGGCTTCATATTTTTGGGTGGCGTAGTAACTTAAACCCAGACTGTAGTGGACATTGGGAAAGTCGGATTGCAGAGCTAAGACCTGCTCAAAGCTGGCGATCGCGGCTTCAAACTCACCCACGCAGGATCTAGCCCAACCCAGGCTGTAGTGATACAAAGGCTCCTCTGGTTGAGCGGCAACCGCTTGTTCAAAACTCGCGATCGCCCCTGCAAAATCACCTGCATCTACCAAAACATTGCCTTTTTCATTCCAGGCAATGGCATTATCAGGCTCTTGCTCCAGGAGTTTCTCAAACAGGGCGATCGCAGCCGAATGATCACCCTCTTGACTTAAAGCTAAACCCTGGTGCAGTAAGTCTTGCGGGGTAGCGGTTTCGGTCTGCAATGCTTGGCTCATAGTTTCCACAGACATAAGGTTCAGGCAACTTATGAGCTAGCATTCCCAGAAACAATTTGGGAACCAACAATCACTTGCGGGAGATGGCAAATTGGCGGTTTGAGAAGTGTAAATCCGCGTTATCACTGAGACTGAGAACGCATTCATTACATGCCCAACTGATTCACCTGATCCAGCATTTGCAACCCGTGAATCAACGATGCCCCTCCGCGAATAGCGGTTGCGACATGAATGGCTTCGGTCATTTGCTCTAAGTCAGCCCCTTGCTGCAAGGATTCTTTACTGTAGGCGTCAATGCAGTAAGGGCATTGCACCGTATGCGCCACTGCCAAAGCAATTAAGGCTTTTTCACGGGCTGAGAGGGCACCTTCGGCAAACACCGCGCCGTAATAGGCGAAAAATTTTTCGGCTAGCTCAGGGTTGCCTTCAGCAATGTTGCCAAAGTTGGGGAGATGCTCAGGTTTATAGTACGTGTCCATCACTTACCTTCAAACGGAATGACTGCATTATCGGCAATCACGTAGGCGACAGAACCGGGTTTTAGAGTGATTTCATAACCACCCGTAAATTCCCCGAAGGAAGGAAGGATGAGTTGCTCTGGGTGTTTGCTGTAGTAAAAGCAGGGCAGGCGTAGGCGATCGAGCCGCGTCTTCAAATTTAAACAGGGGTGAATGTGCCCACAAATATTGAGAAAACCAGACTGTGAAAGCGGTTCGTGACTGAGCAGCAGGCGATCGCACTGAATCGCTGAGTCAACACACTGCATGGACAAGTCGCTGAGCTGAGGGATGAGCGCGCGATCGTGATTGCCGACTAAAAGCTGTACCTTCGCGCCACACTGGTTCAGAAAGTGTTGCCACGCCTCCAAAACCTCGGGAACCAGGGATAAGCGAGAATGAAATAAATCGCCTAAGACAATGAGCTGCTCAGGCTGATAGGTGTCACACAATTTTTTCAGTCGTTCTAAATTGACCTGGTTAATGATATTAGCGATCGGAATTCCCTTAGCTTGAAACGTTTCTGATTTGCCCAAATGCACATCTGAAACAAGGAGTAAGCGAAGTTGCTCAATATAAATTGCTTTTTCAGTTAAAAGCTCTAATTCTGTTGTCTGAATCGTAATTTTCACAGGTGCTAAAAAAATTAGAAAATCAACAAAAAATCAACATCTGTGGCACAAATTGCCATTGATGAACCAAGGTTGCCGAGTGAATTTAGTAGGGCAAACTCACCTACTTATTTTGCCATTGCTCCTTCAAGCGTTGAATGCGATCGAGCAACGTTTCATTTGACATACGAGAACTCCAGCGCTCGACCAGCAAAGGAAATGCAAAAGGCGAAGGCCGTTTACTCTCCTTCCAAACAATCTTTAAGCGACTTAACCGCTCAAGCGTATGCTCTAAACGATGCACTTCAAGCTGTTCACGCAAAACTTCGTTTTCGGCTTGTTTTAATAACAGATTCTCAGGTTCGTACTTGGTAAATACTTCGTACAGCAATGACGAACTAATTTGCAGTTGACTCGACGTTTTTTTGGATGAAGGATAACCCTTAAAAATTAACCCTGAAACTTGAGCAATTCCTCGAAATTTTCGCTCCATTAATTCAGAGATATTGACGCACTCTTTGATGTCTGCTTGAAGATGTTCAAGTGAGAAGAAATCTTGAGAAAATAATTGCTTGAATGGGTAATCTTTGGGAGCCAAAATTTCGAAACCGTAGTCATTGACGGAAATCGTAAACGTGGCTTGCTTCTGGTTTGCAAAACGGTAACCCCAGAGGAAGCCAAGCCCCTCGTGGACAAATCTGCCCTCAAACGGAAAGACGTAGAGATGCTGTCCCTCGCGGGTTTTGCAGCACTCAATCAGTAACTCGGTGTCAGTTGGCAAATGAGCAATGCGCTCTTGGGCTGCCAGAATCGGGGCGAGGCAATCAATCTCAATCGGAAAGTCAGACTCTGTATGAATGGCGGCAATTTCTTGGCGCAGGTGTGTGCTGAGCGTGTCAGAAATCGCAAGATTGCCACCGCCCCAGGTTGGCGTCACTGTGGATTTTCGCGTCGTGCCTTTGACATAGGCAACCATGTCTTTCAGCATAAAAAATTCGAGTTGTCTACCTGCAAAGAAAAAGACATCGCCCTTCTTGAGCTTGGAGATAAAATTTTCTTCAACGGTGCCAATTTCCTTACGGTTGGTGTAGACGAGTCGCACAGCTTGATTGGAGGTAATTGTGCCAACGCCCATACGGTGCATCCGGGCAATCTGGGTATCTGTCACCTGGTAAACCCCTGTTTCGGTCAGAGTTACCTTCTTGTAACGGGGATAAGCTCCCAGGCACTTGCCCCCATTTGTAATAAAGTCGAGTACCCAACCAAACTCAGCCTCGGTTAGCGTCTGGTAAGCCATTGTTTGACGAACGGATGCCAGCGTTTCTGCTGCCACAAACCCATCGCCACAGGCCAGGTTCACAAGGTGCTGAATCAAGACATCGTAGGGCTTTGTGAGCGATCGCCGACTTTCTAAATCACCAGCAGCCAGTCCGTTGCGAAACGCTGCAATTTCGAGCAGTTCCAACGCATTGGTTGGCAAGAACAAAATCTCAGAGGTTCCCTGGGGCACGTGCGCAGATCGCCCAGCTCGTTGCAGTAGCCGAGCCAGATTTTTAGCACTACCAATCTGCACCACCCGCTCAACGGGTTGAAAATCAACGCCCAGGTCTAAGGATGAGGTGCAAACGACCCATTTAATCGTGCCTGTTTTGACGCCTGCTTCGATCGCCTCCCGCTCTTTGACATCAATCGAGCTGTGGTGCAGTGCAATTTTGTCGGTGTCATCGGGCAGGGCAAAAGTTAACGCCTGAAACCAGCGTTCTGATTGGGCGCGGGTGTTCGTAAAAATCAAGGTAGAGGTGTTGATGTCGAGCGCGGCAACCAGTTCCTCAAACATGCGAAGACCCAAGTGGCCTGCCCACGGAAACGAATCAACCGACGCTGGCAAAATGCTGCGAATGATGGTTTTGCGCTCCAGGTTGGATTGAATGATCGCGGGTTGAGCTGTTAAGCCGACGGCAGCCTGAGCCGCCTCGTCGATATTGCCAAGCGTGGCTGAAACTGCCCAGGTACGTAGGTTCGGTTGTAAGTGGCGGAGATGGGACAAGCACAGCTCGGTTTGAGTGCCCCGCTTGGAGTTAAGCAACTCGTGCCATTCATCTAAAATGACGCATTGGAGAGACTGAAACCGCTCCTTCGCGCCAGGGTAAGACAGCATCAACGCCAGCGATTCGGGGGTGGTAATCAAAATCTCTGGCATGTTTTTGAGCTGACGCGCTTTTTTAGCGGAGCTAGTGTCGCCGGTGCGAGACTCAACTTGCAGCTTCCAACCCATTTCGGTGATCGGTCGTTTAATGGATTGCTCAATATCGCGAGAAAGGGCGCGGAGTGGTGTGATGTAAAGCAGTTGCAGCCCCTTCCGCGGCTTGGCCAGCATCTCAGCGATCGCCCCCATCACTGCCGCATAGGTCTTGCCCGACCCCGTTGGCACCTGAATCATGCCACTCTTGCCATCGAGATAGGCTGCCCAAGTCGCCTGTTGAAACGGTAAAGGTTCCCAATGTTGTTGGGCAAACCACGCCAAAATCGGCGAGAGAGTCGCGATAGCACCTGCTACGGCCATTGCAAAATCAGCCAGTCCATGACTTTGAGGTTACTATAAATTTCTTAACTTTGGGCTTCAGTCCCTCTTGCCAAATGGTGATTTGTCACATTCCAAAAAGCCAAATATGAATTTGTTGCGGAAAAAAATGACTTAAACTTCGCTTTGCTCAAGCGATTAATTGAGAGTCTCACTGATCCAGATTGACGCAAAGGTTTGTACAGTGAAGTCTGATTTATTTTGCATAAGGAAAGGTTGAATCCTACGCTAGAAGCAAGTTTGCTGAAGATTGGCGAGAAAATCTCAAGAAATTGTGCGATCGCCCCACCCTAAGTTCAGTTATATTCTTACCCAGCTTTTGCTCACAAAATTTTGAATCGGTTACACTCATTCTTTCTAATTCGCCTGTATCTAATTTAGAAGTAGCATTGAATACCGGTAACTCTGTGTTTTGAAAAATGCCTGAAATTTATTTGGAAATCTGCTGCCCCTACTCCACTCACTTTCTAATCAGTCTCACCCCCTAACTGAAGGCAATTTTGAAAAGGGATAAGAAACTAAATGCTGATCCTTACGTCAGTCGGTTTGTGCAATTGTCTCCAAAAAACTGATAACTTCGGTGCAATTCTTTGCAGTCGATTCAAACTGCTTCAGGGAGCATTATTTACACCTTCACTCAACCTCCAATCTGGCAAATTTTTTGGCAAAACAACCGGATTTGACTTCAATCTGCGAGGAGGTGATGAGGTAAGCCAGGAAACACTGGCACAAACCCATCAGTGAACCTTACTGGCAAAATGCTGGACAAACAACAAAGGCAGAAAGTCGGTGGTGTGAGGAGACGTTGCTGAGTTTTTGTTGATATCCGATTACGTAAAGTTCTGACAATTATCGTGAAACACTTTCCCTACTCTTTGCTGGTTGCTGCTTCCCTTTGGCTCGCGCCCTTACCTGTGCTTGCTGCCGATCTGCAAAATTGGCGGTTTGACAGTCAACAAAATCTGTTGGAGTTCAATACTGATGTTGATGTTCAACCAAGAGCGCAGTTAATCCCTGACCCAACGCGATTAGTGATTGATCTGCCGGGGCTAAAATTAGGCCGCCCTTCTTACACCCAATCAATTCCTAACGGTGGCGCGATTCGTGCGATTCGCTTTGGTCAATTTGACCCGCAAACAATGCGAATTGTGGTCGAGTTAGCACCGGGCTACACACTAGACCCGAATCAAGTGAAGTTTCGTGGTTTAAGCCCGCGTCGCTGGACAGTGCAACTGCCTTCGCCGCAACCCGTTGCCGTCAACCCAACCCCAGGTGGCAATCCGTTTCCTGGCAATACTCCCCCCAACAATGGTGGTCAACCCAGCACGATTATTGAAGATGACACCACTGGCGGCTCAACGACTCCTCCACGGGTGACGTTGCCTCCGGTGGGCAATTCCCAGCTTGCCACAATCCAATCGGTCAATTTAGATGGCGATCGCCTGGTCATTCGTGCTGATCGGACATTGCAGTACACGACCGGGTGGGACCGTGCAACAGCCGCCTATCGCGTCACAATTAACTCAGCCAAGCTTGCGGATAATCTGGATGGTCCTCGCCTTTCTCAAAATGGGCCAATCATGCAGCTCCGACTGCGGCAAGAAACGCCTCAAACCGTTGCGATTTACATGCAACCTGCCTCTGGTGTGCAGATCACTGATGCGCCCCAGGGCGATCGCCGCCAGATTGCGCTGAATCTGAGCCAATCCAGTCCGGTTTTGAATCCTCCGACGACACCACCTACAACAACCCCTCCGACGATTACCCCACCCACGACGAATATTCCTGTTCCCGAAGCGCCTCGGCCTGCAGAACCGGAGTTTTCGCTGCCTCCGGTGCAAAACGGAAAGGTGGTAGTTGTCGTCGATCCGGGGCATGGTGGTCGTGACCCAGGCGCGATCGGCATCGGCGGTTTACGCGAGAAAGATGTCGTCATCGATATTTCGCGGCGAGTTGCCGAAAATTTGAGCCGCGCCGGACTGCAAGTTGTCATGACGCGCCAGAACGATGTTGAAATTGGCTTAGATGCTCGCGTCAAGCTGGCACAACGAATGAACGCGACTTTGTTTGTCAGCATTCACGCCAATGCGATGCCAGCCGGACGGAGTGATGTAAATGGTCTAGAAACCTACTACTACTCTAGTGGGTTAGGGTTAGCACGCTCGATTCATAAAGCGATATTGGAGTCAATTCGTCTTCCCGATCGCGGTGTTCGCAAGGCCCGTTTCTACGTTTTGCGGAACACGTCCATGCCGTCTGTGCTGGTTGAAACTGGCTTTGTGTCAGGTAACAGCGACTCTCGACGGTTGGCCGACCCCAGCTATCGGAAGCAGATGGCTGATGCGATCTCGGAAGGGGTGCTGCAATATTTACGCACTTCTGGTCGCAGGTAAGAGGGTAATTGTCCTAAATCTGAACGCTGTTTTGAGCAAAAAGTCGTGATCAGTGACTTCAGCATGGCTGACTACGAATTCATAAGCAAAGCCGATAGCCGATTAATGAAAACTTCAATAAGCAGGCGACTAAGGCAAAAACTTTTGTTTCAAAATATTACTGTTTCAGAGATAACATGACTCAGAAGCGTCGTTGAGTGTGGGGAGTGAGAAAAGTCATGGCACCTGTTCAAGTGACTCGCTATAGTGATGCGCCAATTGGCTTATTTGACAGCGGTGTTGGTGGTCTAACCGTGCTTCGGCAGTTGCAGCACCAGTTACCGCAAGAGTCGGTGATCTATTTTGGTGATACCGCGCGTTTGCCCTACGGCACCAAGACACCTGAGCAGATTTTGCAATTTGTGCGTGAGATTCTCACTTGGATGGCGAGTTGTGGCGTCAAGCTTGTAATTATGGCTTGTAACACAAGCTCTGCCCTTGCGCTAGAGCAGGTTCGGTGTGAATTTGACTTTCCGATTTTAGGTTTGATTTTGCCGGGAGCAAAAACGGCGACTAAGACAGGTAAGCGAATTGGGGTGATTGCCACGCCTGCAACCGTTGCTAGTGGAGCTTACCCGGAAGCAATCTTAGAAGTGGATGCGACGGCGCAAGTCTGGCAAGTGGCATGCCCTAAATTTGTGCCGCTGATTGAGCAAGATAAGATTCATGAGCCAGACACCCTGGCGATCGCCCAAGACTATCTGGCTCCGTTGATTCACCAGCGCATTGATACGCTGATCTACGGGTGTACGCACTATCCCTACTTAGAGCCTTTACTGCGGCAACTGCTGCCATCGTCGGTGCAGTTGGTAGACCCTGCGAAATCGGTTGTTGTTGCGGCGGCTAAAGAGTTAGAACTGATGTCTTTAAAAAATCAGGGCAGCCAATCTGGGGCGAGTCGGTTTTGTGTCAGTGGAGATCCGGCACCTTTTGCGCAAGTGGCGCAGCGCTGCCTTGGCTATACTCCGAACGTAGAAAAAATAGACTTGCCTGAGATTAAGGCTGGAACGTTAGCTGAGATGGTTGATTAAACTTTCCTCAAGCGGCCTAAAGTCTTGCCCCTGCGTCGATTTGCCCATTAATTGAAATTTTTTCATCGCTTCTTTCCTTTCGCCTCTGGTTCGGTTGCCTTAGAATAAAGAAAGATTATTTAAAGTTTCGTAACCTTAGCCTGAGTCGAATCCATGACTTCAGCCATTTCCCTCTTTGCTCCCGTCGAAGATGATCTGCGTCAGCTGACGGAAAATTTGAAAAGCTTAATTGGTGCCCGCCACCCAATCTTGTATGCAGCCGCAGAGCACTTGTTTGGGGCGAAAGGAAAACGGGTGCGTCCCGCGATCGTTTTGCTCGTCTCGCGGGCGACGATGATGGGTCAAGAGATCACAACTCGGCATCGGCGTCTAGCTGAAATTACTGAGATGATTCACACGGCTAGCCTGGTTCACGACGATGTTGTTGATGAATCGGAGCTACGTCGAGGGGTGCCAACCGTTCATAGCAGCTTTGGTAACCGCATCGCTGTTCTGGCAGGCGACTTCTTATTCGCTCAGTCTTCGTGGTATCTTGCAAACCTCGATAACCTTGAAGTGGTTAAACTACTCTCGCAGGTCATTATGGATCTGGCTGAAGGTGAGATCCAGCAAGGGCTGAATCGCTTCTCGTCAGATCTCTCGATTGAGGCTTATCTCGAAAAAAGCTATTACAAAACAGCCAGTCTAATTGCAAATAGTTCCAAGGCTGCTGCTGTTTTAAGTGATTCTCCGACTGAGACAGCTGAGGCGATGTATCAGTACGGGCGTTACCTGGGGCTAGCCTTTCAAATTGTCGATGATTTGCTGGATTTTACTGGCTCGACTGAAGAGTTGGGTAAGCCAGCTGGGTCTGACTTGAAAAGCGGAAATTTGACGGCCCCTGCTCTCTATGCCCTCGAAGAGCATCCCATTCTGGAGGTGTTGATTGAGCGTGAGTTTGCCCAACCGGGTGACTTAGAGCAGGCGTTAACGCTGATTCAAAACAGTAAGGGCTTAGAGCGATCGCGCCAGTTAGCCTTTCAACACAGTCAAGATGCTGTGAAATGTTTGGAGTGCTTACCACCTTCTGAGTCGCGTCAAGTGCTGACCAAGTTGACTGAATATGTGTTGCGACGTTTGTATTAATAACGTTGATTTGAGCTGAAAGTCTTAGAAGCTGCCACCGATTTAGGAGGCAGCTTTTTTTACTTGCTTCTCAGGAATCTACGGTTGGCTACTAAAATCGTATAGCTCTGCGATCGCACTGGGGAACTCAGCTTCATCAAGCTTTTTGCCAATTTGAGCGAGATGATTTTGAACTGCCTCTAGCTCATCGGGGACGTGGTCAATGTGAGCCAGCAGCACCCAGACCCGCGATCGCCCTTTTAGCGTGTCAAGGTCAGCTTCATAGCGGACTTTTTCAGCAGGCGACATCTTGCGACCGTCGTTCAGGTCTTCGATACCAATCTGGTACTGTCCGGGTTGATAGCCGTAGCGATCAGCGTAGTAGTCAAACTGATACCGCCCCCGTTGAAAAACGTAGAGAAAATCACCTGGTTGCTTATGTTTTTGAATATAGTCAAGGGCTGAGCGGATCTCAGTGTGGTAGTAGGGGGCAAAGGGCAATGCCAGCGATCGCCCGACGGGTTGCACCAGCAAAATCGCGGCTAACAACGCACTGACGCCAAGGCTTGCAGAACTTCCCCAACGGGTTTTGATCCATTCTCTAAGGACATCCCAACCATAGGCGAGCAGCAAAATCGCCAGGGGAATCAGAAAGATCAGCAGCCGTTCTCGAAAGGGATACTTTCTCAGACAGGCGGCAATAAAGGTCATCATGACCGGAGCAAACAGATAGAGTAAGCGGCGATCGCGTTGACGAATGAATGCAACAATTCCGGCAATTGTGAGGGTGATGCTAACGATTATTCCCGGAAGAGAAAAATTCATTGGGTCTTTGAAAAAATGGGTAAAAGCGTCGTAGTACCAGAGTGGATTAAAGACATCAGGAAAACTGCTACGATTGCCCCAAGAATTTAATAAGGTTTGATTGTCGCTACTACTTCTTAACGTTAAAAAATAGAAGCCTGCAAAGCTGACTAGCCAAACAAGACCGACTAAAACCCAGATTAATAAATGGCGCTTTTGTTGATGGCGATAGGTCAGAAATAGGTTGACAAAAATACAACCTGCCAGCACAAAAATAGCCGGATGTGAAAACCAAATAGACAGCGCTCCAACAATGGATAAAATGACGGCTTGCCGTTGGGTTGGCTGTGGCCATTGAGTCATTAACCAAAAGATTAGAAGTGCGATCGCGACATCGCTGGAATATTGCTTGACATCAGAGCTATAGAAGACGAGCAACTCATGGCAACCAAACAGAGCCAGGGCGATCGCGGCAGCGACAGGAGATAAAAATCGTTTGGCAATGAGAAAAAATAAAAATACGCTGGCAATGCCAAAAATAAACGGAAAAATTCGCAGGACGGGTTCGGTATTGCCAAATAGTTGTAGGAGTAGTTTCTCGACCCATAAAAAGCCTGCTGGAGCGACTTGATCGTACTCCAAAGGCTGAAGTAAACCTAGATAATCACGCCGAATTAGGTTGAGCGCAAGTACGGCTTCATCGGCTCGTAAAGCCCGATTGATTCCATACTGAAACAATCGAATGAAAATGCTAAATCCTAACAGGATCCAGAGTATTTCTTTGTTGATGAAGTGGGTTAACCCTGTCAGTTTTTTCTCAATCGATGGATTCATTATGGATCCTGAGCGAAACAAAGCTGTGAACAAGAGATGGCATTACGGAAGGTTTAAGCGCCATAGCGGC
Organism: Leptolyngbyaceae cyanobacterium M33_DOE_097; assembly: GCA_015296075.1. Taxonomy (GTDB): domain Bacteria; phylum Cyanobacteriota; class Cyanobacteriia; order Leptolyngbyales; family Leptolyngbyaceae; genus DSRU01. Next base: position 86,823 of record DVDV01000232.1, on the reverse strand, counting down.
ACTAACTGATTGTGCCAGGTCATTTGCTCCATATTGTCCCCCATTGTTGCTTGCATCTTTTCGAGCAAACTGGCATCAGGGTTCCAAAGATAGACATCGCTGAACCCAACGGGGATAGAAGGCAAATTAGGTTGGCGAAACAGCAGAAATGAGACGTCATTATCGAGGGAGTGACTTAAGCTAAACACGCGGCAGGCAAAGCAATCACTAAGGCTGGTTGAGTCATCGCTTAGGACAAGGGGCTTAGCTGCTTGGTTGAGCAACGCTGCAACTTCGCGATCGCGGGGATGCTTAGCGGGATCTTTGTTCCACCAGGTATCGGCTTGGGCGATCGCCCCACCGGAGACTAATCCGGCACAGACGAGTATGACTAAAATGATGCGCCAGGGTTTAACCCCTTTGAAAGATTGATCAAAACGAGTGGCGAGTAGGCCAATGACCGCTAACTCAACGCCAAGCCAGGTGGGGGTAAAGTAACGTGGATGAATTGACCGAATGCCACCTCCAACTAAATCGGGCAAAATCAGCCCCAGTGCCGGAATCAGGGTGAGTAGGAGAATGAACCACTGGCGATCGCGACTGAGTTCACGAATGCAGACATAAAAGGCAAAGCCAACCAGAGCCAAAACCAGCAAGGTGGGAACGGTTAAAGCCCGATAGCCCCAGTTCCCATCGACGAAAACATTGCCAGTATTTACCAGCCACCGTTGGAGGAGTTGCCCGAATGCGGTACGTTTGCCTGTCCACTCGGTTGTGCTTGAGAGCTTATTCCAGTTTTGCAGGATGACCCAGATCCAGGGGGTAAAGGTGCTGATGCCAACCAGCGAGGCGAGTAGATAGGCAGAGATGGGGCGGCTCCGACTTTGTGTTAGTAAGATGTAGCAACCATGTGCCAACAAAACAAAGATGGAAAAGACAAAGGTGTAAAGCGCAAGTGCTACGGTGAGCGTGTAGGCACCCCAAGCTTTGAGCGCTGGTTTTTGGGTGGTTTCTAAACGCAGAGCATAGAGGAGTGCGGCGCTGGTCAAGCCGATCACCCCTGCCCAAAGGCTGTAGGAGCGGGCTTCTTGGGCGTAGAGCAGATGAAACGGCGAAACGCTGACTAGAAGTGTGCCAATCCAGGCGGCGAGGGTTGTGCCAAACAATTCCCAGCAGAGCCAGTACATTGCTGGGATGAGCAGCAGGCTCAAAATGGCGGAGAGAAGACGTGGAATGGCGATCGCGCTGCCAAATTGGGTCATCCACCAGTGGGCGAGGACGGAGTAAAGCGGAGAGTGTTGGGGAGACTCTAACGCTAAGGACTCCAGGGTTTTGGTGACTGAGCGATCGGGGTTGACTTGCTGGTAGGTGCGGATTGTGGAGATGGGAGTGACGACTCCGGTGTAGAACTGGCTGACAAATTCGGTTTCGGTATGGCCTGAAACGCGGAGGGAAGTGTAGGTTTCATCGACCCAGTAAGGTTTGCGATCGAGGTGAACAAATCGTAGCCCAATGCCGATTAGCAAGGTGATGACCAGTAATGCCTCGATGAGCCGTGGTAGCGGATGCTTGAGGAGAGGGAGACGGTGCTGCATGGGAGGGATTACTTGGCAAGCCTTGGGTGGGGTTAAGGTGATGGCTTAGGGATGGCTGAGTTTTAGGTGGGGAATTGTTGTTGCATTAGCCTGTAGAACAAGAATAGGTGAAAGGCGGAGATTTGGGGGCGGCGGAGCCGCGAATCGGGGGACTTCCCCCCTGCCAAAGCATTTTCGCTGGCACAACGTCAGCGAAAGATACTTTGTCCCCCGCCTCGTAGGGGCCTCACTCCCCTACAACCCCCGCAAGGTGGTGCGTGTAGGTGTTGAATGATTAGCTAGCCAAATGGTGCGGGTAACAAGATTCAACACTTTGATCGCTTACCAAAGGGACGGGTGGGGTGAGGCGACGGTTACGGAGGCGATCGCCCTAGCAACGGTGGTCTAAGTTGATGGTTTGCAGCAGCCCAAAATCACGTCGATTCTTTGACTTTGGCTGACGTCGTACTAAATCTTACGTTTTGTTGGGTTCTTACCGTTCTGCCTCGATTTGTCGCACGACGGTTAAGGCTGAGTAGCTCACTCCAGCAGTTCCCTCGCCGGGATGGGTAGAGTCGCCCACGAGCCACAGGTTTTGAACGGGGGTGCGATTGGCAAATCCAAACGGCCCGAACGTAGATAACCGTTGCCCAATGCCGCCGACAATGCCGCGATCGCGTCCACTAAAGCGGGCAAACGTGCGAGGGGTTGCTGCTTCTGAGTAGACGATGGTCGCTTCATTTAAGTTGAAGTAGGTGCCTAACCGGGCGATCGCCTGCTCGGTGTAGCGCTGCTTTAGCGCCTTGTAATCGACATCGCCCCACCACTGGTTGGGGTCGGTAAACGAAGACGCCACAATCGTTGCTTTGCCTTCAGGGGCACGACCATCACCGGGACGACTCACCGACACAAACAGCGAGTAGTTTTCGCCAATTGGCTGGTCGTACTCGTACAGAAATTGCAGGTGCGGCGGACAGTCCGCGGGGATGGCAGCTTGGGTCACACCGAGATAAATCACAAACGCACCAGAAGCTTGAGGCAGTTTTTCAACCCGTTGTTGGTAGCCTCTGGGTGCTGCCTCGCCTAACAGATTCACCAGGTTTTGCACTGTCACATTCGCCACGATATGGTCGGCAGGCTCGATCCAGGTCTGTTTCGTCGCTTGATTGCGAATGGTCACTCCCGTCACTTGCCCCGCTTTTGTGTGAATCTGCTCAACCGTGTGGCGAGTCAAGAGCTTGCCCCCATCGCGATGCAGAGCGGCAGCCAGGCGATCGCTCAGCACTTGCATACTGCCTTTGAGATGGTAAAGACCCCAGGGAGCTTGGGACAGACTTAAGGCTGTGGCGGCGTAGAGCAGCGCCGTTTCATCGGCACCCACTTGCGAGTAGAGTTTGAGTTGCAAATCGAGAAAGGTTTTAAGCCGGCGATCGCCCCCCAAACCCAACAATTTTAACGCTGCACCTACTGTCGTAAAGGTGAATGGCGCGGTCAGCAGCGTATCAGGCCGCACTGCCTGCACGAGTTGGCTCAGATCCCACAGGTTGCGGGGTGGCAGCACCGGGTCACGTCCCTGAAAGGCCCAACTGTAGCGAAATAAGGATGCCAGGAGATTCCAGAACGGCTCACTTCCTGGAAATTGTTGTTGCCGCTCAAGTTTCCACTTTTCGGGGTCACGCCAGACGTTGATTGGGGTTGTTTCGTTGGGCAAAAAGACGGCGCAGGCCGGGTCGCAGAAGCTTGCGTCGGGTAACTCGAGATCGAGTTCTGAAAAGATGCGATGGTGAATTCCCCCCGGCTCTAACCCGGCAACTTGGGTGGCACCTACATCAAACGTAAAGCCTTGCCGCTTAAAGGTAGAGGCGCAGCCACCTGGAACGATCGCCTGTTCGAGCATTAGCACTTCATAGCCCTGTCTGGCTAGCAAGGCTCCGGCGGTTAGTCCACCAATTCCAGCACCAATCACAACAACCTTAGAAGCCTGGGCGACGTTAGAATTCGGCATGTTTCTTTACGTTTCTTAATGCCTTTATTATTACATTTCCCCGCAAACTGGCTGAATTGCCCGATGTTTGCCCACTCCGGTGACTGGTGAGGTTAATATAAAAGTAGACACTACACCCAGAAGTGCTTCATGACTTCGACCCTAATCAATTCTTCGCCGCTTCCCAAGCTCCACGCGCCAACAGTTAAGCGGCTTTCAAATGGTTTGACCATTATTGCGGAACAGATGCCCGTTGAGGCGGTCAGTCTCAACATTTGGTTAAATGTCGGCTCGGCGGTTGAGCCAAACCCGATTAATGGCATGGCTCACTTCTTAGAGCACATGATTTTTAAGGGAACTGACACCCTGCAAAGCGGCGAGTTTGAGCGTCGTGTCGAAGAACGGGGGGCGATGATTAACGCCGCCACCAGTCAAGATTACACCCACTACTACCTCACTGCGTCACCGCAAGATTTTGCTGACTTGGCGCCCCTGCAAATTGAGGTTTTGCTCAACGCGACTATTCCCGATGACGGGTTTGAGCGAGAACGGCAGGTTGTTTTAGAAGAGATTCGTCGATCGCAAGACAATCCTCGGCGGCGCACGTTTCAACACGCGATTGAGCTGACCTTTGAGCAGCTTCCCTATCGGCGGCAAGTGCTAGGGCCTGCCAGCGTGATTGAAAACCTCAGCGCCCAGCAAATGCGCGACTTTCACACCCGCTGGTATCAGCCGCAATCGATGTCGGTCGCTGTGGTGGGCAATCTGCCGATTGAAGAGTTGATTCAGATTGTCGAGTCGGGGTTTGAGCAGGCAAGTCAAAACCGATCGCAGGCGCAAATCGATATGAGCCAGACCGAATGGCAACGCTTGCAGCATTTGGGTGACGGGGTGAGCTTTTCGCAGGAAATTCCGTTTACAGAGGTTGTTCGCAAAGAATGTGTAGACCCTTCCTTACAGCAGGCGCGTCTGGTGATGACGTGGCGAGTGCCGGGGATGGTTGAGGTTGACCAGACCTATGCGTTGGATGTTGTCGCCTCGGTGTTAGCGCATGGGCGGGCATCGCGCATGGTGCAAGACTTGCGCGAGCAACGGGGGTTAGTGTCGGGCATTTCAGCCAGCAACATGACTTACCTGCACCAGGGCGTGTTCTACATTTCGGCTCAGCTCCCGGCGGCAAATGTACCTGAAGTGGAACGGGCGATCGCGCAGCATCTTCATGATTTACGGACTGAGCTGATCACCGAGTTTGAGCTAGAGCGAGTCCGTAAACGGGTCGCCAATCACTTTGTATTTGGCAATGAAACGCCGAGCGATCGCTCTGGGCTGTATGGTTTCTACCATTCCCTTTTGGGTGAGTTAGATGCAGCGATTGATTATCCCTGGCACATTCAACAGGTTAGCCCAGAGGCGATTCGACAAGCCGCTCAAGCCTTCTTAGACCCCAGAGCTTATGGGGTTGTCGCGATCTATCCAGGTGACAAAGCCTAATTCGGTTTGGGAGATTCTTGATTCAATTCTGTTGTTTGCTGTTACTCTGACAAACAGCCCCATCTGCGGAGAAATAACAGATGAAATTCAGGATGGCATTTCTACTGTCGGTTGTCCTACTTTTGGGAGGATCGATCAGTCCTTTGGCGATCGCGCAAGAACCGACGCCGACTGAAGAACCCGCACCCGTCGAAGAACCCACCACCGATGAACCTGCCGTGCTTGAAGAGCAACCTGCGGTGGAAGAACAGCCTGCAGACGAACCTGCACCAACCGCTCAACCTGGCACTTTGGAAGAAATCACTGTCATTAACTCAGTGGAATATACGTGTCGAGATCGCAAGGGCTTTACAGCCGATTACCTGTCAGACGACTCAGTTGTTGCAACTTTTGGCAGCAAAGAAATTATTTTACCCCGTGTGTCAGCTGCATCCGGCGCACGGTATAGCAATGACAGTGTGACGGTTAACACGAAAGGCAACTCGGCGTTTGTGCAAGTGGGCGCTCGCACATTGTTTGAAGATTGTGTTGCAAAGGGTACGCAACCTGTCCAAGCACTGTGGTAAGCCAATGTGGGATGATATCGCGGCTCATATTGAGAAAGTAACTCAGAAACCTTTTGTGGTGAGCGATCGCCGTTCGGTTGGGGGTGGCTGCATTAACCAGGGCTACCGTGTCTCGAGTGGCGATCGCTCTTACTTTGTCAAGCTGAATCGGGCCACTCAAGTGGAGATGTTTATTGCCGAAGCCTCTGGATTAGAGCAAATGGCAGAGACACGCGCGATTCGGGTGCCCAAACCGATTTGCTGGGGCACCGCAGGGGATACGAGCTATCTCGTGCTGGAGTGGATTGATCTGGGACGTGGCAGCACTGCTGCCTGGTGTGAAATGGGTCGTCAATTGGCGGCGATGCACCAATCAACCAGTTCGCTCGGTTTTGGCTGGGAACGCAACAACACCATTGGCGCAACCCCTCAGATCAACGACTGGAAAAGTGATTGGACTGAGTTTTGGGTTGAAAATCGAATTGGCTTTCAGCTTCGGATGGCACGCCGACGTGGTGGCCACTTTCCCCAGGGCGATCGCCTGCTAGCCCAGATTCCGCATTTACTCGCAGGTTACTCGCCAGCCCCCTCAATCGTGCATGGAGATCTCTGGTCAGGTAATGCAGCGATTACGGCAGAAGGGGAGCCAGTGATTTTTGACCCGGCCACCTACTATGGCGATCGCGAAGTTGACCTGGCGATGACGGAGTTGTTTGGCGGCTTTGGTAGTGATTTTTATCGGGGATATAACGAAGTCTATCCCATAGATGAAGGCTATTCGCTACGTAAAACGCTCTACAACCTCTATCACATCCTCAATCACTTCAATTTGTTTGGGGGCGGGTACGACTCTCAGGCCAATCGCATGATTGACCAGCTTTTGGCAAAGGTATAAATCCTCAGACTGTGGGTTTGTTGCTCCCTACGCATCATCGCTTGGTTTGCGTTCGGCGATGCGGAGTTTGGCCGATCGCGATCGCGAGTTCTCTGACATCTCGGCATCAGTTGGAAGGATCGGTTTTTTCGTCAGGACGCGCACCAGCTCATTTTCGCGTAGACGATGTTTGACAATCCGGTCTTCGAGGCTATGGAAGCTGATCACCACGAGTCTACCGTCTGGCTTAAGCCAGGTTGGGGCTTTGGCTAGAAAGGATTCCAGTACATCAAGTTCCTGGTTGACGGCAATCCGCAGGGCTTGAAACACGCGAGTCGCAGGGTGGATCCGTCCGTAACGATAGGCTTTAGGCACACACCGGGCGATCGCGTCTGCTAATTCGGTGGTTGTCTCAAACGGACGCTGTCCGACAATTTGACGGGCAATTCGCCGCGAGAGCCGTTCTTCGCCGTAAGTATAGAAGGTGTTGGCAAGCTTGACTTCTTCCCAGTGGTTAATGATATCGGCAGCGGTCAGGGTCTGACGCTGATCCATCCGCATATCGAGGGGAGCGGTGTGACGAAAACTAAAGCCTCGCTCAGCGACATCAAACTGAGTCGAGCTAACACCCAGATCTGCCAAAATTCCGTCAAACTTAAGGTCTTTAGGGTCAAAAGCGGCAAAATTCGTGTGGTGAAACTGCACCCGATCGCCAAACTCTGCCAGATTTTTTTGAGCTGCTGCGATCGCCCACTGGTCTTGATCCAATGCTGTCACTTTCACATCTGCTGCCGCCTCTAAAATTAAGCGACTATGCCCACCCCCACCCACTGTTGCATCTAAGTAATGCCCACCGGGATGAATGGCTAACCCCTCAACCACCTCCTGCGGCAACACAGGCACATGCGAAAACGGTAAATCAAGGGATTGGTCAACGGTCATTAGATGGTTCAAGGCATCAGCAAAAGAATCTTTCTCATCCTATCGTAGTCAGATCCCTGACTTTTCAGAACTCGGACTTTTTCAAAAAGTCCGGTATCTTTAGGATCGTTCATTCAAGTAGGCTGGTGGCAGTTGGCTCAGAGAGGCTTGCTCCATTGCTAGCGTTTGTCAGGTCGGTGTTGTGAACAATCCACTGAGGTTTGCCGATCTGGATGTTATTTGCCTCAAAAGCCTGTCGCACGCGCAACCGAAACTCACGACCAACGCTCCACTGCTCCATCGGTGCCGTCTTAATCCACACGCGGACTAGCATCCCCGTATGCGACAAATCATCAATGCCCAATACTTCGGGTGGTTCTTGCAGGCGATCGCGCCATTCGGGTTCGCTATAAAGTTGATTGGAGACGTGCCGCAAAACATTAAGCACTTTCACAGGGTTGTTTTCATAGGCGACTAGAATTGAAAAATCGATGCGCGACCAGAGCCGCGTCAGGTTGCTAACGTTGCTGATATTGCTGTTGGGAATGGTAATCAACTCGCCTTCGCCGTTGCGGAGTTGCGTCACTCGCAGATTGAGATTTTCGACGAGGCCACTGAGGTTCCCGATCTTGATCACGTCACCGACAGCAAACTGGTCTTCAATTAGGATCAAGCAGCCATTCACTAGATCTTTGACCAGACTTTGAGAGCCAAACGAAATTGCTAAACCAATGATCGCCCCCCCAGCCAGGATTGAACCCGTAGGAATGTCAAATAAGCTGAGCGTTAAAATAATTCCCAAAATCACGAAAAGAAAAGTGAGTAGCCCCTTCAAAGCCTCAGCGATCGTTGTGCTTCTCAAGGCGATTCGTTGAGCTTCTGCCAACGGCAGCAGTGGGTTAATTTTCCAGGAGTGCAGGAAGCGGTCAATCAAGCTTTTGCTGACGCGAATTGCCAAACTCACCCCAAACCAAATTACCAACAGGGCTAAGGGAGTCGCCCAAACGTAAATACTCCAACGCATTAAGACTGGGACGATCGCTACAATCCGGGCAATGCCGCCGTACCAAATCAAAATCAGAATCCACAACAGCACCCATTTGAGAAACTTGTCAGCATCTAACTGACGCTTCACACTAAATTGCTGTTGCAATATTTCTAAAAAATGCGATCGCCAGTCGGCAATTTCTTGCGCTTCCGCTTCTTCATTGGCGATCGCGTCTGCCTGCCGCATTTTTTCTAGTTTCTTTGCTTTCTCAGCCTCGGCGATCTCGGTTAACTGTTGTTGATAGCGGGCCTCTAACGTTTTTTGTCGCTGTGCCAAAAGTCGCCGTAGAAACCAGATCACCGCACTTGCCACCAGCAAACCCAATAGGACTTGTAAGCTTTCTCTCAGGCGTTGTCTGAGTAACTCTGGTGTCGTCAACTGCTTAAATCGAACTACTTCTGCTTGAAGCAGCTTTTGCCATTCTGTTGCTAATTCATCCAATGTTTTGCCATTAAAGTCAGAGTCTGGCTCTGTCACTGTCACTAACCGAACCGGGCGGGACAATTGGTCGTCACTAATTTGAATAATCGGTCGGTTATTGAGAGTAGCAACCGTCACAACAGGAGTTTCTTTAGCAGCGGTGGCTCGACTAAAAACGCGCCACAAGCGATCGGTTACCTCTTGGGCGCGAACCTCGACTGGAAGTTTTCCTTCAGGGACATTGCTGCGATCAAAAATGGTAGGAGACGTCACATCGAACAGTCGCTTATGGTCGAGCGGTGAGTAAATAGTGGCGGTTTCATATTCCCCGTATCGTTTAACGCCGGATGGTGGACTTAAAGCCACGCTGCTACCTTTTTCGACCAGCGAGGTTAATTGACCTTGGGCGGGTGAAGTCGAACTGAGCAGTACCCAGCCAATTACCAGGTTTAATGTCAGGATGCCGATTAAGACGAAGCGAATCAACTTCTGAAGAAGGCGAGAGCCTAGAAACCTGTGCATGAGTCAACCCAAAAAATTTGCGATCGCAACTGGCATTACTCTACCGAAAAAGACTGTTTTGCAATACAGGAGTCTCAATTTTGCGATCGCTTACAATGAGATATTCCGCTGTTGGCAGGCAGCGATCGCGATGACGTACACCATGACGTACACCAAAAAGCTGTAGAGGCATGGCCCAGTCGCGATCGCCAGGACAGAAGATGCACAAAGTCCAATGCTGGTTTGGGATGACAGGCGGAGAAAATTCAGTTGCTGCTGAGTGTAGATATGATTTTTGGATAAGCGTTCCCACGTTAGGGGCGTTTTGCAAAACACCTAGACGGAATTCATATCTCCGATCAACAACGCCAAAATTCATTCCTTTCAACCTGCCATCCCTTGTGGTGCCGCTGCTTTACCAGACGCGGGCGCGGTCTTTTTTAGAGAGATAGAGTTGGTCGCCAGGTTTCACATCAAAGGCGTTGTACCAGGCATCAAGGTTACGCACAACATAAGGCCGGAAGTGACCTGGGGTGTGGGGGCCAACCGTTAAACTTTGCAGTAACGCGGGGTCACGGTACTTTTGCCGCCAAACTTGGGCAAACCCCAAGAAGAACCGCTGATCGCCTGTCATGCCATCAATCACCGGGGCTGGCTTGCCGCCGAGCGATCGCTGATAGGCATCGTAAGCAACCGTTAATCCAGCCAGGTCAGCAATGTTTTCGCCTAACGTCAACTCACCATTCACGTTTTTACCGGGCAACGGTTCGTAAGCGGCATACTGCGCAACAACCTTGTCGGTTAACGCTTGAAAGCGTTTGACATCAGCTTCGGTCCACCAGTCAGCCAGGGCACCCGTTTTGTCAAACTTGCGCCCCTGATCGTCAAAGTGGTGACTGATTTCGTGCCCAATCACTGCGCCAATGCCGCCATAGTTAACGGCTGGGTCAGCGTTAGGGTCAAAGAAAGGCGGTTGCAAAATCGCAGCGGGGAAAACGATCTCATTCCATAAGGGATTGGCGTAAGCGTTCACGACCATTGGAGCCATGCCCCATTCGCTGCGATCGATGGGTTTGCCGAGCTTGTCAACGTTGCGCTGGTACTCAAATGTGTCACCTCGTAGCAAGTTGCCGAGGGCATCGCCTGCCTTTACCTCAAATGCGCTGTAATCACGCCACTGGTCGGGATAGCCAATCTTAGCGGTAAAGGTAGCCAGCTTATCACGGGCAGCTACTTTGGTTTTAGCCTCCATCCAATCAAGGTTAGCGAGCCGCTCATCCATCGCGGCAATCAGATTTTTAACGAGTGCATCCGCCTTTGCCTTCGCCTCTGGCGTGAAATACTTGGCAACGTACAACTCTCCGACGGCTTCCCCTAGCAGGTTATTCGTCAAGTTAACGCCTCGTTTCCAGCGCGGTTGAATCTCGGGTGCGCCACTCAGCACAGTGCCATAAAAGCTAAAGCGAGTGTCAACAAATGCCTTGGGTAACGCGGGTGCGGCGCGGTTAATCGCGTGATAAGTGAGATAGTCCTTCCAGGTTTGGAGTGGCTCAGACGCGACCAGCTTTGCCATGCCAACAAAAGCCGAAGGATTGGTAACAATCACTTGCTTCTCGCGGCTAATGCCTGCTCCCTCGCGAAATTGCTGCCAGTCAACGCCTGGAAACTGCTTGGGCAAATCGGCGGCTGCATAAAGATTGTAGAGTTTGTCAATTTGCCGTTGTTCAACATTTGTCCAGTGGACTTCAGCAATCTTTTTCTCAAGGTCAAAGATTTTCTGGGCTTTAGCATCAGCGTCGGCAATGCCTGCTAGTTTGAGCTGTGCCGCAACGTTGGTGCGGTACTTCGCGGCGGTTTCAACAAATTTTTCGTTTTTTGTATCAAGGTAATAATCGCGATCGGGCATACCAAGCCCACCTTGTCCCAAGTAGACCGACATGCGGTTAACATCCTTCAGATCTTGGGCAACATCGGCTTCAAAGGGTGTGTTCACGCTAATTGTGTTCGCCACACCAAGATAGCGCGACAAATCAGAGATACTGGCAATTTTGGCAATGGGTGCCAGCATTGCCTGCAGGGGTTGGGTGCCCTTTGCCTCGATCGCCACTTCATCCATAAAAGTAGAGTAGAAGGTGCCGACCTTAACCGCCGCTGCGCTTCCGGTGGGGTTTGCCGCAACACCCTCAATAATCTCGCGGGTGCGCTCCTGGCTGAGATCGTGCAGCTTGCTAAACATGCCATATTCTGCGCGATCGGCCGGAATTTCTAATGTCTCGATATACGTGCCATTGGCATAGCGAACGAAGTCGTTGCCAGGTTTGACATCTTGATCCATCCCTGCTGTATCGAAACCCCAGGTGCCAATTTCAGCTCTGTTCCCCGGTGCCTCTGCTAATGCAACTGCATCGGGGAAGTGCAGCACAGACGGTAAGACAAAGGCTGCAACAAGTAGAGCCGCCAAGGCAATCCTCAAACGTTTCATTAACAGATTCCTTTTATGCTTCGTTTTCATTGGCGATGCTCAAACAATTACATATCTAAAGATGAGAAAGATCTATCCTGCGTTAGGGTGAAGCGGTTTTATTGGCTGCTTCTGATTGGGCAAGTAGAACTTGAATGGGGCCAGTCATAGGGTTGCATTACAGGAGAAAAAGTTCCCTCTCCATGTAAGCAAATTCTCATGAAAGTTGGCTTAGCACAGCATAAAAAAACTGCCAGCCAGTCTATTTAGACGAGCAATAGCAGAAATAAGTTCTTGTTGGATTAAATTAAGAGTCCAAGCAATGATTGATTTCTAGATTCCGAAAAGTCTATTTTGGGGATTTTATCAGTGATATCAACTTAAATATATTGAGAAGAATTTAATCTTGATTTGAAAACGGCTTTCAAGTGTTAAATCTAATTCTAAAATGGTATCCCGGTTAGAAGCGTTGTAGAGACTTTGTGCGGGGCAACAGGCCCTACTGTAATAACCGGGATAACGAATGGCGCGATCGCCCCAGTTAATCGAGTTTGTCTTTTACCTGGTCGATCGCATCAGTCGCCGCGTGTTTTAGTTTGTCTACTAAGTTTTGGGCTTTTTCTTTTAGCTCTGCGGCAGCGTGCATGGCATCGGCTTGTAACTGTTTCGCTTCGCCTTCGACCTTCATTTGTTCGTCGCCTGTTACTTCTCCGGCTGCCGATTGTAGTTTGCCTTCTACATCTTTAGCTGTTGCTTTGATTTTATCTTCGATGCTCATAAAAATCTCCTAATCATCAAAAAAGAGCCATGAATTGATCATCTAAACTATCTAGTGAAGTGTTCTACTCTCCATCGCCTGAAAACATAATGTAGTCACTGCGTACCCAACCCGTCGCTTTTGATTTGACAAATCGAACGTTGCACCAGTTCAAATCACTGCCGGGATTGTCTTTGTCAGGAACGCATTTAAGCACCTGAACCGAATCGCCTGGTAAGCCATAGTGCGGTGAGCTGGATTTGATGGTTGGCTGCGATCGCACGTTGATCCGCGCCCCTGCATCAGCAGCAGTCAAAGTTGCGGTGCGATAGCCCTGATTGGCTGAGGCATTTGGGCTGGTTGCGGCGCTGTAAGGGGCTGTATCCCAGTAGACGAAGATTGACTCTGTTGCAAGCCGATAAATTTGGCCGCGATCGCCCAAACCTGATTGACGATAGGCCGCTTTGCCATTTTGGTCGCGGTAATTTCCGGGTTGGTTGCCAACCGGAAGTAGCTCGTAGCGCTTTCCATTCTGCAATTGAATACTTACTGCCCCCTGGCGTTGTGAAAAGGTACACAGACCCGAAGATTTTGCCTTATCACTGCCTTTAGGGTAGACATCACAGCGTGCATCGACCGTGTCTGCTTTTGCGCTAATTGCGATACCGAAGGGCGCGATCGCAAGGCTCACAGCCAAAAACGCATTTGTTAACTTCATGTTGATGGGATCTCCGGTTTTGAAGCGATTAATGAAATAACAGGGAGTTGAGATTGCGAGATGAGTGGGTGTGAACGGTGCAGCGTAAAGGTGAAATCAACTTGAGGCTGAGCGCTTTACCCAGTGGTTGAGCGATCGCAGATAAATCAACTTTGGCAACGTTTAGGATAAATCTTTTTTTAGAGAGTTATAAGCTTATTTATTCTTTGTTCATGATTGGTTGGATGAGTATGTCAATTTCCAGGTAACCCACGTGGAATGATAGCTCTGCTTGCACGTTGCCGACAAAAGGGCAACTGGAACGGTTTCCTCTCCTGCTTTTCAGCTATTAAAAGCGGCTATCGAAGCTTCCGGAATTGGGAGTCAAGTCGTGAAGCTGGATAGTAGATGGATGGCTTAATTGTTGCAAAAAACTACATTAAGGCACCTTTCTTAAGTCAGTTCAGTCTAATTAGATGTAAGTAGATTGACTGAACTGATATTCAAATTTTTTAGCGTGTGTAGGACGTGAAATTCTATGCTGGTACGTGTTTGTTCCCTTCGTTCTTTGATTGCTGTTCTGCCGATTTTGTTAGTGGGGGCTGGCTGTAATGTGGCTGGCTTCAAGCCTACGGCAGAAACGGGCAGCCCGTCTCCTACAGTGATGCAGACTCAGGCTCAAGTGCCTGCAGCCCAAGCGTCTCCGCCGACTACCGCCACCTTTACCGCGAGTCAACGCACAGCTGGCTTCTCATCTGATGGTCGCTACTTTATGCAGTTAGAAAGCTCACGCGATACAGGCGCGGGTATTCCGAGAGCGGCGTTGCAAATTGTTGATTTAGCTGAAAATCGTTGCGTTCCCAATGGCTGTATCACCACATCCTATGGTGAAGCAGATGCTCAAGTTTCCCTGACGGTGGCTGAAAATAGCCTGTTGCAGAAGACGCAAGCGTTGCGCCAATCGCTTAACCTGACGCAACCGACATCAGGAAAAGTCTTGCCCCTGGAGCGATCGCAGACTAGTGGTGCGGGTGAAGTTGTCACCGTGCAATTGCAGGGTGCGCCGATGCAACTCCGACTGCAACAAAAGCAGACCCTCTCCCCCATGTTTGGCGGCACCGCCGAAAAAGATAAGGCCGCGATGGAGCTACAGATTACCCACCAAGGCAAAACGCGATCGCTGGGTTCCCTAGAGCAATATCAAGAGGGGGTTGTGTCTTACTCGATTCGAGAGGTGCTACTCTCACCCGATGGTCAGCAAGTCGCCGTCATCATCACGGCTATTCGCCCAACTTTTGAAGGGACGCTTGCCACAACATTCATTCAAGGGTTCGGAATTTGAAACATTGCGGCGATAGGGTCCCGTTCTGAATAGGATAGAAATACTTTTCACTGCAACCGCTCATGAGTAACACCTGGAAACGCGTCTTTATTGCCCTTTGCCTTTTGCTGGGTACGGTTGGGGGGTTTGCTTTCTATTTCTGGCAGCGGGCAACTCGCTTGCCAGACTGGTACACTGCCAACTCGACCGTAGAACCGATTAATCCTCAAATCGTGGCTCAAGAGGCGGAGGCACAACGGCAAGTGGTGACTCAAAAAGTTGACCAGGTCGTCCGTCAGGCAAATGCAGGTGAATCTGTGGCCGTAGAGCTAGACCAAAAAGAACTGAACGGTTTGGTGCAGTCTGAGGTCAATCGCTCGGTCAAAAAGCTGAAAGTGGCAAAGGCGGTTGAGGGGGTGAATACCTCGATTCGCAATGAAACACTTGAAACGGGTGCGGTCATCAACCTCAACAAGCTTTCAGAGACGAGCCTCTCAAGTCAAGAAAAAGAAGCCCTGACCCGTGTTTTGCAGGCTTTTCCAGCTTTGGGCGATCGCCCAATTTATGTCGGCATTGAAGGCAAACCCCGCGTTGAAAACGGTCAGCTCGTGCTGGATGAGTCTACCCGCATTCGTCTGGGTGGACTCAGCTTTTCCCTGCCCGAAGTGGCTGAGCGCCTCGGCATTGCTCCAGAAGAGTTGCAAGAGCGGATCAACGTAAACTTGCAACTGGGCGATTTGCAGGTCAAAGACGTGGAGCTTCAGGGCGATCGCCTAGTGATTCGGGGAGCGGCGGCAAATTAACCGTTGCCCTCCTACGCTTGCAAGTGCGGTTCCTCACCGGGGATGCGATTGTCCAAGCGTGTCTCGGCTAACTCATAGTGCCAGGGTTCAGAAAACTCGCCAATCTTGGCGATCGGGCGTTGGAGTCCAAATTGGGCTGCGATCGCATCCAAAACGGGTTCTCCCGCATTCACGGTTAAGTCAAAAAACACATCCATCGCTTCTCCGGTAACGTGCATCCCCATTTCGGTATCGCGCAGGTTGGGTTGCCTCCGGCGATCGCCCCTAGGATATCCCTCTGCGGCTGGCGTAGGTTGTGTTCCGTGCCGATGCATGATTTCAGCAATAATCTGTTCTAACTCGCGTTTGGGGTCAGAGTCCGCCGCTTTGCCGCTGGCCTGACTGCCTGATTGAATCTGGCTTAACAACTCCTTCAACCGTCGCACTTGTTGAGTGGTTGCCCATTCCACCCCAGAGGAGGGATCGCGCCCACCAATCTCAACCAGTTGTTTGGCAAACTCCTGCTTCTGGTTAAATGCTGCTAACTCTCCACTGTTAGGACTCAGCATCCAACGAGTCGCTTGCTCGTGGGCAATGCGCGGATCGCGTACCCCGAAGATTGGTGGCGCACTGCTGCGAGTGATGCCTTGATGCAACAAAAACTTCTGGTACGCATTCACTGAGGTAAGTAACGTCTCATTCAGCGTTGACTCCTCCTCTCGTTTGACGATTTCAGGCACTTCCAGATCTGGCAGTTGCGTCTGGGCCGTTTCATCCTGCGCGAGGGTTGCCGCTGCCGTCACCAACTCCGCTTCCTGATTCACCCCACCCTTTGCCTGCCCATAAACCGGAATCTGCTGCAAGTTGTAGCCAAACTTAGGGTTGCTTCCCGATGCGCTGGTTTGCGTGTCATCAAACGGCCGCGACAACAACCGACTCGACTGCTCAGGAGGTGCCGCGATCGCCCGTTGCTCCAACTCTTCATCATACCTTCGTCTGCGTCTCCGTCCCATTCTCCTTCCTCGCTTGCCCTAACTCCCCACTCCCCACTCCCCACTCCCCACTCCCCCACTCCCCCCCTTCCCCACTCTCCCACTCCCCCCCTTCTACAAATCCCCCACTCTCCCACTTCTACAAATCCCCCACCCTCAATCCGGTCAAGTTCAACTTTATTGATTTCCCCGCTTCAGGAACCAACAACAGTCACTCACGGTCTAAACCAGTAGCCATGAAACAAAACCCTGTTTCCCTAACCAGGCAATGTTTCCTGTTTTCGAGAGTTACGGTTGCTGAGTGCATCTACCAACCATTTCAGAGTTGAGCTTAAATCGCTGATATGGACATTCGCCCCCTGGGTTCGCTGTTTGAAACGGATACGCATGGTTACGTCGTCAATGAATGCGCCTGGGAGAAAATTCAACCTCCCTGGTTAGAGTTAGTTGAAGCGTTGCGCGATCGCGTGCTTCACGAGTTTGGCGATCGCGTGCATAGTTTTTACCTGCGCGGTTCTGTCCCTAGAGGACGGGCGATCGTGCAGGTTTCAGACATTGATAGTTTTGTCATTTTAAGTTCAGCTGTGATGCCAACGGATGAAGCTTGCTTAGCTAAGATTGAGCAGGATTTATCTCGTCAGCACCCATGCTGCAAAGATATTGAGATTGCTTTGATTGAGCCAGATGAATTAGAAGCGCCCGGCTCGTTTTGGCCTGCATTGATCAAAACTCAAGGCTTGTGTGTAGCGGGTGAAGATTTAGAGAAAGCGATCGCTCCATTTAAACCAGGTAGTGACTTAGTGTTTCATGCCTTGCATCTGGCAGATGACATTCTAGAAACGCAAACCTATCTGCGCCAAATTTCAGGGCTGCATCCTCAAGCTTCAGCTTTGGTCAAGTCGCGCTGTGGTTGGTTGATGCGGCGTTTTGTCAGAACCGGATTTGAGCTGGTTATGGAGCGAGAAAACCGCTTTACTCGCGATCTTTACCCCTGCTACGAGCGCTTTGCTCACTACTACCCTGAGCAAGAATCCTACATGCGTAAGGCGTTGGAGCTAGCCCTGAAGCCAACGGGCGATCGCGCGGGGTTACTCTGCTTTTTCAGCATCTTTGGTCGCTGGCTTGTGGCAGAAGTTGACCAAACCTTTGTCTCAAGCCGATAATCGCCCGTCTAAGCGAATATCGAAGTTGTTGAATTTCATTCCTAAAGGATTATGGATAAGATGCAATTTTTGTGGAAGGGGGGTGGCATTACCAAACCCTTACAGCAAGGAAGATACTCAGATTATTCAACTGTTGTTCTTAACTGGAGTTTGGATTAGTTCAAAAAAACACCAAATTTAGGGGCGAATAGCCGTTCGCCCTTACATATAGCGGAAAATTGCATTTAGTCTAAAGTCCAGTTCTTCAGTGGTGATGGTTGGCATCAGCATTGAGCCAAATTTGCTCAGCGGCCTGGTTGTCACCTTCGACGAGCAAAACTCCTGCTTCGACGAGTTGAGTCAGCAGCGGCACCACATCCAGATCAAAATCGAGATCGGGTGCCCAATCCGCCAGGTCGAGTAAACCAAAGCTCGATTGAGTCATCAAGTTTTTGACAAACTCAAGCGGCACGCCTCTGAGGGTGACTTGCTTAGAACCCAGCGTAATCTGATAGCGATCGCCCTCATTTTGAAACTGAATCGGCAACGTCGGGATTCGATAAAATCGGGTCGCGAATCCTTGTTTGAAAATATCGAAGCCCAATTGTGCCGGAAGGTTTGCCGGGACTTTTGGCAACTCGCTGACCTGTAACTGCTGGACATATTTCTGTGTCAGCTCTGGGTTTTGCAAAGCACTAATCAACTGTTGCCGCAACTCGTCAACTTGCTGCTGCGCTGCCTGGGTGTCACCTTTGCGCAGTAGCGGCAAACTGACGCGCCAGGCTGGGTCGTCGTGTAACTCATTGACCAACCACTCTAACCAGTCAAGTCGCGTGGGTGAATCGATCCCAATGGTGAGGTGTAACGACGGGCGATCGCAGGAAACAGCGTAGTGCCAGTGGCCACGTGGAATGTAGAGTACATCTCCCGGTTTGAGGATGCAAGTCAGGTAAGGCGCGGTATCTGGTGGCAAATCATCGGGTGATCGCGTTTCGGCCACGGGAAAAGGTACGGTTTGGTCAAACACACACCATTCTTTTTGCCCATCAATCTGCAAAATCAACACCTCGTGCGTGTCGTAGTGACATTCAAATCCCTGTTGATTGGCAGGTGAGCAGTAGAGATTAATTTGAGTCCGATGCCCAAGTTCATACCGCAGCTCGGCCGCCACTTTTGCAAGCGACGGTACTCGTTCACGCACACTATTGATCACCAATGTTGCACCCTGACGCAGACACTCTAACCAGTTCTCTGACTCCGTTTGAGTCAGGGTGCGGCCATCGAGCGAGAAGCGTAAGTCAGGATGGGGAATTTGATGAAACGTTAGGAGCTGGTTGAGGTCATCCCAGGTAAACAGGGATTCAAAGCGGCGGACGCGATCGCTCGTAATCGCAACCGCTTGCTGAGTCCAGTTGTGAGTTAAAAAGAGATCGCGATCGTAGGGGGCAAGTAAACTTTTGAGAGTATGCATCAGCCTGATAGAAACGCAGATGAAGGGTTGTGAGAGCGATTAAAAAAAGTTGAACAGCGTACTGGCACCGTTTTCGCAGCCTCTAAAGCACTAGGAATAGGTGAACCTAATAAAACAGGGGTGTAGAGGGTCGCGACCTTGTGACTGTCATTTCTACACCCTTGCAAGTCGTTAAAGGTCGTGCAACCTTTGGACACGGCAAAGCAAAAGGATTTTATCTCCTTAAGAAATTAATCGGGTTACCAGCTGGTGCGGCGGATAATAATTCTAGGAGTAACAACACGACGGGGACTGTAAACACGACGAGGGCTGTAAACACGACGAGGGCTGTAAACACGACGGGGACTGTAAACGCGACGAGGGCTATAAACACGACGAGGGCTGTAAACACGACGACGGGCACTGTCATTTTGACGACTATCGTTTTGACGACGACGGCTACCCTGGTCATAGTCGTTGTTGTCGGCAACTAAAAAAGAGTTAGAGCTGGGTTGCTCAAGATTGACAACTTCTAACTCAATAGACGACTTGGTCAACGGTTGAGCGGCTGTTTGGGTTGCTGCAAACGCAGGCTGCACCATGGTGGACAGTGCAACTCCGACAGGGGCACCCAAAAACAGAATTAGGAGTTTAGGATTCATACAAGTCTCCAGTAAATGAACGACACAGAAATGAATGGGGGCAATAAACCTCCTGGCTGTTTGAGGCGAGCGATCGCGGTGTCAAATTGTCACAAAAACGAAGCCCGATAGAGCTAACAACACTCCCCCAAATTCAACAATGGGGATTGCTTGCTATCGTGCTATGCCGGCGGTTTAAGCAACTAAAAAGTCAGTGAGATCGGAGCCGCCATCAAACTAATTACTCTGACTCAGCTAAAGCCTAAAAAGTTCAATCAGGAAATAATTTACTTAAAGGAAAAAAGAGCTACTCTTAGGGTTTTTCACTCCAGCCGATCGGTAAATTGACAATCGACCCAGGATTTGGCTCGTCGTCGAGGCGTGCTTCTTCGTCAAGGGCGTTACTGAGCCGATGGTAAATGCTCTCGGCCTGTTGCATTGAGTTGCCAATACAGGTAATACCCAACTTGCCAAACTCTGATAAGCACCCCATCAGGTGAAACACGGCTCCGGTTTCGGTGCTGGTATCAAAGTGGAGTTGGTGCAGCGCAATAATGTCCATCAAATCGTTGGGTAATAAGCCGCGATAGCTATCCTTTTGAAAGTTGTCGGTCGCAATGTAGTATTTGGCGCGTCCCTGCTGGCTATAAAACAACCCGCTTGACAGGTCGTAACGTCCAGATGTCAGAAACTTCAGGGTCATAAAGGGGTGTGTTGTGCCGCCTTTACGGAGATTAATTTCAATCGCTTGCATGTCCCACTCTGGTTTACCCACTTCATTGGGTTGGTGAACAGCAACAAAATCAACCCCAAATCGCTCGATCGCCCCTTTTTCGGCTAACTTTTTCCCAACTCTTAGCCCTAGTGCCTGCAGGCGTAAGCGGTAGGATTCATCAGCCGGAAAGCGGCACCCTAAATAGATCTGCCCACTGGGGCCACCTAAAATCTGGTCGTGGGTTGAGAGAATTTCAACTTCTCCAGTTGGTGTGATGCGGCCTTGCACACTAGGCGATCGCTTCACTTTCCCTTCCACGAAACCTTCCACAATCGCCCCCAATTCGGGAATGCGGCTACTAAAGTTTGCCCAGGTTTCGCTTTTGGCTTCAAAAACCAGGTGTTGCAGTTGCGCTTCAACTGCCTGCCAGAGATCGCTGGCTGAGCCGTTTCCTGGCGCATACTCTCGAATTGGGCGCAAATCTAACAGCGCATTGCCTTCACCCGAAAATCCTTCGTTTAGCTTAACGACCATGCGTTGAAGCTCAGGGCAGCGCTCCCACAGCTCAACGGCAGCTTCCGTCAAATCACTGGCTGACCAAACCTCTTGACTGCCAGGTGGATGGGGAATGTCTGCCTCCGCAAAAATTTCGCGGCTACCCGCCTTTGTACCCCACCTCAGCAGGTCAGGATCGACCGCGTAGAGCGGAATGCCCAGTTTGACAGATAACTCTCGCTCAAACCGGGTGGAGTTGTAGCACACAATATAAGCCCGCTCCCGGTTTACTGCACAGCGAATCTGGTGCAGCAGCCGAGGCCGCTCTAAGATTTTTTGGCTGAGTGACTTGAGGGAGGAGTCGTAGGTCGAGAGCATCAGCAGGCGATCGCGGGCGTGCGAAAACGGGATCCCTGGCAACAGTTGCAGATAGTAGTCGATCACGCTGGGGTGTAAGGGCTGAGAGGTTAGGTAAACCACGCGCGTGCGGGGGTGGCGCAGCCGAATCAACGAGAACAGCAGCCGTTCTTCGTAATGGTGTGCCCCTTGAATTTTTTGCAGTTCGCGTTGATCCAGGCTCAGCGAGGGAATCACGATGATATCTGCCTCACTGCTGTCAAACTCTTCGACTGACTGCCAGCGATCGCAAAACTGTTGCTGAAGTTTACGAAATTGCTCTGAAATGTTGCCCCCAGACACCATCCCTTGTTGCAGCATAATGTTGTCTACCTGATTACCCTAATCTCAGCCTATGCTTACCGTTTTCTACACAAACAAAACTGTTTACAGGGCAAGACTGTAACGAATCTTTGCTTGAGACCGCTAGTTGTTCCTCGTTGAACCACTACTAAACGAACTGAAAAAGGCAGTCTCTATAGAGCTGCCTTCTAAAATTTGGTAGTCCTACCCAAAGGAAGATAGAGCAAAAGCAGTGAATGAAGACCTATCGTGAGCATGAAAACGCGGGTTCTCTCATTCTCTCGCTAGTTTGCCACTTCTATAGCAGTTCTAAATGATTTGTGAGATGAGAGAGGTGTTGTGGAAGGCTTCCTTTGGAAACCTTCTCACAACCCAAATAGGATCGCTACATCATGGGTTGAGATCCTTTGTTGGGATTGGGGCAGGTCAGGTTAAAACTTATAACTCATGACTTGAATCACCATGCCCTCTTTAGGCAGGTCGCTTGACCTGAGCGAAATCGTATCGCTGTTGGCTCGCCGAACGGGTGTGCCCTGCATCAACTCTAAGAAAGGCTCAAGCGGAGTAATGTCACACGCGTTAGGATCAGCTGCCTCAGTGCGATAGTGCGTAGGAATCACCATCCGAGGGTTGAGGGTGGTGACAGCTTGCTTGGCTTCTTCAGCCGTGTAGGCTTTTGGCCCACCCCCGACTGGCACAAACAAAACATCAGGACGACCCGCCAAAATTCGCTGCTCAATTGAGAGGGGGGCAGCGGCACCACCTAAGTGCATAAAGTTGATATTGCTCTGGCTCCACTGCCACGCAATGTTGGTACCAAACCGTTTGCCACCAATGCGATCGTGATCGATAGGGATACCTCTGACTCGCAAGTCCAGCACTTGATAATCACCTGGCTCATACAACAAGCGCGGGTTGCCAGACACCACTTCAACGGCCCCTTCGTCAAGCAGTTGGCTACTGATCATGACCAAATCTGACTCGACTTTTGGCACCCGATATTTGGCAGTACAGCCTAATGTGCGAAACGGATTAATCAAAATTCGTTTGCCATTGCCGGTTATGAGAAAGCAGGTGTGCCCTAACCATCGAACTGATACCGCATTAGGGGTTTGAGCGAAACCCTTAGACTGAATTGCCAACCCAGTGCTGGCTGCTGTTAACGCGCTAACGCCCAAATAGCGCAGTAAGTTCCGCCGTTTCATACACTCCCACCAGAACACAATCGTGACTTTAGCTCAACTCAGGCATTAAGGCTGCTCAGCAGCGATCGCGCCGGGTTGATTTTTTATTTGTGACGTGTAATTGAGGCGAGAAAGTTCCGTAAAAGCTGCTTTCCAGACTGGGTCAGCACGCTTTCTGGGTGAAATTGCACTCCCTGCACATGGGGGTAATCTCGATGACGCACGCCCATAATCGTCCCGTCGTCAACCCAGGCGGTTACTTCCAACACCTCTGGCAAGGTTTGCCGTTCAATCACCAGACTATGATAGCGGGTTGCTGTCATCGGATTTTCTAAACCCTCAAAAACACCAATTCCGTTGTGTTGTACGTGAGAAATTTTGCCATGCATTAAGACGGGAGCCGAGACAATATTGCCACCAAAGACTTGCCCAATGCTTTGATGCCCCAGGCAAACGCCTAAAATGGGCAGCTCAGCCCCCAATTCACGAATAAGTTGCATTGAGACGCCTGCATCTTCGGGGCGACCGGGACCTGGCGAAATCACAATGCCATCGGGTTGTAAGGCACGGACTTGTTCCAGCGTGATCTGGTCGTTGCGGTAGACTTGAATGTCTTGCGCGATCGCATATTCAGCGCTTAACTCACCTAGATATTGCACCAGGTTGTACGTAAAGCTGTCGTAATTATCAATAACAATCAACATAAGAAAAATTAGCGCAGAAGAATAACTTGCGAATAACAGCCAAAAAACAGTTCAGAAACACGTTCTGACCAAACACTCACATCTACTGTTTAAGGGTTTAGCCAATGTTTCCAAGTAGTACTTGTGAAGTAAACGCCCTAAGCCTCTTTGCAAAAAGGCTTAGCTGAACAGAGGCAACAAATATAGCCACAGCTTCGGCAAAATCAAAAAGCCAGCCACCAAAATTGCAACCAGGGCAGAGATTAAAACGGCAGCGGCGGCGCAGTCTTTGGCAATGCGAGCCAGCTCGTGATAGGTTTGCTTAACGGTGAGGTCAACAACAGACTCAATGGCAGTGTTGAGCAACTCCATTGCTAAAACAGCGCCAATGGTCAAGCCAATCACTGCGATTTCTACTGAGTTGAGTCTGAGAAATAACGCTAACCCAACCGCCAAGCTACCGATAATGACGTGTACCCGAAAGTTACGTTGCGTTTGAAAGGCGTAAGAAACTCCTGCCCAGGCATATTTGAAGCTGACCAGTAAACTAGACGCAACTTGCCACGACAAAGTGCGATCGGGTTTTGATGAGCCAACTTTGCCGTTGGTATAGTTGGGAGTTTGAGTCGTAATGTCTGAAGGCATAGGTTAAGGATGAGAAACTGCTTGGAGCAGAGTTTTTTTATCGTGCCCGAAAACGGTCTAGTCGCCCCACTTTAGGGAAAATGTCTCAGGCTGCATTGATTATTTGGCAGCAGGCACATTTGTGGGATAGCCTGCACTACATTTCAACAATGAATTTTAGCTATTTATTACGGTTAGACCAACCGTATTCAACAAAACCTCTTGTTGAGCCAACATTCGGTGAAGTTGAGGCTCATCCGGATGATCCCAACCGAGCAAATGTAGTAAGCCATGTGCGGCTAACCAGGCTAACTCAATCAGAGTCGAGTGTCCCTGAGCGATCGCCTGTTTCTCTGCTGTGGGGAGAGAAATAATGATGTCACCCAAATAAAGCGGTTCACTCTCAATGATTTCATCAGGCACTGGTTCGGCTTCAAGTGCTGCAAAGGCAAGCACATCCGTGGGTCGATCGATTTGTCGGTAGTCACGATTTAAGGTTTGAATTTCGCTATCATCCGTGAGCCGCAACGTTAATTCGTAGGCGGAGATCGGCGAGAGATTGGGGGCTAAAGTGGCTAGCCATTGCTCAAACCATAACACCCATGTATTTTCAGACGGTTCTGCGATCGCGGTTGTTGCAGTTGTTTGAATAATGACATCAACGTTCACAAGCAACCCTCACCGGGTGATGTAGGCTAACCCTACCAGAAGACTCAACAGGCCAACGGTTGTTAAGACAAAGTGCTTAATCGATGTGCCGCGCTTACGCACCATATTGCGCATCGCATGTTTCACATAGCTACCTTCAGGCTTTTGAGGTGTTGCTTCCGCTTGGCTCTCTGGAGCAACAGTTGCAGTCTCAGAAGCGAGATTTGAAATTGATTCGGGAGTTTCCATAAGCAAAAATCAATGGCTAGGGAATGGTCAGGTAAAACCCTTTTCACTCTACTGCGATTCTATCGTCGTTGCCATCTTCAAAATGAATCGCTCTGTTCTCAAAAGCGATCGCCGGATGATCAGCAAATGCATTGTCCTAAAGAAGATGCTGGCGATCGTTGTGTCTGCCTCACCTGCTGCTCTGAGGTTTGGCTTGAGCCGACTCGAAACTACACTTTCAAACCCGCGCGACAAAACCACTTGCGCTCAGGTTTGAGCTGCAAAAAAGCTGTAGTTGGATCGGGCATCTTCAAGCGCCTTACTCAATATTTGCCAGCGGCGTCGGTGCATTTCCTGGTGCGTTAACCCGTGGGCAAGATCGAGGGCAGTCATCCCCATTGTTTCTAGCTCGTCAATATGAGTTGTTGCCCATTCGAGCAGATCTGCCAATGCCGTTATGTTTCCTGGAGGAACCAATTTGCCGGTTTGGTCTGCCTGGACGCAATCTCGAATCCCAGCCGTCTCACTGGCTAAGACAGGAACTGCCTGCGAATAGGCATCGTAGACAAGGCGGGGTTGCTCATCTGAAAGATTGGGGATCACGATCGCGTGGTAGTTGCGCGCTAACCGAAAGAATTCGTCACCGTAGGACACAGTGCCCAGTAAATTAATCGTTACAGGTGTTTGGATGGATTGGCTGACAGCTTCACACAGGTTAATTAGATCGCCCTCACCCAGGATGTCAAGCTGAACAGCAACGCCCCTGCGACTTAGCTCTTTCATCGCAGCCAATAAAACCTGTACCCCTTTTTGAGCCACTACTCGCGCTGCAAAAAGTACTCGGAGTGGGGCATGTCGCTTTTTAGCCCAACATTCGGTTGCCTCTAAATTTGAAATAATGTGCGCTTCATCAATCCAGGAAGCGTTGATCACATAGCCGCGTTCCGGTTGGTTTGGCTGCAAGCTTTTGCGGTATTGCGCATGGGTAAAAAAGACGATACTGCCAGCTCGCACACAAAATCGGTTGATAAACTCAAAGATTTCTGCTCGTAAGTAAGCAGCCAATGATCGCGAGGCAGACACCTCTAATCGCCAGGGTGCCGACTCAACGTTGACCAAAAAAAACTTTTTTTTCAATCGAGTAATGGGTGCCAGAATCCATGCGTAGGGAATTGGCCATCCGGCTAGCCCAGCGTGAACAATCTCTACACGATTGACGACCTTCCAAAAACGGATGAATGTTTGTGGTAGAAGTAACAGCCCGTGTGCCATGTTTCTAGGAGATGGCATGTCGATAAAATGAATTTTGCTTAACGCTGGTTCATTTGTTAAGCAAGTGTAGGATTTAGGCGGTATACCGTAGCGACAAGGAGCTGCCAGATACAAATTTTGAAGATACTGAACGTGTTCACGCAAATCTTTAACCCACAATGGATCTAGATAGCGACGCCCACGCTCATCGATATAGCAGGGTAAAGAAGATGTAGTCAGCAGATAAGGTGCTGTAATAGGAGCCAGCCCACTAGCAGCCTGATCAACGTGAGCTAAAGATACATCAGACGAAGGTTTAGAGGTCATAAGGGGCCGGCTTCTACACCGTTCACTTGAGTGTCAGCATTCCAAAATACGGTCGTCGAGCATCCCTGAAGAAATTTCTCTACTGAGGACTTACCTGAAGCATTCCCAAATGGAGGTGCTGCTTAAACATTCACTAACTGATTTTCTTGACGCAGGTAGGCTTCGATGAATGCTGCTAGATTACCATTCATCACATCGGTCACATCGGTTGTTTCAATTCCTGTACGCAAATCCTTGACCAACTGGTAAGGGTGAAAAACGTAGTTGCGGATCTGGTTCCCCCAGGCTGCCTCAACCATATCCCCTCGGATATCAGCAATTTCTTTGGCCTTTTGCTCTTGTGCGATGATTAGTAATTTGGCTTTGAGTCGAGCCAGGGCTTTCTCTTTGTTTTGAAGCTGCGATCGCTCCTCTGTACACCGCACTAATATGCCAGTTGGTAAGTGGCGCACCTGCACCGCTGTCTCAACCTTGTTGACGTTTTGGCCACCCTTACCCCCCGAACGAGTGGTCGTAATTTCCAAGTCTTTCTCAGGAATTTCTAGCTCCACGGTGTTATCTAAGATCGGCATAATCTCAACCCCTGCGAAACTGGTTTGTCGCTTGCCGTTTGCATTAAATGGCGAAATTCTGACTAAGCGATGCGTCCCTTTCTCAGACTTAAGATAGCCAAAGGCGTAACGGCCCTCGATTTCTAACGTGGCAGATTTGATCCCGGCTTCATCCCCTTCTGACAACTCAGACAGGTGCGCCTTATACCCCTGCGTTTCTGCCCAGCGAGTGTACATTCTCAGTAACATTTCAGCCCAGTCTTGAGCGTCAGTGCCCCCTGCGCCAGCGTTAATGCTTAAAACGGCACCTTTGGCGTCGTACTCACCCGAAAGCAGTTGTTGTAATTCCCACTGGTCTAACTCTTGGCTAAGTTGGGTTAACCCAGTGCTAGCCTCAGCTAAAAGGGATTCGTCTTCCTCAAGCTCAAGCAATTCAACGACAGCCTTAGCATCCTCTAGATGGCGCTGCCAACTAGCAAATTGTTCTAAGTGGGACTTCAAATCATTCAACTCTTGCAGAGTTGTTTGAGCTTGCGTCTGGTTGTCCCAAAACTCAGGTTGGGCAGCGATTTGTTCTAAATCTTGGATACGAGCGGTTAATGCAGGGATGTCAAAGATAGTCCTGGGTTTGCCCCAGGCGGTTAGATAACACTTCGACTTCGCGTTTAATATCCAAAATTTCCATAATTTGCCTGCTATTCGAAACCTGTGAGAGAAGCCTCTCATCTTATTGATATTAGCGAAAGAGGCCAGCCTTTGAAGCAACCAGCAACAAAATGACTCAGACTTTGCGTGCTAGACGCGCTCCCTAACAGCTGAAATAGGGCATACAGCCGAAACTTTGCGGCTGTGCAGTGAGAATTGTTTGATTTAGATGAAGCAGATTGCGCTGCCTTCACGATCTCTTTACGGCTTGTTGACAATTTTTCTATGCCCAAAGGGTAATTCCTTCAAGTGGCGACTGGTAAAGCGCTTGATGCCGATACCTGCTAAAGTCCGTTTCCGTATTTTTGCCGATGGTACAGGTGGTCCCCTCCCAATCGTCCGTAGATTGACTATGGTTACTTATCGTCGCTCTTCAGAGAATAGGTTCAACTCTGATGTGAAAGGTGACCTGCAAGATGTTGGCGACTCAATCTTCTCCTCACGCACGCGGCATGGATTTGTTGATTGCATATCATCAAAAGCCTAGCGTTCAATTGCGAAATCGTTTAGTGCAAATGAATGCGGGTTTAGTCCGCAAGATTGCTCACCGAATCAGCCACCAATGTGCTGAACCCTACGAAGATCTCGAACAAATCGGCTACTTAGGTTTGATTCGGGCGATTGAACGGTTTGACCCCACCCAAGGCTGTGCATTTAGCTCCTTTGCTGTTCCTTATATTCGCGGTGAAATGCTGCACTTCCTCCGCGATCGCAGTGGCACCGTCAAAATTCCTCGCCGTTGGCAACAACTCAGCAAAGAAGGTCAACGGGTACGTGAAGCCTTTTTTGCTCAAGCAGGGCGGCAACCCACCGACCATGAAGTGGCAGAAGAGTTGGGCATCTCAGTGTATGAGTGGCGCGAGTGTAAGTTGGCAAGCCGTAACCGCATGCCCCTCAGCCTAGACGCAACCGTCTGCAACCAGATGGATACAGCAATGACCTTGGGTGACACGTTGCCCGATAACCACTACCAGACATTGCAAGCACTGGAAGAAGATCGGCAACAACTGCAACGGGCAATGGGCCAGCTTGAAGACAAGACCCGCCAAGCCATTGAGTTTGTATTTATCCGTGACTTGTCTCGCAAAGAAGTGGCAGAAAAGATTGGTGTTAGCCCTATGACTGTCACTCGTCGCATTCATCGCGGGATCCAACAGATGGTTCTCATGCTGCATCCCCAAGTCCTCCAAACAGAACCCTAACAAGTTGGTGTGTTGAGTGAGTCTGACGTTCGCTCACCCTAGAAGTTTAGGATTCTAAGTTAATGGAATTGGTTATTCCAGCGGCTATTTAGATGGATAGCGATCGCTGTTGGGCAACTCGTAAGTTATGCGAGGCTCTAAGGGTTAAGAGATACTACTGATATCAATCAAAATTGCAGAAGCGACTGATCTTGCATCGGGTCGATCCCCCTCTATTCTCCTTTTCTTTGGCACAGTTGTTTGCTCAGAGAGCCTGGAGACGAGGGGGATTTTAATGCAGCGCACTTATCGGTCAGCAAATAAATGCGCCAAACCTGCTCCATTTATAAAATCAAACGGTTGCTTCGCTGTCGGTTGCTTCAGCGCTGACCACTTCGCGAATGCGATAAATGGGGCGACCTTGTGACTCATGATAAGTTCGCATGAGCAGCTCGGCCAATAAGCCAAAGCACAGCAGTTGTAAACCTGATAAAAACAGAACGACTGCCAGAATTAGCAGTGGGCGATCGCCAATGCTAGCCCCCATCACAATTTTGATGAAGGTTAAGTACAACCCAATCAGAGTTCCCAAGGTGACAGAACCCAACCCAAATAGGCCAAAGACATGCATCGGCTTGGTCAAAAACTTTCGCATAAACCAGACGGTCAGCAAATCCATCACCACGCGAAAGGTACGCCCCAGACCATACTTACTTTTGCCAAACCGACGGGCATGGTGTCGTACGGGCACTTCTGTGATGCGTGCGCCTTCAATAAACGCTAAGGCTGGTAGGAAGCGGTGCAGCTCCCCATAGAGGTTCATATCGGCAACGACTTCAGCCCGATAGGCTTTAAGCGAGCAGCCATAGTCGTGGAGTTTGACGCCTGTGACCCGACCAATTAACCAGTTTGCAATTTTAGAGGGCAGCAACCGCGTCAAGGCTGCATCTTGACGGTTTTTGCGCCAACCACTGACGAGGTCATAGCCTTCATCGAGTTTGGCAAGCAGCATGGGAATATCTTCAGGGTCGTTTTGCAAGTCGCCATCTAGGGTAATAATCACATTCCCTCTGGCGTTGCTAAACCCAGCGGCCATCGCAGCCGTTTGACCATAGTTGCGTCGAAAAATAATGCCCTTCAGATTTGGGCGATCGCTCGCGAGTTGCTTTAACAAATCAGTGGAGCCATCGGTGGAGCCATCGTCAACGCAAATCAGCTCATAAGGCAGATCGGCTCGCTTCACGACATCGGCGATCGCATCTACAAGCAAGGGGAGGTTGTCATACTCGTTATGGATTGGCACAACAACCGATAAAAAGGGAGCATTCGCCGAATCAGCAAGGCTGTTTTTTGCTTGAGAAGCCAAGGAAAGATTCATGAGTTAGTTCGCTCCAAAGTGTTGTAGACGCAAGAGAAAGATAGATAGCTGCACCGCAACGGTCATTAAAAAATCATTTGAGGGGTATTGCGTGTCATCGAGCTTTTTACACAAGTTTGATGAAGTTTGTTGTTGTTTGTTTTTCTGGTATGCCCAAAAAGCTTGAACTCCACAACTTTAGAAAACTGTGACAACTTATATTTCCCACCCTTGACGACTGAGCGCCATTAAAACAGCCTTGAATTCGTTTTTGTAACCTGGTTCAACCCGGCCTCAATTGCGGAACTGATCAAAAAAACATAAATGCCAGTTTAGAGAAGCATGTTCCTCGTAGCAAACAACTGATGAGGTGATTTTTCTGCCAGTAGGTCAAAACTACCAGCAGGGGTTCCCTGTCTGATAACTGGCAACGACTCGTCCGGCTTCTCGCACTTGCGCAAAATAGTTTTGGCTAACTGGGTGGCTTAAGTCTGTGATGGAGTCGATTCCAATTCCGTTTCTGCCCTGCGCTTTGCCAGAGCTATGAATATAGTTGCCCTCGCCCAGATAAAGTGCAACGTGAGTTGCTTTTTGGGGTGTCCCAAAGAAAAGTAAATCTCCTGGCATGAGTTCGCCGATCGCAATTGATTGAGTAAATGCTTCCTGCTGATAGGCATCACGGGGCAACCACACCCCCACAGCTGCAAAGGCTGCTTGCATGAGACCTGAGCAATCGTAGTTAGGTGCAACTGTGCCCCCCCACTCGTAATAGTTGGGCGTTGCCATCGCTGCCTGACAAAAAGCGATAACATGCGGCAGGCGATCGCGAATTTCTGCTTCAGTCAGGGCTGCGGGTGGTTGAACCGTGGGTGCGATGACCAAATGGTTTAAATCAGCAGGTTTTAGCCAACCGGGGTAGTCGTCTTCATAAAGCTTCACCGCGATCGCAGTTGAGTGGGCGAGTGGGTCAACAATCTGCAAATAGCGTCCCTGTGCAGCCTGGGTTGCTAACCGCTCAACTTTGGGTGAGTCATAGATATTTAAGTTGGCTGTGCAGCGATAGATCTGATTGGGTTTTGCAGCAGTAGATAGCTCTGAGATTAAAACCATCGTCAGGGAAAGAAAGGCTGAAGGGATGTTGGATTTTAACTTTTTTTGAAGCACGCTGCTGAAGAGCCGATTACCTGAATGCCACTTTGCGATCGCTCTGTTGATTGAGCGCAAACTCCAACGCCAGACCAAGGCTGAGTTGCTTAAACGCGATTTGTCTTGAGGACGCTGGAGCGATAGAGGAACGTAGTAAGTAGTAGTAAATGGACGAAAATGTCAAAAAATGCTGACAAAATTTGCAATTTTGTTACTTGAGATACAGAATTCATCTAGATTTTTACTTCTGTTAACCTCGATTTTCAATTTGGTACGCTAATATAGAAATGTAGCTAAAGCTACAGTTTTAATTCACTAGATCCTACTCACTTACGAGAAGCTCCTACTATGTCTATTCAAGGTCAAGTTCGTTCTTTAACAACCCGTCGTCGTCGTTCTGAGAGAAACCGTCAATCTTCGATGGTTGTTCGCGCTGCGGTTGAGCTAGGTCTGAATGAACCGACATCCGACGTTGACCCAGCTCAAAATCAAGGCTAAACCTTACGCTTCAAAACCACTCAAAATTCCCAAAGGAGAAAAAGCAATGCATCTTTCCTATCGTGGTGTTCAGTACGATGCAGACCCCGCTGCTGTTGAAACGGTGCAATTGCCAGCAGCCGGTAAGTATCGCGGTTTACGTTTCAGTTTTCGCGCTCCGGGTCGTCAACTCCCCGATCATGGCACTCGGCGCTTGAGCTATCGCGGAGCTTCCTACGAAGCCCACTTGTAACACCCTTTTTCTGCAGTGAAATGTGAAAGAGTTAGGGGCTGTTTAGGCAGCCCCTATTTTGTGTTTCCAATTTTTATGAGCAGGGGGGCTGACTGAAGCAAGGTTTGAGTGTAGGGATGCTGAGGATTTGCAAAAATATCTTGTGTTTTGCCAAGCTCAACAATCTTGCCTGCTTGCATGACAGCAATGCGATCGCAAAAGAAACGAGCCACCCATAAATCGTGGGTAATAAATAGATAGGTCAGATTAAATTCTTCTTTTAATCCCTGCATCAACTCTAAGACTTGAGCTTGCACACTGGCGTCGAGCATGCTGACAGGCTCATCGCAGATCACCAGTTTGGGACGCGTAATCAAAGCACGGGCGATCGCAACCCGTTGCTGTTGTCCACCTGACAGCTCTTTGGGATAACGTTGATAGTACTCTTCAGCAGGAGTCAGCCCAACCCGCTCTAGCATCTTGAGAACTTCAGCTTTTGCAGCCGTGGGCGTTGCCAGTTGATGAATTAATAGTGGGTCGGCAATACTCTCACCTACGGTCATCATTGGGTTGAGGCAAGCATGAGGGTCTTGAAAAACCATCTGCATTTGCCGTCGCTGTTGTTGAATGGCTTGCCGCGAAAGCTTAGTCAGATCTTGCCCAAGAAACTCGACACTGCCACCGGTCGGGCGAATGAGTTGCAAAACAGTGCGCGATAAGGTCGATTTGCCACACCCTGACTCGCCGACTAACCCCAAGGTTTCTCCGGGGTATAGCTCCAGGTTGATGTTGTCAACGGCTCGAATCGTTTGCTTGCCAGAGTTGCGAAAGAGTTGAGCCAGGAAGTTTTCTTCCAGGGTGTAGTGCTGCTTCAGGTTGCTGATGCGGAGTAAGGGCACAACTGCATTTTCTGAGCTAATCGCTGCAACCGGAGCTGAAGTTGTGGGGCCAGTATGCAGGTGAAGCGCCGCATTGAGCAGCGATCGCGTGTATTCGTGCTGCGGATTTTGGAAGACCGTGGATGTCTGCCCTGTTTCAACAAATTTGCCGTTATGCATCACCGCAATGCGATCGCAATATTCCCCAACCATCGCCAAGTCATGGGAAATCAGGATCAACCCCATATTGCGCTCAGAGCAGAGGCGGGTTAGCTCGCGCAAAATCTGCGCCGAGACGGTCACATCTAGGCTGGTTGTCGGCTCATCGGCAACGATCAGCTTGGGATCAAGCAAGAGCGCCAGGGTGATGGCGATCCGCTGGCGCATCCCACCACTAAATTCATGTGGGTATTGAGACCACCGCTTAGCCGGAATATTTACAGCTTCTAAGGTGGCGATCGCCCGATCTTTGGCTTCTTTTAGGCTCAGCTCAGGCCGATGGGCTTTGAGCGTTTCAAGACAATGATTGCCAATGGTCATAAGGGGGTTAAGCCGCGTCATCGGGTCTTGAAAGATCAGCGCGATCGCCTCGCCGCGAAACGTGCGGAGCTGCGCGGGTGAAAAATCGAACACCGACTTTTGCTCAAACAAAACCTGCCCTTCGACTTGCACATCTGGCGACAACAAGCGCATGACGGCACGCCCTAAAGTTGACTTACCACAGCCCGACTCACCCACTAACCCCAACCGTTCACCGCGATTAAGGTCAAATGAGACATCATCAACTGACCAGGTGACAGCTTGATCATCGCGTCGAGAGTAAGCAACCCGAAGATTTTTAACACTCAATAGAGGCTCTGGCATAGGGCGATCGCGGTAGTAAGTTGCTTTATAAACCGGAGGAGTTGCCAACCTTAGAGGTTGACTTCAACATTCAACCCCTGAAATAAAGGTGATTTGCAGATAATTTAGCAGGTGTTTACTGCTCTTGTTACATCAGGAATTTATCTAAAGTTGCAGGAGCGCTTCACAGTAACGATTTAGCAAAACGAGGCGATCGCGAATTTGATCTCGTCGTTGGGTTTGAGTCGCTGCTTGGCGAGCATTCTGCAAAAATAAGCCATCGATTTCTAACAACCGCAATTGCTTGTCAATTTCGACGACAATGCTGCGAAATCTCTGAGCCAGATTTTCTTCAACAACGTCTGGTTGAGATAACCACTGATATTGGGTATAAAGCTCTTTCACAGTTTGAATCTGCTGCTTTAGTTGAGTGGGTTCGATCAGAGCTTGTTCCCAAATAGGCTCGTCTAAAGCCTGTTGCAAGACTCTGACTTGCTCAAGATATGGAGGGGCTGTCATTTTCGCAGATCAGGAATTTGGCTGACTTCTTTAGCATTTCCTAGCGATTCACTTAAGATTCTGTAAAGAATCGTTTCTAGTTGCTACCATATAGGTTAAATCTCAGCGATAGAGCTTAAAGAAAACGGTAAGGATCAGGATTTATCGCTTTAATTGCTGGAATATATTCAGTTAATCTACCAGCTCAAGGTTGCTCTCGATTTGCCCCAGCTTCATTAAAATGTTCCGCTAATCCACCTACGGGGTTGGAGTGGCGGAGTTGAATCTTTCCATTCAGGCAAGATTCAGTTACACTAAGTGCCCCAACTCCATTTGCATCTAGCCCTCTTCTGCACCGCATGAATCTTACGGCTTCTGCACCTCCAATTGATTTCATCCTGCCCGACTGGTTGCAGGCTTGCTTGATCGCGAAACAGTCAGCCGATGAATCGGAGCGATCGCCGGAGCTAGCTCCGCCAGAAAATGACCTGATTTGTCGTGCTTTTGAGTTTGCCTATAGCTTGCATGAGGGACAACGGCGCGCATCTGGAGAGCCGTACATTATGCATCCCGTGGCAGTGGCAGGGCTGCTACGAGACTTGGGAGGCGGCAGTGCCTTAATTGCGGCTGGTTTTTTGCACGATATCGTAGAAGATACCGATGTCACCCCTGAAGAGTTGGAAGAACGCTTTGGGCCTGAGGTTCGATGTCTGGTTGAAGGGGTCACAAAACTTTCTAAGTTCAACTTTTCAAGTAAAACTGAGCGTCAAGCCGAAAACTTCCGCCGCATGTTTTTGGCAATGGCCCAAGATATTCGCGTCATTGTGGTAAAGCTGGCCGATCGCCTCCACAACATGCGCACGCTAGAGCATCTGGCGGATGAAAAACGCCGCCGCATTGCCCTTGAAACCCGTGAAATCTTTGCACCTCTGGCAAACCGATTGGGGATCGGGCGCTTTAAGTGGGAGTTAGAAGATCTTTCTTTTAAGTACCTAGAACCGGAGTCTTACCGCGAAATTCAAGAATTTGTCTCTGAAAAACGGGCCGATCGCGAAAATTATCTCGTCGAAGTTGCTGAAAACCTCAAGCAACGCCTGAATACAGCTGGGATTGATTATTACGATATCAGCGGTCGCCCCAAGCATCTGTATGGCATTTTCCAGAAGATGCAGCGTCAGCAGAAGGGATATAGCGAAATTTATGATGTTGCTGCCATTCGTGTCATTGTTAACACCAATGAAGAGTGTTACCGGGCTTTGGCGATCGTCCATGACATGTTTCGTCCGATTCCGGGACGCTTCAAAGACTACATTGGCTTACCCAAACCAAACCGTTATCAGTCGCTTCATACAGTCGTGGTTGGCAAGTCGGGTCGGCCCTTAGAAGTGCAAATTCGCACTGTTGAGATGCACCACATCGCTGAATACGGGATTGCTGCTCACTGGAAGTATAAGGAAGATGGTACTTCGAGTGGGCAGATGACCGAAACTGACGAGAAGTTTACCTGGTTGCGGCAACTGCTCGATTGGCAGACCGATTTGAAAGATGCTCAAGAATATTTAGAAAGCATCAAAGATGACTTGTTTGATGGAGATGTTTACGTCTTTACGCCCCAGGGTGATGTGGTGCCTTTAGCGCGAGGATCAACTGCTGTTGACTTTGCCTATCGCATTCACACCGAGGTGGGTAATCACTGTGCCGGGGCACGGGTAAATGGCAGAATTGTCACCCTCGATACCCAGGTAAAGAATGGCGATATCATCGAAATCATTACGCAGAAAAACGCTCGACCCAGCTTAGATTGGCTCAATTTTGTTGTCACGGCTGGGGCACGTAACCGAATTCGGCAATGGTATAAGCGTTACCACCGCGAAGAAAACGTGGCTCGTGGGCGCGAGATGTTGGAGCGAGAAGTTGGCAAGAACGGCTTTGAGGCTCTCTTAAAGTCGGCCCCGATGCAACTGACCGCAGATCGATGCAATTATCACAGCGTCGAAGATTTGTTGGCTGGGATCGGGTATGGCGAGATTACGCTAAGCCATGCCTTAAATCGATTGCGCGAGGTCATCAAAGCGCAACAACCGATCGCCCCCGTAACCTCTGAGTCTGAAATTCTGCAATTGCAAAATGCTGCGAAGGTTCTACCACCTGCTCCGTCAGGCAAGTCGCCCATTGTTGGTGTAGATGGTCTACTGCATCATGTCGCAGGCTGCTGTACTCCAGTACCAGGGGAAGCGATCATTGGCGTGGTGACGCGTGGACGCGGCATTTCCATCCATCGGCAGGGTTGCCCAAATGTTGACCATGTTGAGGGCGATCGCCTTGTCCCCGTTAATTGGAACAGCACTGATACGGATCGAAATCGTTCTCAAACCTATCCTGTTGATATTCAAATCGAGGTGATTGACCGGGTAGGCGTTCTTAAAGATATTCTCTCAAAGCTGACTGATAACGATGTCAATGTGCGTAATGCTCAGGTCAAGACGTTTTCAGACCAAACGGCTGTGATTGATTTAGGCATTGATATTCGCAATCATGAACAATTAGAGCGGACCTTCAGCCAAATCCGTAAGCTAAGTGACGTTTTAAACCTGCGCCGATTGAGTCAGATTGCGGATTGATCAGCTTTTACTTCTGTAGACGCCGCGGGGTAGGGGTTCTAGACTGTTGGGTGATGGTTGGGACTAAGGGAAAACACTGATCAGTTATCCATATGAGCTGGATAAAAGTTCACGGAAACTTTAACCTGCTACCTACGTCTGTCTGTTATGAATGGAATAGGTGAAGCATTAACTATCTTCGCGAATTGTAAGAGCATCTACAGTATTGAGTCTGCTTTGTGACTTTGATCACATCAATCAAGTAAAAAATCAATAGGATAAGGGCAAAGAGCTTGTGAGATCACAGGTTGAATAGTAAACTTACGTATCGAGAAGTTCAGTTATTGAAACAAACGGTACGCTGTTTTGGTATTCACATACTGGATTCATCCTTCTCACCTTTTATCCTGGGCTTTGGAGTTCGGCAGCGGTGAGTACTTGGGTTGCAAACTACAGTCGTTTAAGTGAGCAAGATGAGCAAAAGCTTTATGACCACTTGCTCAATCTTGTTCAACAAGAAATGCCGGAGCAGTTGATTGCGCGCTTTCGCCAGCTGTTCATTGATGGTGTTGGTTATCCAGATGCCGAGGTGCTAAGCGCAATTGATCGAATTGCGGCTTCTAAGTTGGCTGATCAAGAGTTTCGCTTTGTTTTGAATCGGTGCTGCCATATTTTGGTCAACCGTTGGCAAACTCGACCTCAATCTCAGGCTGCAATTCCTCAACTCATTTCAATTTTTGAAGAGCCTCCGTCTCGTTATGTCACGGAGTTTGGTCGTTCTCGTTCGGTTCGCCGTTTACGCTCGTTAATTAGCGACTTTGTTGAAAGCGAGCAGTTTCTTGCCTTGCAGCGGTTAGGCCGGGTTGTTTCTGAGTCTCAAGATACGGCGGTTAATTCGTCTGTAGGGTTGCTGATTCGTCGCTATCCTTACCTTTATGAGCATTGCTTACTGGCAGATGGCAGCACTTACGAGCAACAGCAAGCCGTGCGTGAATTGCAAGCAAAAGCCCAACGCCAGTATGAGATTGATTTGTCTCAGTATGTGACTTATCAGGTGCGCCGCAGTCAAATTGCTCAAAGTGCTTCACCTGAGCTGGCTTCTCGCTTGTTAAAGCCTGTTAAAAATCCAACCTTGCTGAGCGATCGCGACCTTTGCACAGCACTTAAGCACTTTGCCGGAAAGTCTCAGGGGGCACAAACCTATCGGGATGTGGCTCAGCGTTTCATTACCGGAAGTGCGCATGCTCAGAGCTTCCGAGCCTTTAAAGATGATCTGTACCAATACATCACCTCTTCGGTGAACTCTGACTACGGCGGTCGCCAATTTAACAACCAACTTTATAGCCAGTTGCGAGATACGCTACCCGATAGCGATAGCCAAAAGATTAATGATTTTCTAATCGTGCGGACGTGTAGTCAATTGCTGAATTTCTTAACTGTCGATAGCCAGCACCGTCCTCAACATTTTGTTTTCATTGATTTGATTGCGAACCTGGGGCCAACCTTGACTACGGGTTTGTTGCTTAAAATTGTGTTGATCTGCCGCAAGGTGAAGCCTTACCTGGAGAAGCGGTTTTCGATTTTATTTAACCACTACGAGCAGTGCACCAGCGACACTGTCACCTGGTTTGTGCAGATGATGGAAAATCTAAACGTAGCTTTGAGTACGAACTTCAGCACGATTGATTTATCCTTCATCAACCAGTTTGCTCTGGCTTAGCAACTTAAGCGGTTGTTAGCTGCGCTCAGGCTGCGGAACTCTCCAAAAAGTGTGGTAAGTTATTTGGCACTTGATGGGCGATCGCGACGTGGAAAAATGCTGTGGGTAAGTACATCCTCAGACGAGTTTTAAGTCTGATTCCAGTTTTGCTTGGGATTAGCCTGCTGGTGTTCCTCTTTTTGCAGTTGATCCCTGGAGATCCAGCTGTGGTCTTGTTGGGCGAGCGAGCCACACCCGAACAAATTGCCGCCGTACGAGAGCAATTAGGGTTAAACCGACCGCTGCCGCTGCAATATCTCAGCTTTTTACAAAACTTACTCCAGCTCAACTTAGGCACCAGTATTATCAGCGGCATTCCGATCTCGGCTGAGCTGAGGGCGCGTTACCCTGCCACGATTGAGTTGGCGATCGCGGCGATGGTGTTAGCTCTGCTGATGGGTATCCCAGCGGGGATTTTAGCGGCGACTCAAAAAAATCGCTGGTTTGATAATCTCGTCACAACCGGGGCTTTGTTAGGCGTGTCGTTGCCTGTTTATTGGCTGGGACTGATTTTGATCTACGGTTTTGCTGTGAATTTGCAGTGGTTGCCTGCCGGGGGGCGCAGCAGCGATGTGGCTCTGATTCAACCCATTACCGGACTGTACCTGCTCGATTCACTCCTGCGCTTTAACCTGTCTGCTTTTTGGGATGGACTGTCCCATTTAGTTTTGCCAGCGCTGACTCTGAGTACGATTCCCCTGGCGATCGTAGCTCGCATGACCCGCAGTGCCATGCTCGAATCGCTGACTCAGGACTACATCCGTACAGCACGCGCCAAAGGTGTATCAGAGATTTGGGTGGTCTGCCAGCACGCTTTTAAGAATGCGTTGTTGCCGATTGTTACGATTAGTGGGCTTCAGTTTGGCACCTTGCTGGGTGGCGCTATTTTGACGGAAACGATTTTTGCATGGCCGGGGATCGGCTCCTGGATTTATGAGGGGATTTTGGCGCGTGACTACCCTGTGGTGCAGGGTGGCATTATTTTTGTCGCGATCGCCTTTGTGTTGATCAATCTGCTGGTTGATCTGTCCTACGCATTGCTAGATCCCCGTGTGCAGTATCGCTAAGGTGAATCCGCGCTTGATGAGTGTGAACCAATGAATCTAGAAGTAACCCCAAAATCGAGTTGGCAAGGGCAGCTTGACCTCTGCTTTGGCTATCAAAACGGAACGACTCAAATTCTCTCAAGTCGCGCGCAAGCCCCCCTAAAGCTACAGCGCCCCTTTTACCCAGAAGGAAACGCCATTTGTCATAGCGTGATTTTGCATACAGCCGGAGGCATTGTGGGGGGCGATCGCCTGTTGCTCAACATTCAACTAGAGCCACACGCTCAGGCGTTAATTACAACTCCAGCAGCCACCAAAGTTTACCGCTCAAACCAGGTTGAGGCTCAACAATCCGTTCACATTCAGGTTGCTGAGTCAGCCTGTTTGGAGTGGCTTCCGCAAGAAGCAATCATTTTTAACCAAGCTTACTATCGACAAGACCTTCGCGTTGATCTGGTAGAAGGGGCAAGCTGGCTTGGGTGGGAGATTACGCGATTTGGCCGTAGTGCCAGAGGCGAACAGTTTTTAGCAGGCGAGTGGCGATCGCACACCGAAGTTTGGCAGGGGGATCACCCGTTGTGGATTGATCGGCAATGGTTGCCGGGAAGCGCAGCCACTGTGCAAAGTTTACACGGATTGGCAGACTACCCGGTGGTTGGCACCTTTGCATGGGTCGGTCAATCGGTGCCACCTGACTTCGTGCAGCAGGCTCGGCAAGCTTGGATGGGTGACTCGGCTGAAGTGGGAGTCACTCGCCTTACCAAAGGACTTGTTTGTCGCTACCGGGGCCACTCGACAACCGCCGCTCGGAAGTGGTTTACCACTGTTTGGCAGCACATCCGTCAGGATTATTTGAACCGCGATCGCTGCATTCCAAGGGTTTGGTAAAGCGGTTATAACCCTTGCTCTCGAACATAAGAGACATGCAAGTTAAAAAACGGTAAAAAGCAGTCGAACAAAAAATCAGAGTTGCGAGTCTGATGTGTTGATTCGACTGCTTAATGTACTTCAGTCTATGCTTCTACGCTGGAGTTAGAAAGCTCTTGTCGCTGTTGTTTGATGGCTTGCAGTTGCTGAAGAAGGGTCTCAGCTTCGGCTCTAATGCTTAAGAACTTTTCTTGCTGGTCTAACTGATATTGAGCTTTCATCGCCTCTAAGGTTCGAGGCTGTACGAGCGATTCGATTGAAGGATTTGTTTCCAGTAGGGTATTACTCATTTTCTGTCACTCACACCGTGTAACAATATCTTAACCTGAACTTTACATTGATCGTATCTCGTGTCAATCAGCATATTACGGATCTTGGTCACTTTCTCAACTGTCAATAATGGAAGTCGAAGCTCCTAATTGGGAGGAAGGAATCGTTCAGGGTAAACTAAATCATACCCATGACCGTCGAAATTGAATCCCGTGACTTTAAGTTTGTCTGCCGATATTCAACCCTCTTCAGAACGTTCCACTGGCTCACCCCGTGCTAATGGCTGGCGCGGGCTAATTGAGGAATACCGAGCCTACTTGCCCGTGAGTGAGAAAACACCCGTTATTACGTTGCACGAAGGTAATACACCCCTGATTCCAGTCCCAGCGATCGCCGCTGAAATTGGGAAGAACGTACAGGTCTTCGTGAAATATGACGGTTTAAACCCCACTGGAAGTTTCAAAGACAGGGGGATGACGATGGCAATTTCTAAAGCCAAAGAAGACGGGGCTGAAGCTGTCATCTGTGCCAGTACGGGTAACACCTCTGCGGCAGCAGCAGCCTATGCCCGTCGCGGTGGGATGCGGGCGTTTGTGCTGATCCCAGACGGGTATGTGGCCCTTGGCAAGCTGGCGCAGGCTCTCCTCTACGGTGCAGAAGTGTTGGCGATTCAGGGTAATTTTGACCGCGCGTTAGAAATTGTGCGGGCCGCTTCAGAGCAATATCCGGTCACGCTGGTCAACTCGCTTAACCCTTACCGCCTCGAAGGGCAAAAAACAGCCGCATTTGAAGTCGTTGATGTCTTGGGCGATGCGCCTGACTGGTTGTGCATCCCCGTGGGAAATGCCGGCAACATCACCGCTTACTGGATGGGGTTCTGCCAGTACCACCAGGAACGCCGTTGTACAAAGCTGCCCAAAATGATGGGCTTTCAGGCAATGGGTGCGGCTCCCATGGTAACAGGGCACATTTTTGAGCATCCTGAGACGATCGCCACCGCCATTCGGATTGGCAACCCCGCTAACCGAGACCGGGCGATCGCGGTGCAGCACGCCAGCCAGGGAACCTTTAATGCAGTAACTGATGATGAGATTTTAGATGCTTATCGGTTGCTCGCCAGCGGAGAAGGAATTTTTTGTGAACCTGCCAGTGCTGCCTCAGTTGCAGGGCTGCTGAAGGTCAAAGATCAGGTGCCTGAAAACGCTAAAATCGTCTGCGTTTTAACCGGAAACGGCCTGAAAGACCCTGATACTGCCATTAAGCATAGCCGTAGCCAGTTTAAGCAAGGTATCGCACCAGACTTGACATCCGTTGCTCAGGCAATGGGTTTTTAGCGGTTTGTCAGCAAATGCTTAGAAAACTTATAGGAAGCTTAAATAACCTTAATTTCTAAGGGCAAAGTCGCTAGAATTGTGCCAGGGTAATTCTTTTATAGGGTTATACCTTTGTCTTACTGCTGATTCTACGAATGCATACGGCTGATTTTGCATTAGTCCGACGCAAA
This sequence comes from Leptolyngbyaceae cyanobacterium M33_DOE_097, assembly GCA_015296075.1. Classification (GTDB taxonomy): domain Bacteria; phylum Cyanobacteriota; class Cyanobacteriia; order Leptolyngbyales; family Leptolyngbyaceae; genus DSRU01. The sequence continues at coordinate 44,415 of DVDV01000232.1, read as the reverse complement.
GGAGAACATCAAATGTCAGATTTAAACCGAGGAATCATGAAGTTTGACGGGGCTGATAGCCCTGTTGCAATTGGCGTTTCTGCTGTTTTGGTTTTAGGTAGTATTGCTATCCTAATCGTGTGGGCGCTCAGCTCAGCTTACTCGATTGGTTAATCAAAACTGAGTACTTTTTTGTTTTCAAGAACACCTGAGGGGCGTACTGTAGGTATGCCCCTTTTGTTATTTGTTGTTTGTTCGATTGGAACCTATGGAGCTTGAATTTATTCCTGTTGAAGAGTTTTATTTCGCATTAACGTTGGCCGTACGAACGTTAGAAGAAATAAATAAACCCGGACTGTCAGAAAAAGTCCGGGTACGTCTGGAGAAAGAATATGGTCAGTCCTCAACGGTGGCGGCTGCTAGTCAAAACACATTTAACTACGTGTTTCGAGTTAAAAATGTTGACAACAGCCCAGCGCCTCAACTGATTTTATCGCTCGCAGACTGGCAAGGTGCTTTACGTATCAGTAGTGATTATGGTTGGAATCTTGACCAAGACCGCAAACCAGTACGAACTGAGAAATTTCAGACACGTAATGAGTTTAGTCAACAAGTCCAAAAGTACTTAGACGACTGGCTTGAGCTTGGTCTGATGGAGTGATACAACCCTGCCGACTTCTAGGAGTTGGTGGTTTGAGCACTTAGCAACTGCTTTAACTTTTCCAACTCCTGTGCCCAACGGGGATCAGGCTGTACATTGTCATCATTTTGAGTGGTAGGAGCGGACTTACGGTTTTTGTTGTTACCCTTACGCTTTCCACCATTTGCGCTTTCACCTTCACTTGCTTGTGTCGGTCCATCCTCACCATCTTTCTTGCGGGGTTGCGCCCGTTCGACCTTGAGGGTGTTTTCTTTGAGCGAAAAACCGTTGAATTTTTCGATTACTTCATCGGCTTGTTCTTCTGTTTTGACGGTGACGAAGCCAAAGCCACGGCACTTGTTTGTCTTACGATCAGTGATGATCTTAGTGGATACAGGGCTAATTTCTGAGAAAACGGCCTCAAGCTCTTGACGATTGAGTTCTTCAGGCAGGTTGCCAACATAAAGACGAACGGACATCGAGAAACTACCTCCAGACTGTATAAGCTAACTCACAGATAAGAAAACTGGCATTCACTCAGCTATACATCAATAGTGCTGAACCCACAGGAGATTGAAAAATCATTTACTGATTTTTTATTGCTTCAAGTGGGACTAAACCCTTTATTTGATCGCTTGCCGATCACCATAATGTTGTATCCGAAAGACGCTGCAAGCTTATACAGGTGGATGTCAAAGGGTTAAACATGTGAAACAAAGGGACAAGCAAATGAGTTTATAACCTTGAGATATTACGCCTATGCCATCAACTAAGGTATCACGCAGAGAGAGCTTGAAGCTCGTGAAAATGAGAATTCTGGATAGATTCAACAAAGATTTTGATGAGAACTTTATCGTTCGTTTTATGAGAGGGCCAAATCCTTCGTTTTACGGCCAAAACTCTACATACCTGATAACCTTGTTAAGAAATGTAACACTCTCTTCTGGGTGGGATCAAGCATCAAAGGGAGGAAGTTGGATGATTGGTGCCTAAACACCGAACAGCTTCTAACATTCCTTTTGCTTTGTTGAGGGTCTCTTCGTATTCTTTTTCGGGAACAGAATCAGCGACTAGCCCTGCACCTGCCTGGACGCTAACAAGATGCTTGCCATCTGCCTGGGGCCGAACAATCATTGTGCGAATGGCGATCGCGGTGTACAGTTGCCCCTCAAAATCATAATAACCATAAGCACCAGAATAGGGGCCACGCCGAAGCCCTTCCAGTTCATGAATAATCTGCATGGCGCGAATCTTAGGGGCACCGCTGACCGTTCCGGCAGGGAAGCAAGCCTTCAACAGATCCCAAGCGGTTTTGCTGGGTGACAACTGGCCAATCACGTTGCTGACAATGTGCATCACGTGAGAATAGCGCTCAATCACCATCAGTTCGTCAACCTTGACGCTGCCGTTGGTGCAGACACGCCCCAGATCATTACGTCCCAGGTCAACCAGCATGACGTGCTCTGCGACTTCTTTAGGGTCGTCGAGCAAATCTTGGGCCAGGTCTTCGTCTTCTTGGGCGGTTCCACCCCGTCGTCGGGTGCCTGCGATCGGGCGTACCGTTGCCGTAATGCTTGAGTCAGCCAGATTCCGTTCTGCCTTGACCATGACCTCTGGGCTGGAGCCAATCAATTGCCAATCGCCAAAGTTAAAGAATGACATGAAAGGCGAGGGGTTAATCAGCCTTAAAGAGCGGTACAGCGCAAAAGGATCGCCGGTGTATTCAGTTGAAAGGCGCTGAGAAATCACTACCTGAAAGACGTCACCCGCTCGAATGTAATCTTTCGCGCGTTCAACCTTGCTGCAAAACTCATCTTTGGTGACAGTGCTTGTAAAGTTTAAGGGCACGGCCTCGATCGCAGCTTTGGTTGGAGGTTCCCACTCCATTAGCCGTGCTTGTTCAGACAGTGGCGATCGCAGTTTGTTGACGAGTTGAGTGACGCGATCGCAGGCTTGCTGGTAGGCCACCTGTAAATCCACATTTGGATCTCGCAAGTCGGCATAAGCAACAGCCCAAACCTTACGTTTTACCTGGTCAAAAATTAGTAAGTTATCGACCTGCATCCATAACCCATCTGGTAACTCTGTCTCAGTTGCTGGGTGGATGGGAACACGTGGCTCAATCCAGTTAATCAGCTCATAACCCCAAAAACCAAACAACCCGCCAATGCCTGCTGGCAATTGAGGTAACTGCACAGGGTGATAGGGTGCGAGACATTCGCTTAAAGCCGCAAAGGGATCACCCTCAAAAGTGCGAGTGGTGCCATCACGATAAGTCTGTACAGTGCGGTAAGTTGAGTCGTTTGCCCCATTTAGGCGGCTACCGTGGGCTTCTAGAACCCACAACGGGTCGCAACCCAGCAAGCTGTAACGCCCCAGTTTTTCACCACCTTCGACGGACTCTAATAAGAAGTTATAGGGCTGTCCGGCACAGACTCGGTACCATGCGGAGACAGGAGTATCTAAGTCAGCCACCCATTCTTGAAAGACGGGTACAAAATTGCCCTGTTGTGCCAAAGCTGAAAACTGGGAGAAATCTGGAAAGATCATGGGAGTCGATGCAGGGAGAGCAGTAGCAAATCTTATCGCAGCTTAGCCGAATTATTTCGAGATTCCCACTATTCAGAAGAGAACTCACAGACTCTTACACAGGCTTCAAAGTTTGCTCATATTTGCCCACTGTTGGACTCTGGCGCGATCGCTCGATCAGCCGTTTTCAGGGACTTTAGCGATTGAATTCTGAGTTTTCTGGCTGGGGTTATCGGTGCGTTTGACCCGCTACAAGTCCAAAAAATTCCTGACCAAAGCATAAGCTGCTATCGCTTTAAGTCGGCGAGATAGAAAAATAACGAAGCTGCACCCTGATCTCCATGCAAGTCGTTCAACATTCTTTGAGTTCTTTGAACTCAATTGACTCATATTGCGAACACTCCTGGCAGGGGCCGTCTGGCTTGACCGCACAACGAATATAAGCAGAACGAGCATTGTAGCGGCAGGTGATGTCACCAACTATGTAGCCAACCCCTTCAACGTAGTGATGGTCGGCGGTGAAGTGGCAGGAAAATCGGCGCATTCCACGATGAGCAGACAGATGCAGTGCCGATTGCAGCGACTCTTGGGCTTGTGTTTCGGCTTTACGCATGAGAGCCAGCGAAAACAGCGCAGGTAGTAGCCCGATACCAATAATGACGAATGACTCCAGCATTATTAATTCCTCTTCTAATAGCTTTTAATTTTGAGTTCAGTTTTATAGGGATTAGGCAGAGATTTTTGGTTTTTTAAGGATTGCGAGCAAAACCTTAAACCCGTTTTTGAGGGGTAGAAAAGTCGGGAAAGAGATAGGCCAAACCAAGTCAAGCAATCTAGTCCAAGCCAAATTTCTCAAAGAATGCGATCGCCCAACTCAGAATTTCAAAATGTAAGATTTCCGAGGCAGGAGGTGGCTTGGTAGACTTAGGTGTAATTTGCCATATCTCAACTTTAGAACGTGATTGCTGAAACGCCAGTAACGATCAAATTTTTAAAACATCCAACTTCTCAGGCGTGGATTGAGCAGGCTTTAGCCAACCTCAACACGATTCTTTTAGACCACTCCCATTGCGAGCGTAAAGCCGCTGGTGTGGCGCTTAATCTGATGTTTCGGTATCCCTCCAGCACGAAACTGGTAAGAACTTTAACCGCGATCGCTCAAGAAGAGTTGCAACATTTTGAGCAAGTTAACCAAATTTTAGAAAAACGGAATATTCGCTTAGCCTCTCTTTCACCACCGCCTTATGGGGCTGGGTTAAGAACTCAAATTCAGCCTCAAGAACCTCAACGCATGTTGGACTCGCTGTTAGTCTCAGCCCTGATTGAAGCTCGCAGCCATGAGCGGTTAGGGTTGCTTGCCAATCATTGCCCCGAGCCGGATCTGGCTAAATTTTACCGGGGGCTGATGGCTTCTGAAGCTCGCCATTATGGAGCTTACTGGGTGTTAGCCACGACTTACCATGAGCGAGAGCAAGTCAACCAACGACTTGAGGAACTCTCTTGTATTGAGAGTGAGTTGTTGACAACTCTACACCCCGAACCGAGGATTCATAGTTGAACAAGCCTTTTCAGTCGTTTTTGATTCGAGACTGGCAACCGAGCGATCGCGAAGCTGCCGCTGCTGTGATTAGCACCGTGCTGGCTGAGTATGGTCTGGGTTGGGAACCGACGGGTGCCGATCGCGATGTGCTAGATGTTGAAGCCTGCTACCAGAAGGTTGACGGTGAGTTTTGGGTGGTGGAAGAGGCTGGCAAAATTGTTGGAACGGCTGCCTATTACCCGATTGAGCGGGGGCAGCAAGCGGTTGAAATTCGCAAGATGTATTTGTTGCCCAGTGCAAGAGGTCAGGGGGTAGGGCGATTTTTGCTGACCCAACTCGAAGCCGCGATCGCCGCCAAGGGCTATCAGCAAATCTTGATTGAAACTGCCAGCATTCTTAAAGAAGCAGTGATTTTGTATGAGCGCAATGGCTATCAGCCGATTACTGACGTTGAAACAGACCGTTGCGATCGCGCTTATCTCAAGGAATTGCAAAGCGTGGTCTAATGTCAGGCAATCGTTATAATTTCAGTCCTATACTGGGCATTTTGGTCAGAGTAAAACGTTCTGGCAAGCTTTATTCTGGTGCTGACTCCGATTCATAAACGGCTCATTTCCGTTTGAAAAAGCAAGACTTTGTGAACTCTTTTTTCTTCTGAGGGAGTTTCTTCAAAATCATAAGTACGACTTTTGTGTTTATTTGGCTTCGCTTGCCACATCCTAAACCTTACCCAAAGGATCTCCAGTGATCTACCCACGTGTCTGTGTTGTTGTTTCTTACTGGACGGGGCATAAACTCCAGATTTTAGAGCGCTTGCTTGGGCAAATGCTGAAGTTTAATGCAGGTATGCCCTTTGATCTGGTTGTGGTCTGTAATGGGGGGGATCAACAACCGTTGGTTTTGCGCGATCGCTTCCGTTTGTTAAGAGCGCGAGTCATCAACCGTGAAAATGCGGGGTATAACCTGGGTGCCTGGAATGCAGGCTGGGAAATTGCTCCTGGCTACGATTACTACCTGTTTCTGCAAGACGAGTGTTTTATCAAAAAGACGGGTTGGGTTTCAGAGTTTGTTTTTCGCATGGAGAATGACTCTGGTTTAGGGCTGCTGGGTGAAACGATCATGTGGGACAACATGACCTGGACGTATGTGCGCCTCGCAACTGACCGCGATCTGGGTCTAGATTGGTTTAAAGGAGAGGACATGCACCCTCTAGATTTTTACCAGCACTATTTGAAAGAACACAATATTCCACCTGGGGAAGTGGGAGAACACATCCAGACGTTGATTGTATTCACCAGCAACAAGATTTTGTCTGAAATTGGCGGTCTGCCCGTTGGCAACACCTATCGCGAAGTCGTTGCCTGCGAAATTGGCTTGTCGGCTTTAGTCCGCTCTAAAGGCTACCGCATCTCAAAAGTCAAAGACCAGAGCTACACCCTGTTAGGCCACTCACAGTGGACTGCCTTTGACCGCATGAAACGCAAGACACGCGCCTATATTGTTGGCTCGATCAAACGGGCGATCGCGTGTGTTAAACCCTAACCCTTAGTTAGGGCAGGGTGCAAGGCTGCAACTGAGCCTCAACCCCACGCTCTCACGCTCCCACACCCCATTCTTCCAATGTTCTAACCCACCTTTTTGCCAACCTGCCGAATTGCTTTTCCTCCTGCTGGCTTTCGGTTTTTCCGTTTTCTCACTTGCAGAGATTGTCAACATTCTTCTAAATCGGTTCCATCCTCAAAAAGTTTGCATCCATACTGAAAGACATCTGAATTTGCGAGACATGGTGGAACGCTCAAACCCAAATCAGCCAAATCGGGGCGATGTAGTTTTAGGTGGGAGAGGTGCAAGCCCAAGTGATGCTGTTGTTTTAGGCGGATTTACTGGGCTGCGGCAGCGGTTGCTGAGTCCGAATCCAAAGCAGCGAGTAGCGGCTCTCTCAGAAGCACTGAACCACGGCTCAAAAGGAGTCAATTTTGTGATTCGGGCTTTGCTAGACCCCACATCTGAGGTGCGGGAAGCGGCTTATACTCTGTTGCAGGGGCGAACTGAGCCAAAGGTCTTAAAAGCGTTGGAGCGGCATTATCAGCGGCAACATTTTGCCCGATTAGAAAATGTGTTAGCCGCTCAACAATGGAAGATGGCAGACCAAGAAACACGGGTTGTGATGTTGCAAGCGTTTGGCCTGGACTGCGATCGCCCCCTGCGGCCTGACCAAATTGCCGAGTTCCCCTGTAAGGATCTTCAGATCATCGACCAATTATGGACGCAGTATAGTAAAGGCAAGTTTGGCTTCAGCGTGCAACGGGCACTTTGGCTCAAATACGATACTTTGTATTGGAATAAAGCGGATGTCTGGAGCGCGTTTGCCGATCGCGTCGGGTGGCGGATCAACAACCTATTTCGCGAAAACTATTGGAAGCGGCACAACGAGCTAACTTTTAGCCTCAATGCCCCGGCGGGTCATTTACCGTTTTTAGGAGATCAGTTTGGTATTTTTACAATTGAGGCGATCGCGCAACGGTTGACGGCCTGCCAAACCTTGATGAAGGTTCCTGCTTCGACTCACAAGCCTGAATAGCCTAGCCAATCTCGGTGCATTAACGCTTGCCAAAACAAGCTGAGTCTACAGAATTGAGCAAATCCAGGTTCATTTGTCAGGGGATACGGAAAAAATCTCAAAGGGGCTACACCCTAGGCCGTTTGTCTCTCTAAAATAAAACTACTGTTAATTTCGTAACAATTCTCAGGTATGAACTATGAACACTCAGTCTAACCAGACAGGGCGCGATCGCATTCTCATTTTTGACACAACGCTACGTGATGGTGAACAAGCCCCAGGCGCGGCACTTAGCATTGATGAAAAACTAACGATCGCCCGTCAACTGGCACGACTTGGTGTTGACATTATTGAGGCCGGGTTTCCCTTTTCTAGCCCCGGTGATTTTGAAGCTGTTCAAAAAATTGCTCAGCATGTCGGGGTTGAAGGTGGCCCCACGATTTGCGGTTTGGCTCGTGCGACTCAACAAGACATTGCAACTGCGGCTGAGGCATTGAAGCCTGCCTATAAGCATCGGATCCACACATTTATCGCAACGTCGGATATTCACCTGAAATATAAGCTCAAGAAGTCTCGCGCAGAGGTGTTGGCGATCGCGGAAGAGATGGTGGCCTATGCCAAAAGCTTTACTGATGATGTGGAGTTTTCGCCCGAAGACGCGGGACGTTCGGATCCAGAGTTTTTGTATCAGGTGTTAGAACGGGCGATCGCGGCGGGAGCCAAAACCGTCAACATTCCCGATACAGTCGGTTACACAACTCCGGCTGAGTTTGGCGCTTTGATCCGAGGCATCAAAGAAAATGTGCCGAATATCGACCAAGCGATCATTTCAGTTCACGGGCACAATGATCTGGGACTGGCGGTAGCCAACTTCTTAGAAGCGGTCAAGAACGGGGCACGGCAGCTAGAATGCACGATTAACGGTATCGGTGAACGGGCCGGGAATGCTGCCCTGGAAGAGTTGGTGATGGCGTTGCATGTGCGGCGGCAGTACTTCAACCCCTTCCTGGGCCGTCCGGCTGACTCTGAGGATTCACTCACAAATATCGACACCAAGCAGATCTACAAAACCTCGCGGCTGGTGTCTAACCTGACCGGGATGCTGGTGCAACCTAACAAGGCGATCGTCGGTGCTAATGCCTTTGCCCATGAGTCGGGCATTCACCAGGATGGCGTGCTGAAAAACCGCCTCACCTACGAAATTATGGATGCTCAGTCGATTGGTTTGACCGATAACCAGATTACCCTGGGCAAACTGTCGGGCCGCAACGCCTTCCGGACGCGGTTGAAAGAGTTGGGCTTTGACCTCTCAGAGCAAGACTTAAACAAAGCATTTGTGCGGTTTAAGGAACTGGCTGATAAGAAAAAAGAGATCACCGATTGGGATCTAGAGTCCATTGTCAACGATGAGACGCAGCAGACCCCAGAGCATTTCCATCTGGAATGGGTGCAAGTGACCTGTGGTGACCATGCCCGCCCCACCGCAACCGTGACGTTACGCCTGCCAAATGGCGAAGAACTGATGGATGCAGCGATCGGGACTGGGCCTGTGGATGCCGTTTATAAAGCGATCAATCGAGTTGTGAATGTGCCGAATCAACTGATCGAGTTTTCGGTGCAATCGGTCACAGCCGGGATTGATGCGATCGGTGAGGTGACGATTCGCTTGAAGCAGGACGATCGCATTTTCTCAGGTCATTCAGCGAATACCGACATTATCGTGGCATCGGCGCAAGCGTATGTTAATGCCTTGAATCGTCTCTACGCTGCGATGCAACACCCTGAAAAGTCAGAGGCAGCGGCAGCCAAAATTTAGGCTACAGGGCGTTTGCCTCAAGACTCTGATTGAGCAGAAGCCGGGGTAGAGGCTATTTTTCGCACTCTCCCCGGTTATTTTGTTTCCCAATCGTTGTTTTGATTTTCAAACAGTCCCTGAAGTTGTTCAGCATTTTCGAGACTGCCAACAATCCGGCGCACCGGCAGAGGGTATGCTTTGAGTAGGGTGGGTGTGGCTGAGATTTGGTCGGCTTCGGCCATATCAGGATGCTGGCGGACATCAATGACTTTTAGCGTGTAGGGCTGTTGCAGGCATTCTTCTAACAGACGATGGAGATTGTGTAGCGTGCGCTCGGTCGCCAGGTTGTTGCCAGAAATAAACAGGCGCAAGACATACCCTTGAGCTTCAGGGGCGATCGCGTCTGCCAGGGTTGCTTTAGTGGATAGTCTCACTGGATTTGTAGCGACTTGATAATGCAATAAAAGGTCGTGATTTTGCCAAAGTTGAGGAAACTGACTCCGGTAGCTCGATAAAACAAGTGGGTCACATACCCCACCGGGTAACACGGTTGTTCTCCAGGTGAGGTCAGGGGTCTCAAAAATGACATTGAGCAGAGGGGCAAAGCGGGCGACGAGGGGTGAAATCTCGCCAATTGTTTGGACGTGTTGATGCCGTTGATCAATCCAGCGGTCAACAGTCGCGGTATAGCAGGGCACTAAGAAATGAGGCGGTTCTGGTAGACCCAACACCTCTTGCAAGGCGGCACATAGGTTCAGGTGCCAGCGGGCCTGCTTATCTGCATCAATGCAGTAAACGAGGTCGCCTCCGGGAGTGAACAGGGCAATTCCCTTAAAAGGAGAATGAGCAGATTCGTTCGGTGGACTCAAGGAATCGTCCTCTCTGGGCGATCGCTGTCATCAGCATAACGATAAGCACACCCACTTCTCAGAATCCTAAGCAAACATTTCAGGATTGCTGCCGCCTTACTTCAAAAAGGCTTCAGTTCTCGATCTACCGGAGATTAGAATGGTAGTCATCAAGTAGTTCACCACAAGAACTTTGCAGGGTCGATAATGACTGAGCCATTGGTCATTGGTTTCTCTATCTGGCAAAGTTGGTTTACTAGGTTAGGACGGGAGGCAGAGGTGGAATCCTTGGCTGGGGGCGCAGCCTCACAACCCCCTTTATTTTCAATGTCCTAAACCAACTGGCGACGGCTATAGAACAGCGTTAAAAATGAAAAAGGGCAGCGTTTGCTACCCTTTGGAGTACTTCTTATTAGTTGACTGGCAACCGTTAAACACGCCCTCTGAGTGCTTGCGCCATCTCATTTGGCTTCGGTGACATTTCTAGCGCGGTTTCTTCGGTAATGCGGCCTGCTTCGTACAGTTTGTAAAGCGATTGGTTCATCGTACACATACCGTCAAAGGTACAACGGGGAATGATTTGCTCAACCTCGTCTAAATCACCCCGACGGATATAGTCTTTGATGGCATCGGTATTAATCAGAATGTCGTGAAAAGCAGCCCGCTTTCCATCGGTTGTGCGACACAAGCCCTGAGCGATGACGGCAACTAGAGACTCAGCAATGGAGATACGAATGGGTGTCTGCTGGTCGGGTTCATACAATTGCAGAATCCGCTCAATCGTCTTCACAGCACTATTGGTGTGCAACGTTCCCATGACTAAGTGACCTGTTTGGGCGGCTTTTAGTGCAGTGTTAACGGTTTCCTTGTCCCGCATTTCGCCCACCAGAATAATATCAGGGTCTTCCCGCAGGGAGGCTTTTAGCGCATTTTCGAACTTGCGGGTGTGAATTCCAACTTCGCGGTGTTTGATTAACGCTTTCTGGCTCCGATGCACAAATTCGATTGGGTCCTCAATCGTAATGATGTGCTTGGGCATCTCCTTGTTGATGTAATCAATCATCGCCGCAAGCGTCGTTGATTTACCTGAACCCGTTGGCCCTGTAATTAGAATCAAACCCTTGTGGTAGTGGCAGATATCCTTAAACACAGGGGGCAGGTTGAGCTGCTCCATTGTGAGGATCTTGAGCGGAATCAGACGCATGACCATTGCCGGACCATGCAGCGAGTCGAAGATATTGATCCGAACGCGGGCAAAGTCGTACTGAGTTGCACCGTCAAAGTCGAGTGTTTCCTCAAATCCGCGAATCTCTTCTTCGGTTAAAATCTCGTGCAACCAACTGTAGAAAGTGGCGCGATCGGTTTCAGGCCAATCGGTTGGCTCAATTTCACCCCGGTTACGATAACGGGGAACTTCACCGACCCCAACATGAACGTCTGAAAACCCTTTATCGTAAGCATGTCTGATAATTTCGGCCAGGGTTGGTGCGCCATCGGGCAAACCGCCCCGTGAAGGAGCCGCAGTTGGAGTTGTGGGTGGCTTGGTTGGGCGATAACCAGGAGTCGCTGGGCTAGAGACAACCGTAGGGTTGCCAGCCGGAGGTGCTGCAACCGTTGGATTGGGACTGGCCGCATTAACGTTCACCACGGTTGGGTTACCCGCATGGGAGGGAGCCATCACCTGCTGAGTGGCCGCAACGGTCGCACCATTGTTGACAGTGGCGCGGGGTGGCGGTGGCACAGGTGGAACGCGAGGTGGCGGTGGAGGGGAAGCGGGAGAACGTTGTGGGTCACTCATGGTGCTGCTTTCCTGGAGAGAGGTAAAAACGCTGATGATGGATGCTAACTAGGATGCTTGATTGTCTTTTTAGCCACAACCTGTCTGCTTCAAGTCTGCGTTGGAACGATTTGTTATATGTTCTGCACCCATTTGATGTTGTCATCAACGCAATGCTACTAAAATAACAGACACTCATCCAAACAGAAGTTTGCCCAAAATTAGTATCACACTATCAGTGATTGTATAGAACACTTGCCCAGCGGGCGTTGCCGTTTTCGGTAAAATCTACGATCGCGCTTTGTTTAAATCAATTTATTAACCAAATTATTTGCGAGTTGTGCTTTCCTTAACTGCGGTAAGACTGTTTGAGCCTGATCAATTAGACACAACAAAAATCAGAATCAGCCCAAACCTCTTCTAATGATGCGAGCAACTTTATCACGCAGCCAAATCCAAGAGCTTGAGGTAAGCTGCTAGCGAGAACCTCGGATATGGAGGCAGTGTGAAGCGATGAATACGTCAGATCAGTGGTTTATTGTGAAGCAAGCGAATGGCCATTGTGTGATTGTGCCACATCCTCCTGATCAGGAAGATGCTAGCCGTGAGCAATGGGGCCCGTTTGCCTCAGAAGCTGAAGCGATCGCCCGTCGAGTTGGGCTGATTCGGGCAGGAAAGTGCCAGCCCCAATAGTAAGGACTGGGTGCCCTGGTAGATAAACAAACGCCATAGCAGCACGCGTTGAGTTTAGGACATTAAACCAACTCTGAAGTAACAAGGGGCTGAAGCCCCTTGTCCTCACCTTTTGAACTTTAGACTAAATGCAATTTTCCACTATACGCAAGGGCAAACGGCGGTTCGCCCCTCTAAATGTGGCGTATTTTTTGGATTAGTCCAAACTCCAGCACCTTAGTGCGTAGGATTATATTTTGCGACTACCCCTAACAAAAAATAGAAGACATTCAACGATGTCTTCTATCTGACTCAGGAGAATGCTGAGAAAACGCCCTAGCTGGCAGCTCGCCGATTTTCGCGTTGGGCTTTGATCTCGGTGTTCAATACATCCATGGCTTTGGTGTATTGGGGATCTTCTTGGGTGCCTAGCTTCTGGTTTGTAATCAGAAACTTGCGCTGATCATCCGTCAGTTTGATTTCAACATCAGGGTCAATGCCATGTTTGTTGATATCGCGGCCACTGGGCGTTAAATACTTGGCGATCGTCACTGCTAAAGCAGAGCCATCACCCAACCCACGCACCGATTGCACGAGGCCCTTACCAAAGGTCTTGGTACCTACAACTACCGCTCGCTTATTGTCTTGCAGGGCACCAGAGAGAATCTCACTGGCACTTGCAGAGCCATCATCTACTAAGACAACAATTGGCTTGTTTGTCAGGTTGCGGCGGTTCGCCTCTTCGCGCTCTTGTTCACCCTGACGGTTCACTGTCGATACAATCGACCCGTCTCGAATAAACATTCGCGCGATCTCGATGCTGGCGTAGAGTAGGCCACCCGGATTAGAGCGCAAATCAAGCACGTAGCCGTTCACATTCTTTTTCTCTAAATCTTCGACGGCTTTGCGCATGTCGCTAGGCGAATTAGCACTAAATTGAGTCAAGCGGATATAACCAACCTGACCTTCAGGCGACTGTTGCACAGACGCTTTTACAGCGTGCAACTCAATGCGCGCGCGGGTTAACTCAAACTTGAGTTGCTCTTCACCCCGTTGAATACCGAGAATAACTTTTGTACCGGGTTGCCCCCGAATCAGGGTAACAGCTTGATTAACATCCATTCCCTCAGTGCTCTTGCCATCAATTGAGGAAATGATGTCTTTTGCCAAAATACCTGCTCTAGAAGCAGGAGAATCTTCAATTGGGGAAACAACGGTCAATTTTTTGGTTTTTTCATCTGCGGCAAGCTGGATCCCCACCCCGGTCAACTCACCAGAGGTATCAATCTGCATGTTGCGATATTCTTGAGGATCCATGAAGCGGGTATATGGATCGTCAAGCTTTTTCAGCATTTCGCGAATCGCTTTATAAGCTTCTTCTTTGTTGGTGTAGCTGCGGTTCAAATATTCTTTGCGCACCGACTTCCAATCGACCTGATTAAAGGTGGCATCTAAATAGGTGCGATCAATAATTTGCCAAACTTCATCAACAATTTCTTTAGGGCTATCTCGAAAGAAGGCTTGTCCTTCAGAAAGGTGGAGTCCTGCTCCGGTAACAATTACAGCACTCACAGCAACTGCAGTTGAACCTAAAACAAGCGCTCGTTTCGTAATTCCCATAATGACTTTGGAAAGACTGCAAAAAGATTATGCTCAATCTAGCATAGCCAAATGTGACCTATCAGGAGATCTTGTGCAAGATTCTGAGGAATTTTGAACGATTTAAAGATTCGTAATGCGATCGCAACATCTGCTTACAAAAGCTTGTCAAATTGGGCGATCGCATTCTTTCTTGAGGGAGATGACGCTTTCCAAAGAATCAGGTACTACTCATCAAAAATAGTCTATGGATCAACCCAACGACCATCCGCCTGAATCAATTTGATCAATTCTTGTACTCCCTCTGATTCGGGCACCCGTTTAATTTCTTCCTTGCCCCGGTAAAGTGCAATGTAACCCGCTTGCTTACCGACATAACCGTAGTCAGCATCTGCCATTTCACCTGGGCCATTCACAATGCAGCCCATTACGGCAATGTTGAGGCCAGTCAGGTGCTTAGTCGCTTCCCGCACCAGGTGCAGCACCTCTTCGAGGTTAAACAGCGTCCGTCCACAAGAAGGACACGCCACATACTCAACCATTGTGCGGCGCAGACCAAGGGCTTGCAGAATGCTGTAGCAGACAGGGATTTCCTTTTCAGGTGCTTCTGTTAGCGAAACGCGGATGGTGTCGCCAATCCCTTCAGCCAGGAGGGTGCCAATTCCAGTGGTGGATTTAATTCGGCCATATTCGCCATCGCCAGCTTCGGTAACACCTAAATGTAAGGGATACTCCATCCCCAGCTCATTCATGCGTTGCACCATGAGACGGTTTGCCGCCAGCATGACAGGCACTCGCGAGGCTTTGAGCGAAATTACAATGTTGTAAAAATCGAGCGACTCGCAAATGCGAATGAACTCAAGCGCCGACTCAACCATACCTTCGGGCGTGTCGCCATAGGTGAATAGCATCCGCTCAGCAAGAGAACCGTGGTTGACCCCAATGCGCATGGCTTTACCCTGGTCACGTAGCGTAATAACCAGAGGCGCAAGAGTTTCGCGAATTTTTTCGCCGATTTCGTCAAACTCTGCCTGGGTATACTCTGTGCGATCGCTCTTGGGCTTCTCAAACACATATAGACCCGGATTGATCCGCACTTTATCGATGTGCTTAGCAACCTCTAGCGCAATTTTCATGCCGTTGTGGTGTACGTCTGCAACGATCGGCACGGGCTGGTAAGTCGCGACCAACTTTTGTTTGATCTCTGCCAGGGCCGCGGCATGGGCAATGCTGGGCACTGTCACCCGCACAATTTCACAACCAATCTCGTGCAACCGTCGAATGGCACTGACCGATGCGTCAATATCGAGGGTGTCTTCATTAATCATGGATTGGACAACTACTGGATTGTCTCCCCCGATCGTGATGTTGCCCACCTGAACAGGGCGAGTCTTACGGCGCTGAATCGCTGGATTTGTTGAGAGGGTATCAGCAGGCGCAGTAGATGAAGCAGCGGGAGGACTAGGCAGAGTTTGCATAAGAGATGCGAAGGAAATTACGAAATTTGACCTTTATTTATTCTGCTTTCCAGATTGCCATAGGTGGTGCACTTTTGGGCTAAGGAGTCGTAAAGGGAAGGGGAAATTTGGCAGAAAGAAATTGCAATTTAGGATCTGACTGAGAGCCGAGTAAAGCCGAATAACAACGATGAAATCTCAAGCCGTAGAAGCTTATGACAGCGAGGTGCAGCTTGTTTTAACCCCGCTTCTGATGAGTCACATTTATTCTTTTTACGCCTCTCTTCTGCTTCTTTGTATGCGTATCAGACTTTCAAATCAACAACAACGAAATATTTCAATAAATGAAGAATTTCTTGGACTCTATCAAATCCTGACAGGGACGGCAGGAAGCGACTTGCTTTTTCTACAATGAGATGTCTATCGCCTCACTTTTCAGGTGTTTCATGACCTACGCGACTTTACCTCTGGTCTCGATTTACGACACAACTTTGCGAGATGGTGCCCAGCGAGAAGGGCTAGCGCTCTCGATCGACGACAAAATTCGGATTGCTCATCGGCTCGATCGCCTGGGCATTCCCTTTATTGAGGGGGGGTGGCCAGGGGCGAACCCCAAAGACGTGCAGTTTTTCTGGCAAATGCAAGAAACCCCGTTGAGCCAAGCGGAATTAGTCGCATTTTGTTCAACCCGACGACCGAATGTATCTGCGGCGGAGGATTCGCTACTACAGCCATTGCTTGCGGCTGGCACGCGCTGGATCACGATTTTTGGTAAGTCCTGGGATTTACATGTGACGGAAGGCTTGAAAACCACGCTCGACGAGAATCTGGCAATGATTCACGACACGATCGCCTACTTGCGGGCAAATGGGCGGCGGGTCATTTATGACGCTGAGCATTGGTTTGATGGTTACAAATGCGACCCAACCTACGCATTAGAGACGTTAAAAGCTGCGATCGCGGCAGGGGCGGAATGGTTGACGCTGTGTGACACCAATGGCGGCACGATGCCCCATGAGATCAGCCAGATTGTGAGCGATGTCAAATGCTTTTTGCAAGCGCAGTCGGTGTTACCTCAAATTGGGATTCACACCCACAACGATGGGGAGATGGCCGTTGCGAATGCGATCGCGGCTGTGCTGGCGGGAGCGCAGATGGTGCAGGGCACGATCAACGGCTACGGAGAGCGGTGCGGCAATGCTAACTTATGCTCGATTATTCCCAATTTGCAGTTGAAGCTGGGCTATCCCTGTTTACCGGGCGATCGCCTGACGAGCCTGACTGAAACGAGCCGCCTGGTCAGCGAAATTGTGAACTTGGCTCCCGATGACCATGCGCCTTTTGTGGGGGCTTCTGCCTTTGCTCATAAGGGGGGCATCCATGTCAGTGCGGTTGAGCGCAATCCGTTGACCTATGAGCACATCTCCCCAGAGCACGTGGGCAATCGGCGTCGGATTGTGATTTCTGATCAGTCAGGGTTGAGCAATATTCTGGCGAAGGCGCGGAGCTTTGGCATTCAGCTTGACAAGCAAGACCCACAGTGTCGGTTGATGCTGCAACGGTTGAAAGACTTAGAGCATCAAGGCTACCAGTTTGAAGCGGCAGAGGCGAGTTTTGAGCTGTTAATGCGTGAAGTCTTAGGGCAGCGATCGCACCCGTTTGTGATCAAGGGCTTTCAGGTGCATTACGACGCGCAAGCAGGGTCAGACGCGCTGCAAACTACTTCTCTAGCGACTGTCAAAATATCGGTGAATGGGCAGGATATTTTGGAGGCTGCCGAGGGTAATGGTCCGGTTTCGGCGCTGGATGCAGCCCTGCGGAAGGCGTTGGTTAACTTTTACCCCGAAATCGAGGGATTTTATCTGACGGACTATAAAGTGCGGATTTTGGATGGGGCGGCTGGCACGTCGGCTAAGACGCGGGTGCTGGTCGAGTCAAGCAATGGGCACCAGCGCTGGACGACCGTTGGGGTATCTAGCAACATTCTGGAAGCGTCTTACCATGCTGTCGTCGAAGGCTTAGAGTATGGACTACTGCTGCAGGCTGAGCGGCAATCGCTACGCCAAACGTTGGTCGAAGGAACCCGCTAAGAAACTTATGTACTGGTCGATCGCCAGATTTTGGTGTGAATCTGCGTGTTAAGAAGATCGATCAACGATCGCGATCGTTGACAAAATATCCTTGCATCCTGAAAGTTTTGGGCTAAAGTAAATCAGCTCACTGGGTTGCTCAGGGGGTTGCATCTCAAGCCTGTAAAGGGATTGATAAATTTTCTTCCCGTTTTAGGTTTATCTCCTATACTTCTGTCGTCTCCAGTTCTTTTGTTGTCTCATCTCTCTGGTTCGTCGCGTATGCCTCAAGATGCCAATCGTCACAATCCGCTGTTTTCGTCTAAAAAGTCGTCTTCCCCTGCGACCGTTTCAGTTGCGTCAGAACGCTCTGCCAGGGCCGGTGGTTTTTCGGTTGAATCCTATGCTGATCGCCTGATGGATGATCTGTTTATGGATGTGGAGCGATCGCTTGATATGTTGACAGAGCGAGCGAAAGACAGCAAGGCGAAAGCTGCATTTACAGGCTCGGAGCCGTCGTCTGATATTCCGCCGACTCAGACCGAAAGCGCCGACCCGCCAGCGCAGCCCGTTATGCCAGTCGAGACGGAAGTGCCAGTGGCGATTCAACTGCATGGTAATAGCTTGCCAGAGCTGCATGATCCGCTGGATGAGGAGATGCTAGCCCTGACCAACTTGGAAGAACCCCCCAAGCCGCGCGTGATGGATCGGCTGTTGTTGATGGCGGGTTGTTTTTCGGTTCTTCTGACTTTAGGAGCCTGGTTGTTGCATCAAGAGTTGCGTCAACCGCCTGGTTCGCAAGTAGCTTTGCAAAATCAACCCGCAGAATCGAGCGATCGCCCGCTGACGCCTGGTTTTTCTGAATATATTCAACGGTCGTTGGATGCGATCGAGCGACGAACCAATTCCCAGAAAGTGGCGATGGCTCCCAAACCAGCCGCCGATGAAAATCCTCCTTTAACGGCGATCGCGATTCCCGGTACGCCGACACAAGCACCCTTACAACAGCCGAACTCAGCACCGACAACGGGCTTAACGCGAGTCTATGTGCCGAACTTGCCAGTGCCAACTAATTTGTTGCCCAATGGCAGACAGACGGCACCAACTGCACCTTTTACTACGGCACCTACTGCTACCAATCAGGTTCCTGCAGCCGCTCAGCCTCGTGTTGCCAATCAGCCTGTCAAGGCTCCCCCGGCTTTAACTGTACCCGGTGTGAAGCGGACTTTGCGTGGTGTGGTTGAGTTGGGTGATCGCTCTGCTGCGTTGATCGAGGTAAACGGTGTTGTTCAAAGTTTTCGATTGGGCGAGAGTATTGGTTCAAGTGGTTGGGCACTGGTGGAAGTCTCGAAAGATCGGATGATTATTCGCCGAAATGGAGAGGTGCGATCGGTGTCAGTTGAGCAAAGCTTTTAAAGACCTGCTACGTTTAAGATGTTTGCTTTGTCAGACTGAGACGTTGAGCCAAATCCACGGAGTTCTCAATGGGCATCTTTGATGATTTCAGCCACTTTTTAGAAGAACGGCTGGATGAATACATGCGAGCAAATCCTCATCTAGAGTTGATGGCGCTCGAACAGAAATTGCGCGAACAAGAGGAAGAAACGCTGCAATTGATGACCAATCTCAAACTAGAGGAGCGGCAAATTCAAGACAAGATTTTAGACGTGGCGCGTGAAATTCAGCTTTGGCATAGCCGTATCGAAAAGGCAAAAGCTGCGGGACGTTTGGATCTGGCAGAGCCAGCCCAGAAGCATGAAGAGAAGCTGTTGATGCAGGGTAATCAGCTCTGGGGGCAGATGGAGATGCTCAAGCAGCGGATTCAGCAGACCCAGGAACTGCAACAACAGGTGCAACAGCGACGCAAAGAAGTACAGGTTAAAGTTTCAGAAGCGCAGACGGCGCGCGCAGCGAGTGGAGCGCCCCCGACTGGTAGTTGGCGCGCCACGACTCCTCAAACGCGTAATCCAGAAGCGCTAGAGCAAGAGTTTCGCCGCTGGGAAGCCGAGCAGGAGCTTGAAGAGCTAAAACGTCAAATGGGACGCTAACCGTAATCAGCTAGTTTAAGGGGCAGAGGCACACGTCTCTGCCATGTTTTGTCTTTGAGGAATCGGAGGAATTGGTAAGTTGGCTCAACTATGCTGACCTGCTTTTTCGGCTTGTTTGGCAACGGCCCAGACTGCATGAATTGCACCAGGCACCCACCCTAAAAGCGTCAACAGAATATTGATCAGGAGTGTGCTGCTAAAGCCGTAGGAAAGAAAAACGGCAACAGGGGGCAACACGATAGCCAAAAGAATTTTTACCAAAGTCATTTTTACAACTCCAAGTAATTAACTCGACAAAATGAGCGAACAAAACTTTAGCGAAACGTTTTAATGCAGTTATTAAATACGCTGAGAAAGCTTGTTGCTGGCTTACCCTTTGAGTATAAGATACGCGCTCTAAAGTCATGGGAGCTATCTTGGAATCTTAAGAAATATTGAATGAGAAATGTTGCTTGACGGGCTTTGACTTGCTATATCAAGTTGCCAGAGATTAATCAGTCTCTTGCTTTTGGCTGACGCAAATCATTCAAGTTGGGGAGTTGAATTTCCTTCTAGAATGGTAGAAAAGAATCAATGATATCTGTACAGTCTTAATAACTTAGGGAGAACTGTATGATTGGATACCTGTTGACCATTTTGGCGACGGCCCTTAGCCTTTTGGTCACTGATTTGGTCGTTCCTGGAGTAGATCTTGCTTCGTTTCCAGCTGCGATCGCGGCGGCTGTTGTAATTGGTTTAGTCAACGCGTTTATTAAGCCAATTTTGTCTTTCTTTTCGCTTCCAATTACTTTTTTGACACTGGGTTTATTTGCCTTAGTAATTAATGGGATTTGTTTCTCACTTGCTGCGGCTTTAGTGCCAGGTTTTGTTGTTAAAGGTTTGATTGCATTTATTGCAGGCCCCATCATTCTTTCTTTGACAAGCACAGCGATTAATAACTACTTTGTTGCTAAAGGCATCGGTGCCCCCTCGATCGCCCAAACAACCCCTGCTGAGCCCATTGAAGCTGGGAAAGAATAGGTTTTTCTTGTTGCAATTTGGTTTAACTTAAATCTGCACAACTCTTTGAATGGGTTTTGCAGATTTTTTTAGTAAAAGTTGGATTTTTAGAAAGGTTTGCAACTGACAAAAGTAATAGATTGAAAATGTAATACCAATTCTCTAAATCCCATTTATAGATCCTCGTAGCATAGATCCTCGTAGCGGCGATTCGCGTTCGCGTAGCGCTTCCATCGGAGACAACGCCCCTACAGATAATCATCTGTAGCCCAGTTTTGAAGAATTGGTATAACAATCTTGTTTATACGATTTCAATCCAAAAGATGGCAAATTTCACATCAAGTCTTTTCTCCTGAGTTCCAGAAGAAATTTCTCTGAAAAAGCTTTTTTTGATGGGAGTAAAGCGAAGATTTGGGGGCGGCGGAGCCGCAAGATCGGGGGACTTCCCCCCGCGCCCCCGCTCGTAGGGGCCTCACTCCCCTACAACCCCCGCAAGGTCGTGCATGTGGGGGTTGGATGATTAGCTAGCGATATGGTGCCGATAATCAGGTTAGCACTCTGATTGTTTATCGGGGGGACGGGTTAGGTTAGGCGGCGGTTATGAGGGCGATTGCGGCTGTGAGGCGCTCAATTAAGCGGGTTGTTTCATCGGGTGTACCGACCGTTAGCCGTAATCCTTGACTGACATGACGGATTAACGTACCCTGCCCTTTGAGTTGCTGCTGAACGGCTGTGAGCATGGCATCTGGGTTGGGGTTTGCTTCTGGCTTTAATCGCACGAATATAAAATTGGCGTCGCTTTGCCAGACTTGCAGTTGGGGTATGGTTTGCAGTGCTTGAAGCAGGCGATCGCGCTCTTGCAAAATGGTTGGAATCACTGTGAGCAACTCTTGCTGGTGGGCTAAGCAGGTTAACGCTGCAATTTGTGTAAAGCTGGGTACGTTGTAGGGCAGACGGACTTTTTCGAGTGTGGTGATGAGGTCGGGGTGGGCGATCGCGTAACCAAGCCGATGGGCGGCCAGACGAAACGCCTTAGAAAAGGTACGTAACAGTACCCAGTTCGAGCGTTGCAAGGCCTCTGGCAAGGTGGTTGTCTGACTGAACTCAAAGTAGGCTTCGTCGATCACAATTAAGATGGAGTCGGGGAGCTGCCGCAGCCAGTTGAGTTCGGCTTCGTTTAACGCGTTGCCGGTGGGCGAGTTGGGGTGGACGACAAACACAACCCGGATCGGCGGATTGTTGGTTTGCTCAATCGCTTGTTGGGCTGCATCCAGGTCGATCTGAAACCGCTCTGGCGATCGCCCGACTGATACAACCGGAATGCCCAACGTTCTCGCCAAAATGCCATACATTGAGAAGGTTGGCTCTGCTACTAAGATTGAGCCTTCATTCTTTAAACAAGTGGCAATCAGCAGTGAGCGAATCAGTTCGTCAGAACCATTGCCTACGCTGATATTGCTGGCGCTTAAAGCGGTTTCTGAAAGCTGCGCTGAGGCGATTGCATACTGGGCGATCGCTTGCTTGAGTGCTGCGTGGCCTCCATCGGGGTAGCGGTTTGACTGAATCTCTTGCTCAAACGCCCAGCCCAGTTTTTGCTTTAGCTCCGCTGGTAAATCAAACGGACTTTCATTCGTATCGAGGTGATCAATATGAGTTGGCTCAGCGTGGGGCAACCCTTCGGGCGTGTGGGGGGTGTAGGCTGTCAACTGAGCTAAGTCAGAGCGAATGAAAGGTAACATCGCAACAACAAAAATTGAGAACAGTCATCAGCTTAGCTTACCTGTTTGGCTCCTGATCTATCCCCCTGGATTTTGCATCGATCAACCCAGTTCCTTTATGACGAGAATGGGGCTAAATCGCTATCTTAGGACTTGCAACGGAAATTGCAGACTGAAATTCGATGAATAGAATGTCCGTCCGATTATTTACTGTTTTGTGGCTCGTTGGTCTCATGGGGATCATTTCTTTGTGGTGGATGGAGCTGCCAATTCCACCTGATCATGCGTTGCAAGTGCCACTCTGGGCGCTGAAACTACTGAGCTTGATTCAACCAACGCTGCTCTTAACGATCGCGGTTTGGCTGGGTGTTGCGTTGGCTCACAGAGTCGGGTTGTCGGCTCCTGTTGCAGAGGCGATCGCTCGTGGCATTTCATTGAAATTAGCGATGCAACCCCAAGTCGTGCCAGGAATGGTGGGTGGATTAGTGGGGGGAGTTCTGCTGCTAGCAATTCAACTGGGGGCAAGGTTTGTGCTACCGCCTGACTTTGTGGCAAAAGCAGAAGCCCTGGCTGGCAATACCTCCTTCGCAACCCGAATTTTGTATGGAGGTGTGACTGAAGAGTTACTGCTGCGCTGGGGCGTGATGACGCTGTTGGTGTGGCTCGGTTGGCGTATTTTTGCAAAAGGACACGGCAAACCAACCCCCAGTTACTTTGTCGCCGCGATCGCTCTTTCATCCTTGCTCTTTGGGCTGGGGCATTTGCCTTTAGCGTTTAGTTTAGGAACTTCAGTGACTGCCTCAGTGATTGTTTATGTCGTGATCGCTAACGCTGTTTTTGGCTTCATTGCAGGCTATCTTTACTGGCACAAAGGACTAGAATCGGCAATGTTAGCTCATATGCTGGTGCATGTCGTGCTAGTAACGGCAGGTCTTTTTGCTCGTTAGGGAGAGGTCTTGAATCACTCTGTAAAAAGATCTAAAAAATTTCTCCGGATGGGGGATGGTAACTAGAGAAAAAATAATCCACAATACCTATCATCGTGGGTCGTTTCTCTGCCAATCCAAACGAGGATGCGAAATTTTAAGATTTCACCGTAACGGGTTGGATTCTCTCTAGACTGGAAGCTAACGGAGTTTCTGAGACGGTTGCGTTAGGTATTTGAATGAATCCTCCGGTTGTTGATTTTTCTTCTTCACGCAAGCAAGACTTACACGAAACGCTACTGGCGCAGATGTGCGGTTCGGGTCAGCGGTTTCGCGATCGCTACGAAATTTTGCGAATTTTAGGTCGAGGCGGCTTTGGCATCACATTTTTGGCACGGGATGAAAGTCTGCCGGGTCAACCTCTGTGTGTGATCAAGCAACTGTGCCCCAAAGTGGATGATGCCGTTTCGTTGCAACGGGCGCGCCAGCGGTTTGAGCAAGAGGCAAAAACGTTAAGTTTGTTGGGTAGCCATGCCCAAATTCCTCAGTTGCTTGATTATTTTGAGGCGGCTGGTGAATTTTATTTGGTGCAGGAATATGTGCGCGGTTCTACGCTCGTCAAAGAGCTAAAGCGCGAAGGCCCGTTTTCAGAACAGGCGGTAAAGCGATTTTTGCGAGAGTTTTTGCCCCTGCTGCACTACGTTCACAAAAACCGGGTCATCCATCGGGATATTAAACCGCCCAACATCATTCGCTGTCGAGATGATGGCCGCTTAGTGTTGATTGACTTCGGTGCGGTTAAAGAAAATTTGGCACCTACTGCTGGCGCAACGGCTCGTAATACCTCAACTCAGTTTGTGGGGACGGTGGGTTTTGCGCCACCAGAGCAATTGGCTTCGCGTCCGGTGTTTTCGAGTGACATCTATGCGGTGGGTATGACCTGCCTCTATCTCTTGACGGGGCGATCGCCGCTTGATTTTGACTATGAGTTTGTCTCTGGTGAAGTGCGCTGGCAAGATGCGGTGACGCTTAGCCCTCACTTTGCTAAAGTGCTTAGCCGCATGCTTAAAATTGCGCCGTGCGATCGCTATAACTCGGCAATGGATGTGATGCGAGCTTTGGATCTAGAGCCTTATGTGGATAGCTTAGCCCACTGCATGAATGTCAATCCAAAACCATTCACGCGAGAAGAGCAAGAATCGTTTGAGAATGGTTATGTGCCTCCGTTAGTACGGCGAGCCAGTGCCATTCGCGATTGGCGTCAACGTCTACGGGCACGGCAAATGAGAGGCAACCGCCCGTTTCCACGTATGACCTATAGCAGTACGCCTTAAACGACCTGACGAAAGCATCTGATAAATAAGATGGATCTGAACCTGTAAGGTGAATCTCCTGCACGGGCGTTATTTGTGCTGGGAACGTTGGCCGATCGCGAAATGTCTTGGTTAATAAGGCCAACATCTTTGATTGGACTGTAGACTAAATGCAATCTTCCACTACACATAAGGGCGAACAGTCGTTTGCCTCTTTAAGTTGTGGTGTGCTTTTTGAATTAGTCCAATTGAATTAGGCCAAATTCCAGCTTTGAAACACGCCCAGGACATTCGTAAGGTTAAACGGCTTGACTTTCCCAAAAAAAATCTCCAGGTCTGACGTGTCATCAAACCTGGAGATTTCTTCAAAATGTAGCAATTTAGTCCCGCTGAATCGTTGCAAAGATCTCATCGAGAATCTTCTGGGCACCTTGCTGACGCAAGCGATCGGCTAACTCGGTTCCCAACGCTTCGGCTTCAGAAGCAGCACCAGAGACGGTATCTTGCACCAAGTTTTGTCCATCAAGGCTGGCAACAATACCAGTAATAGTCAGCAAGTCGCCCTCCAGCACAGTGGTGACCCCAATTGGCACCTGACAGCCGCCTTCTAAATCGCGTAGAAAAGCACGCTCAGCGTAGCAGCGATCGGCAGTGGGTTGGTGTTGCAATGCTTGCAGCAGCTCTAAAACTTCGGTGTCATCAGCGCGGCATTCGATCCCCAGTGCGCCTTGACCGACCGCATGCAGCGATACCTCAGCTGGAATGACTTGGTGAACGCGATCGCCCATGTCGAGTCGCTTTAACCCTGCTACTGCCAGAATCAGGGCATCATATTCACCTGCATCTAGCTTGGCAAGGCGAGTGTTGAGGTTGCCCCGCACGTCCTTAAAGGCCAAATGGGGGAAGTGGTGCCGTAATTGGGCTAACCGCCGCAGAGAAGAAGTCCCAATAACTGCTCCTTCTGGCAACGTTTCTAACTGCTTGTCTTTATGCTTCTCATGCACAACCAACGCATCTGCGGGGTTTTCGCGTTCGGTCACACAGCCCAAAACCAAACCTTCGGGTAGGCGAGTCGGCAAATCTTTGAGGGAGTGAACTGCAAAATCGATGTCGCCATTGACCATGCCGACTTCAAGCTCTTTGGTGAAGAGGCCCTTGTCTCCAATTTTTGCCAGGGCAACGTCTAAAATCTTGTCGCCTTGCGTACTCATGGTGTGTACTTCAAACGTGCGATCGGGGAAAGCCTTTTGCAATTGCTCTTGCACCCAATGGGTTTGAACAAGGGCCAGCTGGCTTTTGCGCGAACCAATCCGAATCACACGCTTAGAACTGGATACTGTAGGGGTTGCCGTCAGGGTCATAAAGCAGAAAGATTAAACCACGTATGTAAAGTCACCTTACCCACATTACCGCAGTGAGTCGCCCAGATGGCACTGAATCTGGGTTTAGACTGTTACAGATAATGAAGTATTTAGGGGTTAGCGCAAAATTTGTTGACGCTTTGCGCTGATATCGACAATGGCAGGTTGGGTACGGCGAAGCCAGCGGGCGATCGCCCAGGTGCTGCTAAATCCAGCCAAAATGGCAATGAACGGCACGCTAGGGTAGTGGTAACGGTCTTGAGAAACGATGATCGCATGAACAGCAATGTAGTAGCCCCATAACAAAATGGTGGGATGGGTCAACCACTGCCACAAAGTTAAACGTTTGCAGAGCAGCCCTGCACCCAGTAATGCTAGACCTAACATCAACATCCAATATAGCTGGCTGAGTAACTTCAAAGGCAGCAATACAGCCTGACCAAAGCGAGATGTTAATCCTTTTTCGTTCCAGGCGATACCGATGGTTTCAGTCCCGTAAGTTTGAAAGATGCGCTTAATCGATCGCTGCACGAAGAGCAACGGTTTTTCCTTGATGTGCTGAACCGCCCTATCTTTCAAGTAATCGTTAGCCGCTGCTTCATTCATACCTTTGACAGCTTTGGGAAGCGGCATATACCCTCCGGTTGAGTCAGGGTTGTTACCCATCCAAAAGTTAGCGCCACCATTGGTTGAGATCAGAGAAAATTGCTCAAAAGCCTGGTAGTTACGGTAAGACCAGGGGGCAATTAAAACGGCCATGAGGCCCAACATCACGACTAAAGAGACAAGCGACTTGGCAAGCTTGCGCTCTTTGCTGTACTGAAATAGCCAGAAAAGGATTGGAATTAACAGTGCTAATGGCTTGACGTAACAGGCTCCAGCGAGTACACAGCCGACCAACACAGTTTTCATAGGCAGCGCGATCGCCTCAGTTAGCCAAATTGCGAGAGCGACCAGCACCAGTGCTGTAAAGATCAGCTCACTAGCAAGTATGGTGGTAAACTGCACTTGCCCCGGCCAAATTGCTAAAAATAAACCGGATAATACAGCCGTTCGATGACCAAACCACTTGTTTGCTAAGTACATAGTGGTGAGTATAGTGATGATCGCCAGAAAGATATTAAAGAGAACAATGGGGATATAAGAGTGCCCCAGTAAGCGATAAAATAGCGAATAGATAAAGGAAGTCCCTACAGGCCAATAAGCTGTTGGCTTGCCAGGTTGCCAACCATAGCCAAAACCGCTGGCAAGATTTTTGGCAAATACGTCATAGGCGTTGCTATCTGAGACGGGATCAACGGGGACTGCGATCGCCCAAATAATTCGTGTCAATATGGCTAACAGCAGGATCCCCAAAAGCGATCGTTTGGCTGAAAACATAGGTTTTTTATAGGATAAATACTAAATTTCATTGACTCGTTCGCTTGCTAGGTGTTGCGTCGATGTTTCTTAAGTTTTATGTGTAGCCAGAAAGACTTACTTGTTCCGCGTATTTACGACTGTAAAAACACTGACCTGAAAATGAGTTTGTTATTTTTAAGGAAAAATTAGCTCGAAAAGAATTATGGGAAATCTAACTTTAGAGATAGAAAAGCGATTTCTCCCATATCGAGTTTGACAAACTTCAATAGAGTGAATCTGATGAAAATTTGTCGCAGATTACGAATACATTTTTTATGTGAAGCTGTCGTTGGCGGTGAATTGGATCAACTCTTGACTGCAGCTGAAACCACCTAGTTTTAAAGGAAAGGCGTATAAAGTTTCAATGAAGCGATCGGGGGATGATCTTGCCGCCTCCGTAGAATTATCCGTAACATTCGGGTAGATATTTAAGTATAACTACCACCAAAGATGAAATCATTAAAGGATACGGTTAAAGCGCCTGAACTCTTAGGTGAGTCTTCTCAAGGTTCGGTAGAAGTTTCCTCCAATCCGGTTTTGGCTGCACTAAAAAATCCCTATTTTTTAGCGTTGCGTCCAAAGCAATGGACAAAAAATTTGATCGTATTTGCTGCGCCTTTATTTGCTTTCAATATTAATGCTCTGTCTTTGGTGCAAGCATTTCAGGCTTTTGCCCTGTTTTGTTGCGTTTCGAGTAGTTTTTATCTAATTAATGACATTCTGGATGTCGAGTCTGATCGCCGTCATCCAGTGAAGTGTAAGCGCCCCATTGCGGCAGGTTTGGTCGCGATTCCAGTGGCGATCGCGATGGCGGCTGTGTTGCTATTTGGTGCG
The DNA here is from genome assembly GCA_015296075.1 of Leptolyngbyaceae cyanobacterium M33_DOE_097. Taxonomy (GTDB): domain Bacteria; phylum Cyanobacteriota; class Cyanobacteriia; order Leptolyngbyales; family Leptolyngbyaceae; genus DSRU01. The sequence continues at coordinate 16,350 of DVDV01000232.1, read as the reverse complement.
CTGTTTACCGCCTGGACGAACAATGCGGGTCTTGGTTTTGCATTGACAAGTTATGCCATTCTGCAAGTTTCGTACAACCTGAAACTGAAGCACACTGTCATTCTCGATATTGTGGCGATCGCGATAGGTTTCGTGCTGCGGGCTTATGCAGGCGCGGCTGCAACAGGTACGGATTTATCTGCCTGGTTCCTGCTGTGTACGGCAATGCTGGCACTCTTCTTAGGGATTGAAAAGCGCAAGGCGGAGTTGCGGATCTCTCGATCAGTTGGGGGTAAGCGTCGAGCGGTGCTGGCTCGCTACACGCTGCCAATGTTGAGCCGCATGGAAAGTGTTGTCACGACTGGCACGATTATGTCTTACGCCGCGTGGTCGGCTGGCCCTGACTTAAATGGAGCCTCGACCCCCTGGATGATGTTGACGCTGCCGTTTGTGATTTATGGCATCTTCCGTTATCAGCTGTTGAGCGACCCGAAAGAGGCGGCTCGTCGGGCCGAAGGTAAATCTGGCAAGACGGAGCGTCCTGAAGAGGTGTTGCTGACTGATCGCCCCTTGTTATTGACGGTTTTGGCCTGGGTGATGACGGTTTTTTGCGTCTTGTTGCTGAAGCAGCAGGGGATTTTGCCCTAACAGTCTCAAGTCTAAAAGTGGGGTAAATGCTGAGGTTGATGGGTTTTGTCGGATATAGCTGTTAGGGGCGGGTTTTGATAGCATTCTGCTTTTGACGCAAAAACTTAGACTAAACCCACCCGTACCAAAAGTTTCGTTTGATTCAATTCTCGTTCCTCAAAAGTTCGGCTCACGAGTGATGCCCTGGCGGATTTAAAGGCTGAGAGTTTTTGCTGCCGGGATGCTTTGAAAGCAGTGTTCAAGCAAAATTTAGTTGACGGGCGATCGCCTGAATGAGAGGTTTCTTTGATTTCAAGAAGACAGTACTTACCTGACGTTACCGTGCTTCCTAAACGGGTGAATCGGCTCGCTGAGATTGATCTCAGTCTTCTCGTTAGCGCTGGCATTAAAGGTGTCATTCTTGATCTGGATAATACGCTGGTTTCAGAGGATGACTGTTACCTTTCCCCTGGCGGTGAGTTGTGGTTAGAGAAAGCCCGCAACCAGGGAATTGATTTTTTTGTTTTGTCAAATGGCAAGCGACGTTATCGGGTTGAGTTTTGGTCAGCTCGGTTGGGTGTTCCTGCTTTTAGTCCCGCAAAAAAGCCATTACCACGAGGATTTAAACGCGCTTTTTCGTACTTTGGTTTGTCGCCTGCACAGGTTGTTGTGATTGGTGATAGCTTTCACACCGATGGGATGGGCGCTTTGATCAACGGTTGTCGCTGGATTCAAGTTGCGTCTTTGCCGCATCCACCCCGCTGGTGGGAGCGAATCGCCGGACGCTGGGTGCAGTTTCCTTATCCAAAATATCTAGAGCTAATTGAGTGGAAGCCAGAGTACGACTAAGCAACGCCCGATCGCCCCTCGATAATTCAAGTGATTCTCAGGAATGGAAATTAAATAGGTTCGATACTTGGTAGAGGCGGGTTTTTCCGTTCAATCCATTACAGAGTGCAGGTAAGTCTGCCAAACCCGTCCGTACAGTTAGCGGATTTATTAAATTCGCGATTCTTAGTGGGCTGTGATTTGCCCTAGTCGAGGAATTGAGCGATCGCGCGTCAATCCAGACTCTTTTCCATTCACTCCGCGTATTTGTGCATGATGTTTCAGTTGTTATTTGCTGCGTTGATTCTCGCCACCGTTCTGCTCAACACAGTGGCGCAGACCTTGTTAAAACTGGGTTCTGGTCAGGGAATTTTGAGCCTTTACCTGTTGGGTGGGTTGGCGACCTATGGCCTCAGCACTGTTTTTTACATTTTGGTTCTGGGCAAGTTTAATCTCTCGGTTGCCTACCCTGTGGTGATTGGGTTGACCGTGATTGCCACGACCTTTTCAGGTGCGCTGTTACTCCGAGAAAAAGTAGAACCCAGCCAGTGGATTGGTGTTGGTTTGATGATTAGCGGTATTTTTGCGATCGCCTTTGCAAAGGGGCAGGGCTAAAGCTGCTTGCACGAAGGCGATCGCCCGGTGCGTCAATCTTAGGATTCACTCTGAGGTTTGGTCACGCCCATGCGAATCTCAGAGCAAAACGAGGCCATACTAAACCCGCCAAACCGCTTGAGAATGCTAGTGCGCAGGCGCAGGTTGGGGCTGGCGAACCAAAGTCGCTCTTCAGAATACATGGTTTCGTATTCGGTAATCAGCGTTAAAGCGCCATCGTCACCGACAACATAACGGCCAGCCACAGGAGCTTTTTCGGCATAGCCTTGCTCGCGCAACAGTTTGCCTTCATTGGGCTTTTCGGCATCGGCGATCGGCACTAACACGGTAGAACCCGCGTGCTTTTCTTCATCCCACTCCATCGTGCCTTCCCAGGTGACACGGGCACCGCAAAGCGCCAGAGCAGGATCCATTTCATATTGCTCACACAGCTTAATCACAGATGGATCGGTCTTGTCTAACATCTCAATCACGATGTCAGACTTGCCGCTTTCAGATTGCTTAAAGGCTAAATGGTGACTCGTGCGTTGTGAAAACCATTTTCCACTGCTTTGTTGAAAAAACTCCACAATATCCATTTGTGATAATTTGCCCTCAATCCGGTTGTTCTTATTCTTATTTATTCTAAATGCCTCACTGACCCAAAAACGGCATTGTGTAGCGCAAACTGCCCGTAACAATGCTTAAGACAATGACGGCAAGCAAAAACTTCCAGGCTAGATCCAGCAGTGATGCGCCCTGCCAACTATAAACAGTGACCTGCCCTGATGGCAAAAACGTTACCTGGAGCCGCGCGAGGGCTGGCAAGGCTGCGTTGGGTGGTGACGGGGTGAGCATCTCAGGTAGAGGTGTATGCTCTAGGTAGGCAGCCGAAACCGGACGTTCTGGCTCGTAAGCCGCGATCGCACCAGATGCGGTCACTCCTACAAGGTAAGGAACCGCCTGCTCACACATGACATCCCCTTTCCAGTTGCGGTGGATCTGGTTGAGTAACCGCCGAGTCATGCGCCGAATCTGGCGAGGCTCTGTAATAAAAGGGGCATTCCGTAAAGCCAGATCTCGAATTGCCGGACGATCGCTGGCTCGCTGATGCAAAACACAGAAGGCGATCGCTTGAGTCAACCCTAAAACGCCTGCTGCTAACACGCCAACTTGGAGAGTCACTCGCACGCCTGCCTGCGCCAGGAATTGGTGAATTCCGACGAGAGAAGAGGCAATGGCAATGGCGATCGCGGGCGTCAACAACCAACCCCAACTGGGTCGAGCATAATTGCGTATTAGCAGCCATTGCAACAATCCCAACCAGAGTGTGCAGACCATCGTAACCAAAATGGATAGCAGCAAAAATGCCCAGGGAGGTGTCGTTGCGAACCGCTGTACCCCAATGGTTTGCAGCCACCGTTGCCATGCTTGAATAGCTGTCATCGTAACCGCATAGCCAGCCACATTGGTCAAAATCCACAACCAGTCAGGCATGACCCGCCGCAAAACGAGCCACTGCAAAGCTCCCACCATCATGCCTGCGATAATTCCACCGACAAAAGCACCAAACAAACTGCTGCTTTGCAAAAAAGTTGGTATCTCAGATGCTTCAAGCGGACGCATCGCCGTGCCGACCAAAAACCAGCCAATACCTGTTGCCAGCATGTACAGCACAATGAAGCGAAACCGATGGAACGGCTCAACTAAATAGTAGGGGCGTGGCAATGTGGGGTCAAAGGGTAAACCCCGAAAAGAAGAAAGCAGCGATCGCATTGTTTTTGGGCAGCAGGCACCTAAGGCAAAACTCTACCTCAATCTTAGGGAACTGCGCATTTGTGCCAGGAGATCTTAAGCATCCAGACATCAACCGTTTACATTGGGTAATGAATGAGAGGTCAAGCCGATTTGAGGAAACCCCTACCCCCCTATGAAATTGAACCTACGGCTTCTCTGGTAGGTTGCTTGATGTTCTGTTGACTGGGTCGCGAATGGTAACGAAGAAGGAATTGCGTAAAACATTGCTGCTCCAGCGATCGCAACTCACTCGTGAGGAGTGGCAAGTCAAGAGCGATCGCCTGTGTCATCATCTGTGTGAGTTCCCTTTGTTTCAGCAGGCGCAGACCGTTTTAACCTATTGCAGTGTGCGGCAAGAACCCGATTTAAGCCCGTTGCTGACTCAACCCAAAACCTGGGGGCTATCACGGTGTTTAGAAAAAACGTTGGTCTGGCATCACTGGGCACCTGACACCAGCCCACCCTTACAACCGGGGCAATTTGGCATTTTGGAGCCACCGCCAGAGTGTCCTATTTTGCAGCCGCAGCAAGTCGATCTGCTGCTAATTCCGGCGGTTGGGTGCGATCGCCGGGGCTATCGTTTGGGCTATGGTGGCGGATTTTATGACCGTCTGTTAAGTCAACCAGAGTGGGCAAAGATCCCAGCGATCGCGATTTTGTTTGACTTTGCTGTGGTGTCAGTGCTACCAAACGATCTCTGGGATCAGCCGTTGTCACACGTTTGTACTGAGTCAGGTTTGATTGCAACTCAGCCTGAAACGATATAAGCCAAAGCTTTTACTGTTCTTGCATGAGGCGCAAGTAATTTTGCTGGAGTTGGAAGTGGTTGGCTGCCAGCTTGTCGGTCATGTGTTTTTCGATGTCGCTCAGCTGTTGCCAAAAAGCTGCAGAACGACGAGCTGATAACACTTCATTCCAAAGAAGAGTGAGTAACTCAGCCGTTTCGGGAGTTTGGGGAACTTGAGCCAGAATCGAGGTAAATTGCTCGGTTGCCTCGGCCTGCTGCCTGATCTCTTGAGCCAGGTTCAAGGCATTACCCAACGCTTCAACCGGATTTTGAGTGGAAGAGTACGTCATAATAAACATCGATGAGAGAGCGACTTGACAGATTGCTGTTAACAATCTGTTACATTCTTTAATTATAGTTCAATAATTTTGATTAGGGCGGATGAGCGATCTCACAGGTATGGCAAAACAGCGCATTCTTTCAGGAGTTCAGCCAACGGGTAGTTTGCATGTGGGTAACTACTTTGGGGCAATTCGTAACTGGGTTCAAGGGCAGTACGAATACGACAACCTTTTTTGTGTGGTTGACCTGCACGCGATTACAGTGCCTCATAACCCGGCAACTCTGGCTCAAGACACGTACACGATCGCGGCGCTTTACCTGGCCTGTGGCATTGATCTCTCCTGTTCAACGATTTTTGTGCAGTCCCATGTGTCGGCTCACAGTGAGCTAACCTGGTTATTAAATTGCCTCATCCCCATGAACTGGCTGACAGACATGATCCAGTTCAAAGAGAAAGCGGTCAAACAGGGCGAAAACGTGGGTGTGGGGCTGCTTGACTATCCAGTGCTGATGTCGTCAGATATCCTGCTTTACGATGCCGATAAGGTGCCTGTTGGCGAAGACCAAAAACAGCACTTAGAGCTGACTCGCGACATTGTGGATCGGGTCAATCACCAGTTTGGAACCCCAAAAGAGCTAGTCTTAAAGCGTCCAGAGCCGCTAATTCGGGCGGAGGGTGCGCGGGTTATGAGCTTGACCGATGGCAGCAAGAAAATGTCGAAGTCAGACCCGTCTGACCTCAGCCGGATTAATGTACTTGATTCGCCTGAAATGATTCAGCAAAAAGTCAAGAAGTGTAAGACCGACCCGATTAAGGGACTGGAGTTTGGTAATCCAGAGCGGCCTGAATGTACCAACCTTCTAACGCTTTACATGCTGTTCTCCGGTAAGTCCAAAGACGACGTGATCGAAGAGTGTCAAGACATGGGGTGGGGTCAGTTTAAGCCCCTGTTGACGGAAGCCGCGATCGCTCATTTGCAGCCGATTCAACAACGCTACAAAGAAATTGTGGATGACCGGGCTTATTTGGATTCGGTCTTGCGCGAGGGTGGCCAAAAAGCGAATGAAATTGCGAACCGCACCCTAAACCGGGTGAGAAAGGCGCTGGGCTTTCTCTTGCCACTGTAAGACCTAAACTTTGCGATCGAGCGAGCAAATGCCTGCATCACACTTCACTGAAACTTTGAATTCGGTGAAATGTGACAACTGCCATGCGAAGCTAGATAAGTGCTAATTAAGTCTTAAACTTTTGATATTTATTTCCTTTAAAGATGGTTTTTGCTCCCAACCGATTTCAAACAGCGATTCAGTCCGGCGAGTTTCTCATTACGGCTGAGGTGGCACCACCCAAAGGGGGCGACCCAACCCATATGATTCGCATGGCAGAAACTTTGAAAGGACGTGTACATGCTGTCAACATCACGGATGGAAGCCGAGCCGTTTTGCGGATGTCGTCTCTAGCGGCGTCAGTGATTTTGCTGCATCAGGGGATTGAGCCGATCTGTCAGGTGGCCTGCCGCGATCGCAATGTGGTAGGACTACAAGCCGATTTAATGGGGGCGCAGGCGTTAGGTATTCGCAACGTTTTAGCGCTGACGGGTGACCCACTCAAGGCAGGCGATCATCCCAATGCCCGTTCAGTATTTGATGTTGAATCAGTGCGTCTGTTGCAACTGATTGGTAAACTCAATGCGGGCTTTGACTTTAACGATAAGCCCTTAACAGATGGTGCAACGGAGTTATTTGTTGGTGCGGCGATTGACCCCCAATGTCCCAGTTGGTCTGGGTTACAACGGCGATTTGAGCGCAAGCTAACCGCTGGGGCACAATTTTTTCAAAGCCAGTTAATTTCTGACTTTGACAAGCTCGAAAAATTTATGACCCAAATCGCTACCGGATGCGATAAGCCCATTCTGGCAGGTATTTTCCTCCTAAAGTCGGCCAAAAATGCGCTGTTCATTCGCCGCAATGTGCCGGGAGTCCATATTCCCGATGCCATTATTGAGCGGTTAGAACGGGCGTCTGACCCACTCCAAGAGGGCATGGTGATCGCGGCTGAGCAAGTACGACTGGCGCGTGACCTCTGCCAGGGCGTTCACATGATGGCAGTGAAACGCGAGGATCTGATTCCCAAAATTCTTGATCTGGCGGGTCTGCCACCGATTTAACCGGGGTCAATCCAGCAGGATACAGCCGTTAAACACGGATTAAAGAGTAACGCGGCTCAAACTCGGCTCACTTTGGCGCGGTAGAGCAACTTTTCACCCTGGCGATATCCGGTATAGCGGACTCGCACGCGATCGCCGGGGTCGGCGCTGCCCTCCATCAATTGATGCAGATGCGGGTCAAAAGCTAACTCGGTTCCGACGGGGGCGATCGCCTCAATTCCCCAACTTTCGAGTAAGCGGTCGATCGGGCGTAACAGGGGCAGCAGTTTCACTGCTGGGGCCTGGGGATTTTGTTGAGCCGCATGAGCCGCAGTTGGGAGCTGGAGCAGCAAGGATTCTAGAATTTGCAGGCTTTCTTGCTGAAACTCCTGGCGCAGGTTTTCGCGTTGTTCGACTAATTGTTGTTCGAGGCGTTGATATTCCTCCAGGCTAGGCGCTGTAGAGGGGAGTGGCTCCGCGGCTTGGGCTGGTAAATTGAGCAGCTCGTTAATCGGGACTTGCAGCGCCTGACTCAGAGCCAGTAGTGTCTCGACGCGCAGACGGGCAATTTGTCCCTTACGTAAATGGGCGATCGCGGTTTTCGAGACGTTGGCTTTCTGGCGCAGGGCTTTAAAGCTAGAAAACCCCGCTCGCTGCATCATTTGACGCAACGGTGGGGTGTCTTTCGTTTGGGGAGATAAACTCATTGCTGGCTCTAGAAGCGAGTCAACAGCCAGCGGTGAGGCTGACTGCAGTATTTATTTGAGCCTACCAGCAAATTATGCTTCTAACAGACTGCGCAGCATCCACGCGGTTTTTTCGTGGAGTTGCATCCGTTGCGTCAACAGGTCGGCGGTCGGTTCATCGTTGGCCCGTTCTGCGGCAGGAAACACTTCACGAGCGGTGCGCGCCACAGTTTCTTGCCCTTCAACGAGTTGCTTGATCATGTCTTGAGCGGCAGGCACGCCTTCTGCTTCGGGAATGGAGGTGAGCTTGGCATATTCAGAGTAAGTGCCAGGAGCCGGAAAGCCCAATGCTCGAATGCGCTCAGCAATTTCGTCAACAGCGGTTGACAGCTCGGTGTACTGTTGCTCAAACATCAGGTGCAACGTTTGGAACATTGGGCCTGTCACGTTCCAATGGAAGTTGTGAGTTTTGAGATACAGCGTGTAAGTATCGGCCAGTAAACGAGATAAGCCCGCCGCGATTTCTTTACGGTCGGTTTCGTTAATCCCGATGTTGATCGGCATGGGAGCTTGAGTTGCCATGTCAAAAGACCTCCAGAGTAGTTAATACAGAATGCTTAAACGAACAGGCGAATTCGTTTGAGCGAGCCGAAAGAGAACAGGATTAAAAGAGAAGATTCAAAAATCTCTTGGTTGTTCAAAGTTGCTTTAGACATTTGATGGGACAGCCGTGGAACGAGCTTTTGGCTTCGATGGCTCTGAGTAGACCCTTGAGCTACGACATCTCGTTTCTAAAGTGCGTTGTGGCTTTTGAACCTCTAGCAGCCTAACGTGCTGAGTCCGTTATGCCAAGTGTTTTGCTAACACTGTGCGGGGTGCCCGTCGAATTCGACAAAGAATTGTTTCGTGCCCAAGGCGAGTGCAGGCTTCAAACCGATGACAGCCTGAAAAGCCGTAATATTCGCCATCGACTTCTAAAATATCGATTGGTTCTTGCAGCCCAATTACCTGAATCGACTCCATCAAAGCGGCGACTTTAGCTGCGTCGTTTTGTCGATAGAGGGGGCGACGAATACGTTTGATAGGAATTGCCTCGACCCTGACCATTGAATCTACTTCCTGCTCACTTTCTTTCTAAATCATAGTCGTTATGACTTCGTTTTGACAACTCCGTTTGTAGAATTTTCTGTACTGATATTTTCTGGCAAACTGCGTAAAGGGAACTATCTTAGGGTTAGTCTGTCTCTAGGCAATAAGATAACTCCTCTAAAAAGCATATTTGGCGGGCGATCGCATGATAAGCAAGGCTATGAAAAAAACGGCGACTCTGGCGCTGGGTGGGGTGCTGACTTGTGGCGTTGGGCTGGGTTTGTTCGTCAAACCTCAGCAAGCGGTGAGTCAAAGTCAGAACAATCCTGAGTTGCAGATCGGGATTGTGCAGCGATTTGGCACACAACCAGACGACACGATTACCCTGCAAGCGCAGCCGGGCGATCGCCTTTCTGTCAAAGTGTTAATGGGTGATGGTCAGACGCAAACGTTGACGACTGACAACCTCAAATTAGAAATCAACATGCAGAAGCTGCCAGAGCCGAAGCTGCGTGAAAAGGTGGTTTTAAGTACCCACCGCAGCTTTGAAAGCGCTGAAGATAGTGCTAATTACTGGCGATCGCGGGGTATTCCTGTAGAAGTGGCGCAACCAGAGTTTTGGCAAGTGTGGGCCAAGCGCGATGTTTATAAGGATCGGGTGGTGCGTAAACTGCTGCTGCAAACGGCTCAACAGCAGGGGTCGCAGACGGCCTTTCTCGATTCTGAGACGGTGACTGAGCAACCACGCCCCTCCTTTACGCTCAACGGGTTTCGCTACACCCGCGATCGGGTTGAGATTTCATCAGAGCAAGGGGTGATTCAGGTCAACGCCAATGTTAGGGGTGACACGACGCGTCGCCTCTACGCCGGCAGTCTGCGCTTACAGCCCAACGCCTATGGCACATTTACGTTAGTGAATCAGGTGCCGACCGAGACTTATTTGCGTGGGGTGGTGCCCTACGAGATTGGGACGAGAGCCGCAGCTCCAGCCCTGGAAGTGCAGGCGATTTTAGCGCGTACCTATGCTTTGCGTAACCTACGCCGATTTGCGATTGACAACTATCAACTGTGTGCCACAACTCAGTGCCAGGTTTATTACGGTCTAAATGGGGCAGCAAGCTCGACTGATCGCGCGATCGCAAAAACTAGGAGTCTTGTATTGACGTATAAAGACGAACTGGTAGATGCGGTCTACTCATCCAGCACGGGTGGCATTACGGCTCCTTTTAATGACGTTTGGCATGGCCCCAATCGGCCTTATTTGCGAGCAGTGGTGGATTCTGTGCGAAACACCTGGGATCTGTCGCGCAATAGTCTGGCCGACGAAGCGAATTTTCGTCGGTTTATTCAGCAGCGGCAGGGCTTTAACGAGGATCGGCAAAGCAACTATTTCCGTTGGCGACAAGAGTCATCTCTGTCAGACCTGAATCGGGAGTTGCGCCAATACTTAAGTGCCAAAAAGCATCCGTTGGCGGATTTTCAGACGATTCAGCGGCTGGATGTAACAAAGCGATCGCCCGCCGGACGTGTGCTGCAACTGACGGTGAAGACTGACAAAGGGCAGGTCAATATTGAAAAAGACGAGATTCGGATTGCCTTTGACGCGCCCAACAGCACCCTGTTTTACGTGGAACCCGTGTTTCAGAGCGATCGCAAGTCGTTGAAGGGGGTTGCTTTTGTCGGGGGAGGCTTAGGGCATGGGGTTGGCTTGAGCCAAACAGGCACCTATCACCTCAGCAATATTGGTTGGAGTAGCGATCGCATTCTTCAGTTCTATTACCCTGGCACCCAACTTCAACCACTTGATGGCTCGATCACGTTGTGGCGTGAACCAACGGCTCAATAGCCTTTAAAAAACAAGAAGGTGCCAATTGGCACCTTCTAAAAATACTTTAGCGTTGCTAACCGGCTAGAAGTTTGCTGGTTTTAGCAACGCTAAACTTTGCAGACCTGACAAGAAGCCGAACCGATAGAGGTGAAGAAGAAGGACACACTTCTTACCTCTCTGGCTCGATTAGTACAGGTTCTCTTCTTGGTGGGTCAGGATGGTGCAGTCGGAAGTGGGGTATGCGACGCAGGTCAGCACATAGCCAGCTTCGATCTGGTCATCATCCAAGAAAGACTGGTCAGACTGATCGATAGTACCAGTTTGAATTTTGCCAGCACATGTTGAGCAAGCACCAGCGCGGCAGGAGTAAGGCAGGTCAATACCTTGCTCTTCTGCTGCATCAAGAATGTAGGTATCATCGGGTACTTCAATCGTGGTGTTAAGCCCTTCTGCCTCGTTGATCAACGTGACCTTATAAGTTGCCATGCCGTGGTCCTCTCAATAGAAATCAGCAAATTTAGCTTAGATAAACAGGCTTATAGCCAATTTTTCAGATAAGCAAATCACAGTTGTGATCTGTTCCAAACTGAATACTACGGGAAAAACTGGTGATTAGGTTGCTTCAGATGGAGGTTGATGAATGGGATTCGTAATATGACAGCTTAATTTAATCTGCTTATCTTATAGGACGAGCAAAAATCACTCTATAAGAGGTTCTTGCATGGTGCTTGAAAAGCCTGAAAAACATTGGCTCTAGCGACTATCAGGCAAACTAAAATCAAGCTAAATCATCCCCCTTAAACTTGATTAAGATTTCCTATAGGTTTCATTGGGTCAGGGGATGCACTAAACAGGTTAAGGATCAAGAGTCATTCGGGTTGTTTGATACAGGAGTGGTCTTTGTATATGGAAAATTTGCCTGCGCCAGAACAGGCTCGCCTTCGAGTCGGGTTAGTGGGTACTGGGTATGCGGCTAAACTGCGAGCCGACGCGTTGGTGGCAGATCCCCGATCGCACCTTGTCGCGATCGCTGGAAGTAGCCTGGAGCGCACCCAGGAGTTTTGTGAACCCTATGCTGCTAAAGCCCTGGATCGGTGGGAGACGCTCGTTAACGATCCGGGGATTGATCTGGTGGTGATCTCTACGGTGAACTCAGTTCACGCCGCGATCGCCCAGGCTGCCCTCTCAGCGGGTAAGCACGTCGTTGTGGAGTATCCCTTGGCGCTGGATGTCGCGGCAGCTGAAGCTCTGGTTCAATTGGCAGCACAGCAGCAGAAACTATTGCATGTTGAGCATATTGAGCTGTTGGGGGGTGTGCATCAGGCGTTGAAGGCAAATCTGGAGGCGATCGGTCAACCGTTTTATGCTCGCTACGTCACAGCGAGTCCGCAGCTACCTGCCCCGCAAAAGTGGACCTATCGCCACGACACGTTTGGGTTTCCGTTGATGGGGGCACTCTCGCGGCTGCACCGCTTAACAGATGCCTTTGGGACAGTGACACAGGTGAGTTGTCAGAGCCACTTTGTGGATGGGACTGAACCCTATTACACCGCGTGTCTGTGCAGTGCCCAACTCTACTTTGCGAACGGTGCAATTGCCGATGTCGTCTACTCAAAAGGAGAAACGATTTGGCAAGCGGAGCGCAACCTTGAAGTGCAGGGCGATCGCGGTGGTCTCTTTTTTGTGGGCGATGCGGGTCGGTTGGTGACGGCATCGGGCACCCAAGAGCTTGATGTGGGGGGACGCCGGGGGCTGTTTGTAAAAGACACCACGATGGTGCTCGACCATTTGCTGTCAGGCACACCGCTCTATGTCACACCCGCTGAGAGCCTGTACACCTTAAAAGTGGCTGCTGCTGCCGCAAAATCTGCTGCGACGGGTGAGACCGTGAGGTTGTAGCTCTCTATCAGGATTCCTTAGCGTGAGCAACGCGATCGCCCCAACTCCGGGCTAAGATTTAAATTCCTTCGATTGCACCCATTCAAATATTTTCAGAGTCATAGCCATGAAGCACACCTTATCTGTTTTGGTTGAAGACGAGGCAGGGGTTTTGACCCGCATCGCCGGATTGTTCGCCCGCCGGGGTTTTAACATCGAAAGCTTGGCTGTTGGTCCGGCTGAGCAGATGGGTGTCTCACGCATTACGATGGTCGTTCCTGGCGATGATCTGAGCATTGAGCAATTGACGAAGCAACTCTATAAGCTGATCAACGTCCTCAAGGTGCAAGATATCACCACGGTGCCCTGCGTCGAGCGGGAGCTGATGTTGATGAAGGTGAATGCCACCAGCTCAAACCGCTCTGAGATTATTGAGTTGGCTCAAATCTTTCGGGCGCGTGTGGTGGATGTGGCAGAAGACTCGCTCACGATTGAGGTGGTAGGTGACCCCGGCAAGATGGTGGCGATCGTGCAAGTGCTGGGTAAGTTTGGCATTCGAGAGATTGCTCGCACGGGCAAGATTGCGTTAACCCGCGAATCGGGGGTCAATACCGAATATCTCAAAAGTCTAGAAGCTAATCTGGGCAGTCGTTAGGAGGTCTTGAAATGCGCAGGGCGATCGCTTTTTTAGAAAAATCTCAAGAATTTGTATCCTCTGCGCCTTTTGTTGTGTTATTGTAATTATCCGTGGATGAAACGGGTCGGTGCCCGAGTGGTTAATGGGGGCGGACTGTAAATCCGCTGGCTACGCCTACGCTGGTTCAAATCCAGCCCGGCCCATCCACGCCAGTTGCCCGTGTGGCTCAGTGGTAGAGCACACCCTTGGTAAGGGTGAGGTCACGAGTTCAATCCTCGTCACGGGCTCTCTCAAAGAGCCTCTTAAATCAAAAAATCGCTTGCGAGTAAACCTTACCTCTTGCAAGCGATTTTTGTTATTCGGCTTGTAGTAATTCAAAACTAGTAAGTCTCTACTGCACGATAGACTGGTTCAAACCTGAAGGATACCTGAGAAGGACTGAGGACTATGTTATGAGTCTGTTGTTCACTCTATCTCCAAGTGTTGAAAGCAGTTAGAAGCCATATCAAACGATGCTTTTATAACTGAAAGTCGATAAATAGTATTTTTGAACTAACAACTGATCCATCAAGTTTGCACTTCTAAGAACTTTCAAGATCTTCTAAAAAGCCTTATTTAATAGATCTTTTTGATGAAGTTCCCTGTTGAAGAAATTTTCACAGGTAATGATGGATGTGGCTGTGAGAAGTTCCTTGTGTGATGGGTAATCCAAATCTCGTTTGATTTTCACGATAAGTGGGAATTCTACAATCAGCACTGAGCAAGAACACTCCTAAAATTTGCTCATAAAGTGCTTAAAGAAATATCTACCATAGGGGTTGATTATGCCTCCAGCGTCCCTAAACAAAGTTGTGCAGGACGAGATCTCTCGACTTGTAGAACTACGTGGTTTTAGTGTATCTGAACTTGAAGAGTTTGCCCAGTTTGTAATTGCAAATTACAAGAAGAAAGATCCAAAACCGAAGAAAGAGACTAAGCCTAAAGTAGCCAAGGTTAAAAAGTTATCGTTACCTCAAATAAAAGAGGCTGTTTATAGTCATTTTAAAGTGGTTGATACAAAAGAGTTGAAGCAATCAGATGCTTTCCAAATGGCTACTTCTGGGATAGAAAACCTTGATCTAAGTAAGAAGCCTGGTTGGGAAGCAGTTTATCGAAAAGTGATTGGTATTCTCCCTGGTGAAGAAGGGGAGGAAGGTTACGGTTGCATTAATGGAATCAATATCTTTAACTACGATCTGCCTTGGAAGATATTTGGTTTAGATCCTAAAGAAGCAACTGATGAAGATGTGAAATCTGCTTACCGAGAATTGAGCAAAACTTATCATCCAGATAATCCTACAACTGGAGATGCGAGAATCTTTGACCGCTTGAATACGTTCTACAAAAGTCTCACCTACAAGTTCTAAATATGGCAAAGATTTATATTCCTAGTAGAGAGTTGATCAAAACTCTCAACATTAGTGGCGAGGAATTAATACAGGTCGAGAAGTTTTTTGACTCTATCCCAGATGATGAATGGGAATTGGCAGAAGGAAAAGATTATCGGGTTGTTAGTGGTAGCGGTCTAAGAGAATATACAGAATCTGGAGCGTATACGATTGCTCGATATTTAGAAACCACTAAATATAAGGGGTTTTGGAACAGAATCAAGGAGTTTATTTTTCATACTAATGAGAAAATCCGTAAGAGCTTTGTTAGAAGAAAGATTCTTGAAAACTGCTCATCCTTAATTAAGAGAAATGATCAATTTTGGATTTCAAGATCAGACGCTGTTGCTATCTTTGGGACTCGTTCTGACTACCTGTCAAAAATGGCTGAACATACACAAAAAGCAGATTACCCTTTGATAAAAGGGCAAGATTTTGAGGATTTCCCAGATCAAGGACTGTACTTTTCACTTGCTGGTATTATCAAGCTCTCCAAAGCTTTTGAAGAGCGGTTAACGAAGAAAAACCGGAAAGCAGAGTGTAAGGATGTAGGCGAGGTAATAAAACCGCAAATTGATGATATTGTTTCACAGCTTAAACAGCGAGAAAAACAGATTGAATCTGCTAAGAAGAGTACAAAAAGAAGAGATAAAAGTATTTGCCAAGTTACAAAGCGTGAAGGTAACTATGTTGAGCCAGCTAGGATGGCAGCCCATCATTTGTACTCATGTAATAAGTACCCTATCCTTGCAGACTCAATCGATAACTTAATTACTATTTCTTGTGAGGTTCATGATCAATTCCACTCGGAGTATATGGGTGGCACTAACAAGGAATGTACAATCGACAACTTTATCAGCTTTGTTCAACAGTATTACCCAGATAATACTGAAGTTGTCATTTGGCTTGAAAATCAAAAGCGTAAATTAGGAGAGCAAAAACCAATAGGTAAAGCAAACCCGCCCCACGTTCTCTATCTTCCCTACAGTGCAGTGAGTTGATTCTAAAGCGTGCAGGTAGAAAATCGCAGAAGATGCAAAACTTATGCACGAGATGAGCTTTATCCCATCATGACATGGGAATTCTATCAATTAGACGCATTGGTAGAATATTTTGAAATACAATCCGGAGAAACACCATAGACGATCGCTTCGGTTGAAAGGATATGATTATTCATCTCCTGGTGCGTATTTCATTACCCTCTGCACTCATCAACGGCAATGTCTGTTTGGGGCGATCGAGGATGGTGTGATGCAGACCAATGAATTTGGGAATGTGGTTGCAGATACCCACGTTTGGTTGGAAACCCAATATCCCCATGTTTATTGGGATGCATGGGTGATTATGCCAAATCATGTTCATGGCATTTTGGTGTTGACCGATATCCCCGGTAGGGGCGTTGTCTCCGATGGAGACGCTACGCGAACGCGAACCGCCCCTACGTCACGCAATGACCTGGCACCACAAAACATCCCCCCGTCGCGAACCGCCCCTACGTCACACAACGACCCTCCCGAAAATGGAACAAGCCCTAAATCTTTAGGGTGCTTAATGGGTGCATTTAAGACGATCTCTACCAAACAGATCAATTTGCTTCGTGATACTCCTGCTTCCTCTGTTTGGCAGCGCAACTACTACGAACACATCATTCGCAGTGAAGCATCATTGCAACGGATTCGCCACTATATTGATTGCAACCCGCTGGCATGGCAGCAAGACCAGTTGCATCCTGATAATCCCTCAAAATGGTAATCTAGGCTGGCT
>DVDV01000368.1 GCA_015296075.1 Leptolyngbyaceae cyanobacterium M33_DOE_097 | reverse complement strand
TGTGACGTATTACCTTCAACATAAGCGTCAACAATTTTTTGTCTAAGATCGAGTGAGTAGGGTTGCACTTGATTGAGAATGAAGTAAATGGATTGAATTAGTATATCAAATACGCCTCACTAGATCGGAAAATGCTGTAGAACCGGGACAAGAAACCTTTGAGACTTAATCCCAATTCTGTGTGAAGTCGCATATTACCGCCGATCTTCCTAGCTCCCTTTAAAGAGGGGAAATAAGAGTGCTTGTCCCTTTTTTCAGAGGGGGGCTAAGTGGGAATCTCATTCTACGGATCTTCATAACAAACTGGTATTAGGAGAACTCTCAACCTTTGCTCTGCCAACAAAAATTGCTCAAACAGATACAAAGGAACCGAAACCGATCTCTTTAGAAAATACGCGCCTAAATCTTTTATGTAACCCTTTAAACAGGAGAGTGGGAGTTGCAAGGTGCCAGCAGATCATACTTGGGACTCCACCAACCCTTAGCCGTCAAAAAGTAAACAGCCTCTTTATGCTTCGGCTGATTCCGTGCCTTAATATCTGAACACCGCAACATCTTCTTGGGGAGGCCATCCTTCTGGTAAGCGTGTTCCTCCATCGGTTTTTTGCAGACCGGACAAGGATAGTTAGTTAAAGTCTGGGTCTTTGGAAGGGCAAGCGATGCATTTGTTTTTGGCTCTGGCACTTCCCATTGATGTTTCCAATCTGACCAAAACATCACGGTTTGGCAGCCCTCTAAACACTTGAGAAAGTACTTTTTCTTCACTTTCTGGCTGGGAATCTGGCTCATCGGCTTCTGGCAATGCGGGCATTGAGTGCTTGTTTTTTTATAAGTCTTCTCCTGGCTAGCGATCGGCGCAGACTTACCCAGATGCTTAAGAATTGCTTGTTTCGCGTTGATCAGAGCGGGGGCAAAATACTGCTGATTCCAACTTGTTAAATAGCGTTCCCAGTCTTCTCCGCCTTCAGCGATTTGGTCAAGGGCTGCTTCCATCTGAGCGGTAAACTCGGTTTTTAATAAATCCGGCAGCGCATCTTGTAAAAAGTCATCGACTGCTAACCCTAACCCTGTTGGTTGCAGGCTACCTTTGGTGATCTCGACGTAGCTGCGCTCTTTCAACGTTTGGATAGTTGGAGCATAGGTGCTAGGGCGACCAATCCCTTTGCGCTCCATCACTTGCACCAGTTTCGGCTCGGTGTAACGGGCGGGTGGCTTGGTTTGCCTTTGCTCGTGTGCCGCCTGCTCAAGGGTGAGTGCTTGACCTTGTTGCACGGTGGGTAGCTCTGTATCGGCGCTCAGGTTGTTCCAGTATTTTGTGTACCCAGCAAACTCCAGAGTTTGGCCCTTTGCTTGCCAATAGACAGAACCCGACTGAGTGATAATCTTTGTCTGACGGACGCGAGCAGCTTGACATTGGGAGGCGATCGCCCGTTTCCAGATCAGCACATACAAGTCAAACGCATCTTTCTCTAACTCAACTCTCAGGTCTTTAGAAGCACGGTGAATATCAGTTGGGCGAATCGCTTCATGGGCCTCTTGTGCGCCTTTGACCTTGCGATGACGGGTCGCCCGTTGGGGCACATTTTCGGGGTCATTGGTTGTGAGCCATTGGCGGGCTTGAGCGCAAAACTCTGGGCTTAGCTCAGTGCTATCCGTCCGCATGTAGGTGATTAAACCTGCCTCATACAGCGTCTGAGCCAGCTTCATCGTTTGCTCAGGGCTAAATCGCAAGCGCGACCCGGCTGCCTGCTGTAACGATGAGGTAATAAAGGGCGGCGGGGGCGTTCGATTGACGCGTTTTCCTTCAACAGTGACGACTTTATGGGGGTGTTGTTGGGCGATCGCAACGAGTTGATTAGCTTCGGCTTCTGTGGTGACTCGCTTGGATTCTGGCGCTTTTTCTTCAGTTTGTGCGATCGCGTCATCGGCTGCTTCGGTGGCATCATCGGCTGGCCGATCACCAACCTGCCCATGATAGTAAGCCCGAAAACCCTCGGCGTAATCGACAAACACACTCCAATAATCTTGCGGTACAAAAGCTTGAATCTCTCGCTCACGCTGACAGAGGATGTGGAGCGTCGCACTTTGCACACGCCCCATGCTCTTTGCGCCATTGTGTAACTGCCAGAGTAAGGGCGAACCCCGGTAGCCCACTAATTTGTCTAGCACTGAGCGGCACAAGCCAGAATGAACCAGGTTCATATCAAGCGTACGGGGTTTGGCGATCGCGGCTTGCACTGCCGCAGGCGTGATCTCGGTATAGACGACCCGTTGCGGATTTTTTAAGCCCAGAGCTTGCTGAATGTGCCATGCAATAGTTTCACCCTCGCGATCGGGGTCAGTTGCAAGCACCACCGTTTTCACTTGCTTGGCGGCGGTTTTCAGGTCTTTGATGACATCGGCTCCGCGCGACCCTCGGGGAATAAACCGACAGTTGACTGAATTTTCGTGCAAATCAAAACCTAAAGAGTCTTCACCATCATTTGCCAACTCACGAATGTGCCCAACGGAGGCTTTGATCAACCAATCAGAACCTAAAATCTGTCTCAGTTTTTTGATTTTTCCGGGACTTTCGACCACTAGAAGCTTCGTTGGCATGGAAGGAGAATCCTTAAGTCTATCGAACCGACCAGGCGTAACTTTTGAATCATCTCTTGATGCTGAGAAACAAAATTTGCTCTATCTTCAAAAGATGATTCAGCGTTTCCGCAAGTAGAGCATGTCAAAATGCAGCACTGCAAGCAGCCAAGCAACTTGAAACTCAAACCAGTCGTAAGTTTAACATAAAACAGTATTTTTGTACTAATAATTTAGCCATCTAAAATTTATCTCTTAATCAGGTGGTTTAACTTAATCAAAATTCTAAAAATAGGGTTCAGATTACAAATCTACATAGACTGAGCGCAGCCAAATATGAACCGTCTGATCCAACTTCGTAACTGCTACCTAGAGCTAACTAACCAGGATTTACCTAAACTGGCTAACTCACGCAACTTTCCAGTTCGCTACAACCATTGCTTTCAGCGCATCATTCTTGATAATCTATTTGGTCGCTGCTGGTACGAAGTTCTCGACCGCAAACGGGGGGCTGCTTACATGCAATTGACCGAAGAACAGTTGGAAAGAGCAATCGCTCTAGCAAAGCAAATCATCGAACAGCCGGATGCCTATCTGCAAGCTCTAAATCAAAACAGCTTACGTTGGCGCAAAAAGTGACACGTGAACGGCGGGCGCATCCGGAGGTTGGGGGAGTACGGGGCGGATTAGCGAGAATAGAAGAGGATACAAAAAAGGGGCACCCAGTGGGTGCACCCCAATCAATTAAGTTCTAGATCTATGCTAACGCTTTCAGACGTCGTTGTTTCA
>DVDV01000306.1 GCA_015296075.1 Leptolyngbyaceae cyanobacterium M33_DOE_097 | reverse complement strand
TGTGACGTATTACCTTCAACATAAGCGTCAACAATTTTTTGTCTAAGATCGAGTGAGTAGGGTTGCACTTGATTGAGAATGAAGTAAATGGATTGAATTAGTATATCAAATACGCCTCACTAGATCGGAAAATGCTGTAGAGTGATCAAAGATAATTTATACTTGGGCGTTTGAGTAAACTATTGACCAAAAACAAACGGGTACGACAGGGTCATTTGAAAATAATCTAGAAGTCAATATTGGGAGACTAGCAGCAAGAGAAATCAAGAAGATTTAGGAACCCTAGCGACTCAATTTTCAGGGAGTGAGCTGTTTGTCATGAGCATAGCCGTTCTTGAGGCCGTGGTTGGGAATACTAATTTGACTATGTGTCTTTGCTCAGATCATTTATCCTTCACGAACGAGAGAATGGCGATCGCCCATCTTCCGATAAAGCGGCCCTTTCTTACCCACTCAACTTTTGCCTGTAAATATGGAAACTCACTGCCCTAAAAAATCTCTCAAAGATCTAAAAATTCCTTTGAGATTCGTACTGATTGTTCCATTTGTGTTGCAAATTCTTGGTGCGGTAGGGTTAGTAGGTTACTTGTCATATCGTAGCGGTCAATATTCAGTTGAGAAGCTCGCAGATGAATTAATGATCGAGACGAGTAATCGAATTCAGCAGCATTTAGATAGCTATCTGGGTAAAGTACAGGAGATCAACCGCACCAACGTAGATGCTTTCGAGTCTGGAATTTTAGATTTAAATGATTTTAATACGTTAGGAAAATATTTTTATCGTCAGTTGCGAGCGTTCAATTTTGCCTATGTCAACTTTGGTAGTAAGGAAGGTGGGTTTGTTGGTGCGGGTTACGGTATGGATAGTCGGTTGGAAATTGCAGAGGTGCGCAGGTCTGATCCAACCACCCTCTATGCTTATTCAGTTAACCAGCAGGGCGATCGCCTTCGATTAAAAGACACGAGCAAAAACCCTCAAACTCATACCTCTCCCTGGTACTTAGATGCGGTTAGACTGGGTAAGCCAATTTGGAGTTCTATTTATACTTGGGGTGATTCACGTAATCGCATCAGCATGTCTGCTAGTACCCCTCTCTATACCCCTCAAAAACAGTTGATTGGTGTCCTGGGCATTGATCTGGAACTGACTCAAATCAGCCATTTTCTACAAACTCTAGATAGGCGGAGTGCCAGCCATATCTTCATCGTAGAACGCTCAGGTCTGATTGTGGCCAGTTCTGAAGATGAACCGCCAGCCTTTATTGACAACAATCAAACGATACGCCGGAAGGCCCTAAATAGCCGCGAACCAGTAATTCGTGAGGTGACGCAGGATCTGATTCAAAGGTTTGGTAACTTACACGCGATCGCACAACCGCAGTCATTCCGACCTCTGCTCAATCAAAACCCTTTTGTCAGGGTTATCCCCTATCAAGATCAATACGGCCTGGACTGGTTAGTAGTCATCGTGATTCCAGAATCTGAATTTATGTCAGAAATTCAGACGGGTACCAGGACAACAATTTCGCTTTGCCTGCTAACTTTGGTTATCGCAACAGGATTGGGTATTATCACCTCTAACTTAATTGCTGCACCAATTTTGCGGCTAAATCAAGCTAGCAGAAAGATTGCTAGCGGTGAACTCAGCCAGGTGGTCGAAATCAAAGGAGTCTCTGAACTGGCAAGCTTAGTCCATTCTTTTAATGATATGGCCAGTCAGTTACAGGCGTCTTTTCAAACCTTAGAAAACCGTGTACAGGAACGTACCTCAGAACTAATTGTTGCCAAGAATCAATTGGAGTTATTAGTTAACTCAGATGGTCTAACCCAAATTTCAAACCGACGCTGCTTTGATCATTATTTAAATGTGGAGTGGGGCAGGCATCAACGAGAACAAAAACCTCTCGCTGTCATTCTCATTGATATTGACTATTTCAAACGCTACAACGATAGTAATGGACATCAAATGGGTGATGATTGCTTAATTCGTGTGGCACAGGCGATCGCCAAAGTGCCGCAACGCCCAACTGATTTAGTGGCTCGTTACGGCGGTGAAGAATTTGCCGTGATTTTAAGCAACACTCACCGAGAAGGCGCATTAAAAATCGCAGCCGGCATTCAAACTGCAATTGCAGCACTAAAAATTCCTCATCAATGCTCTGATGTCAGTAATTACATTACCCTGAGCATGGGAATTGCGAGCCTGATTCCGACATCAAAACAAACTCCAGAAACCATTATTGCTTATGCTGATCAAGCTTTATATACGGCTAAAAATCAAGGACGTAATCAAGCGATCGCTTATGTAAACAACGATTTATGGGTAGCAGCAGAATGGAAACACCCGAACTAACGTGCCCTTCAAAGATGCCTCAGAAATTGAGAGAGATGGGGCTTGCTCCCTCAATTCCGCCATTCTCAGCTGATGAAGCGCTCATCCTCTTAATTCTTGCGTTGTAAGCTTGACCAAGGCTCAATTTCCCACGCTGTCGATAACCCTAGGCGTGTTTTATAGCAATACTGGAAAATGTTAGGACGGGGTGCAGGGGTGAAACCCCTGGCTGG
Source organism: Leptolyngbyaceae cyanobacterium M33_DOE_097 (assembly GCA_015296075.1). Classification (GTDB taxonomy): domain Bacteria; phylum Cyanobacteriota; class Cyanobacteriia; order Leptolyngbyales; family Leptolyngbyaceae; genus DSRU01. The sequence goes on along the minus strand of DVDV01000306.1, from coordinate 5,041 downwards.
GAGCTGCGCTCCCAGATCCTCTTGTACCAACTTCTATGCGTAGCGCTATAAAAGTCCAGGAAACGTGTTTTGTTTTGGAGGCTCCCCTTAAATCCCCGCGCTTACGCACCGCTCACTAGAAAAAAGGGGACTTTGAACGGTATATGCTATGCACACGCTAGGCAAACGGTTCCTTCCTTTTCTACGCCTTGGCGCATCCCCGCAGGGGTTTAGGAGGGCTAGGGAGGATCAAAAGGTTTGAAACAGCCCCTAGTTTGAACTGATATTGGCAATTGCAACTGTTGGGATTAGCATTGGCATATAGGTATATTGCAGCAGATTGCTCAGCGCAATCCAAGTTGGTCGCTCGCAGAGTTGGTGCGGGTGGTCAACGACCTTTTGCCTTAGTTTCTTCCTGAAGAGAAGCCTCATACCCGCGTTTCCGGTGAGCGGTATTGGAGCAAATAGGTTTCAAGCCGATCCGTAGAGAACTGATCATCTAACCAACAATCAGACAGCTCTATCCTTAAGAGAGGTGACCTTTTCAGCCTGGTTGAGCATCATTAAACTATGAATCGTCCTACTGTTTCCTTTCATCATCCAGCTCTACGCCGAATTCGCAGAATTGCCTTTTTGCTCGATAATTCAATTCCAATCCCCCTGACTCGATTTCGCATTGGGCTTGACCCCATACTGGGGTTAATTCCGGGAGGCGGGGATGTAGCCGGGGCAATCTTGTCTGCTTACATCGTGTTTGAAGCCGCTCGAATTGGGTTGCCTAAAGAGGTTCTAGTGCAGATGCTCAGTAATCTGTTGGCGGATACGGCTCTTGGTTCGCTCCCGGTTATTGGTGACTTGTTTGACGCCACCTGGAAGGCAAATAGCCGTAATTTCGCTTTAATCGAAGCCCATGCAGAACGCTTGCCCTTTCAGCAAAAACCAAATCATGGATTTATGCTGCTGCTGACGTTGCTGTTGATCTTGTTTGTTGTTGCAGTTGGCGCGATCGCCTTTTTTACAACTACTTCAATTCTAAAATTGATCACTCACTCCTCAAGTTAATTGGATAAATGTGCGGCTTGCACATTTCCTGAATATCCTCTAGCTGGCTACCCAGACTGAAGCACATCCTTGCCGAGTTTGTCGAGCAGCTAATGGACAAGCAAAGGCTTCACCAGCTTTCCCGACTTGGATGGGTTGGGTGTCATTGCTTATCGCTGCACCCCGTCCTAACTTTTTCCAGTGCCTCTCACACTTATAGCCCCGCAAACGTAAAAGGTTTGGCTTCTTTAAATGAGGAAAGCGCATTGCCTGAATAGACTGCGTAATTTGATAAGTCCAGCATCTTTGTAGGTGCCCCTTCACTGAAATCTGCACGCTTCAGATCAACCCAGAACGTGTTTGGAGTAACCGTAGTCTCGAAATAATAGACAAGATTCTTTTGGTCAGCAACAACTCTCCACTGTGTCGTAGAAAGATTGGGAAAACCTTCAATTGAAATGCCATAAGGAACAGAAACATTTCGCACCAAACTGAAAACGGAGGCAACTGCAATTCGAGGATTATCGGTTTGAGGAATCGCCTGGAGGTAATACTTCGCTCGCACAAAGCGATCGGTTGCCCGATTAGTCCCAGGGAGAAAAGCCTGGCCAGGGACTTCTTGCCAATAGCGGTTAATTGCTAGTTGATCTTCAAATATCGGCTCATTTGTCATGACAGTATAGGAAGGATCATGATGAATGACTAGCTTTCCATTCACATATTCGAGGATAGCGTTATCACCCGTTGCATCAGATAACGATAAATGCACCGTGGTAAATTTATCTGTTCCCGGAATATAATCTGTAACAACTACAAACTCTTCTTTGCGTAAAGCTTCAACCGCTTCAGCAACCGTAGCAAAGTTGTCAAGTACATACTGCACCCAGGCAGCGACTGTCAGACCTTTCTGTCGTCCGTTCTTGTCAAACGGAGGGAATTTTGAACCCCCAAGCCACAGGATATTGCCAACAAGCCCCTTCTCGTTCATTCCATCTGATGTAGCGATATCCCACGAGCTAGCAACAACACTGCCATATCGAGATTTCCATGTAATTGAGTTAGGGCCAACTTCGCCGTTGCGCTGGATGCCGCGTGGAAAGATCCAGATATTCGCCGGGATGTCAAGGGAGAAGTCCATGCTTCGGCCAGTTAGCACAGTTTGATTCGGCCCCTTGTACACAACGCGCGTACAAGCTATTGCTTCAAGAGGGATCAGTAAAGTACTTGCTATCAAGCCAATCATAAAGCTGGCTATCATTCTTTTCATTCTTCTACTCCCTTAATTGGCATTAGCTGGGTACTTAGCATCCGATTCAGTCAACTAAGTTTCTCTTAAGAGCATTTATACCGCACGTTTGCAGGATAATACCTTTTTTTAAGGAATTAGATAGAAAATCGCATTGACAGTTACCTATAATGTTCCTAGCTGGGGTTTTTCGTTATAGATAATCCAGTGCAGGTTTATTGTTTTAATAATATCAACCAGCCTGTCAAAATCAATCGGTTTAACAATATAAGCATTCGCCCCTAAGTCATAGACCTGATTGACATCTCTGTATTCTTTAGATGACGTGAGAATAACCACAGGTAATCGTCGAAGCATCGGTTCTTGCCGTAGCCAAGACAGCACTTCAGCTCCAGAGCGGCGCGGCAACTTGAGATCGAGAAGTACAAAGGCAGGTAATGGGTAAATCAAGCGATCGTGATAAGGAGCTTGACCGGCTAGATATTGAACAGCAGCATCACCATCTGTCACAACTTGCAGTTGCGCGATAATCTCTGCTTTGCGAAAGGCCCGCTGAATCAGAAAAACATCCTTCGGATTATCTTCTACCAGTAGAATTGTGTATTCTGCACTCATAGGGACTCCATCACCGTAGGTAACTCAATCCAAAAGCGACTGCCGTGTCCTGATTGAGACTCAACCCCAATTTTTCCACCTAAACGTTCAATGCCCTTGCGTGCAATTGCCAGCCCAATTCCAGTACCTGAGTATTCTTCCTCACTATGTAGTCGAGTAAACGGGTTGAAGATCTGCTGTTGCTGTTTTACATCAATCCCAATGCCATTATCCTGAATCCATAGCCGAATGTACTTTCCTCGCTGGTTAGCCCAAATACGAACATGAGGCTGAATTTTGTCCGCCACGAATTTAATGGCATTGGCGAGTACATTAATTAATACTTGAATGAGGATAAATCGATTGGCTCGCACAACTGGCAGGGGCTTTTCAACGTAAATTTGGGCCTGTCGCGCTTGGATATCCGGTTCTAGTTGAGCGAGTACGTTTTCTAGAACTTGAGAAAGGCTGACGGGTTCTAAACTGATGTCTGTTTGCCGCAATCGGCTATAAGTCAGTAGATCACTGATGAGTGCATCCAGTCGATTCGCATTAGCAATAATTCTCTGTAGAAAACCTAAATGTTCTGAATTTAACGATTCACCCAGATCTTCTAACAAGAGTTGAGCAAATCCATAAATGATGCGCAACGGCGCACGCAAATCATGGGAAACCGAGTAAGTAAACTCCTCAAGCGCTTGATTTGTCGCTTCGAGTTGAGCCGTTCGATCTCGTATGCGCATTTCTAACGTAGCAGTTAATTGTTGAAGGGCGATCTCTGCTTGCTTTCGCTCTGTAATATCTTCCAATAACCCATCTAGAACGGGTACTCCTTCGACTGTATTTAATGTGGTTGTGAGCAGTGCCCAGAACAGGCTCCCATTCCTTCGTTGTAGTTGAACTTCTTGTTCCTGCTGTTGGGGTGGAGATTGCTCCATCAACTGTTTGTAGTAACCCAGAGTATCCAATAAATTTAACTCGTTGGCTTGATTGGGGGACTCGATACCTAGCAGATCCAGAAACGCTGGATTCGCTTCGAGTAACGTACCATCTGAGTTAGAGCGAAAAATACCAATCTTAACTTGATTGAGTAGTCCCTGTAGGCGGATTTCGAGCAGCGCCGCTCGTTGATGCATTTCAAGTCGTTCAAGTGCAACCCGTACTGCAATTGGAACTCGGATGTAGCGATTTGGTTGTTTTAGGACATAGTCATCCAAGCCTGACTTCAATGCCTCAACCGCGATTTCTTCCGTTCCGGTATTAGTAAACATAATGACTGGACAACGGGGATAGTGGGCCTTGACAGTGCGTAAAATCTTGAGTCCATCGCTCCAACCAAGTTGATAATCGGTGACAACTACATCAAAGTTTCCCTTTGCGATCGCTTGCTCAAAGTCTTTTGCATCTACAATTTCTTGCACCGTTAAGTGCGAAAATTCTCGCCGTAACTCCCGAATTACAAGGGCACGGTCACTCCGATTATCATCAATCACCAAGACTTGAAGAGGATTCGCCATAGTTAAGTTGTTACAGATGAAATAGCACTGGGTAGGGCAATCCAAAAGCGGCTTCCTTGTCCCAATTGAGACTCTACACCAACTTGTCCCCCCATCCGCTCTAGCCCTTTGCGCACGATCGCTAAGCCAATTCCAGTTCCAGGGTAGCGTTCGGCACCGTGCAATCGTTCAAAAACACGAAAAATTCGTTCTTGATGTTCGGGAGCAATTCCAATCCCGTTATCGACAACCCATAATTGAATCCAGTCTTGATTATTTTGCTGTTTATGAGTTGCAAAAATATTAACCTGCGGTTGAGTATTTGGAACGGTAAACTTAATGGCATTGCTGACGAGGTTTGTCATGGTCTGAATCAGCATTGAGCGATGAGCAAGCACAACTGGCAAAGGAGATGCCACTTGAACCTGAGCTTGAGTTTCTTCAAGTTGCCCAACTAATTGGCTGAGAGCTTCATCTACTATGGTATCTAAATCTGTTGGTTGGAGATGGATTTGAGTCCGCGTCAAGCGACTGTAGTCCAATACAGCAATTCTCAGTATGGAAATTTAGCTGCTATTGGGCGGAATATCTAGCTCTAGACCCTCCAGCATGAAGGTGAGCAGGTGATCCCAACTGTCGAAATACATATAACGGGTTAACGCCCGCAAATCATCAAAGAAGGTTT
>DVDV01000143.1 GCA_015296075.1 Leptolyngbyaceae cyanobacterium M33_DOE_097 | reverse complement strand
TGTGACGTATTACCTTCAACATAAGCGTCAACAATTTTTTGTCTAAGATCGAGTGAGTAGGGTTGCACTTGATTGAGAATGAAGTAAATGGATTGAATTAGTATATCAAATACGCCTCACTAGATCGGAAAATGCTGTAGCATCCGTGGGACACTACCCGTTGCGCTCTTGCTGTTGAATCGGAAGTTGCAGCACAAACCTGGTGCCTTCACCCGGCTGTGAGTAGCAGTCAATCTTGCCGCCATGCTTCTCAGTAATGATTTGATACGTGATGGGCATCCCCATGCCTGTACCTTTACCAACGGTCTTCGTGGTGAAAAACGGGTCAAAAATCCGTTTACGAACTGCTTCTGGCATTCCAGTGCCATTGTCGGCAATCACAATCTTGACCCAGTTTGCTGAGGTTACAGAGGTTTGAATTGTGATCTGACTGGGCTTGTCCTCTAGTTCTTGCGAATCGCGTTTGGTACTTGCTTCTTCTAAGGCATCGATCGCATTTGCCAAAATATTCATAAATGCTTGATTGAGTTGACCGGGGTAGCACTCTACCAAAGGCAGTTCGCCATATTCGCGGATAACATCAATGGGTAAGCGATCGGATTTATCTTTCAAACGGTGCTGCAAAATCAACAGCGTGCTATCCAGACCTTCGTGAATATCAACCAACTTAAAGCCAGCTTCATCCATGCGCGAGAAGTTACGCAGTGACAAAACAATCTGCCGAATGCGATCGGTACCGATCTGCATCGAGTCCAGCAGTTTAGGCAGGTCGGTTTGAATAAATTCCATATCTAATTCTTCGGCTTCGGCTTGAATCTCAGGCACCGGATCGGGATAGTACTTTTGATATAAGTTTATAAATGTCAGTAAATTGTGGGAGTACTCTTGCACGTGGGCGAGGTTGCCATGAATAAAGTTCACGGGATTGTTGATTTCATGAGCCACGCCTGCCACCATTTGTCCCAAAGCAGACATTTTTTCACTCTGAACCATCTGAATTTGAGTATTCTGCAATTCCTCCAAAAGTTGTTGCAATTGAATATTTTTATGATTTAGCTCTTGTGTTCTTACTTCAACTTTTGTTTCTAAACTTTGACTGTAAAGCTCAAGTTTCTCATTTGCATCTTTTTGTTGTTGCAAGAGTTGCTGCACCGCTTCAATGAGCTGGTTAAAAGCATGGGCGAGAGAACCAATCTCGTCATCTTGTTTGATCGCAGCGCGTAACTCGAAGTTTGACTCTTCGGTTGAGCGGCGTGCAACACGGGTCAATGCTTGAATCGGGTGAGAGATTGCCCGACTCGTCAAGACAGCAAATAAAAGTGCGATCGCACCAGAAAAGGCAATACTGACAATCACAATTCTTTCAGCCACCTGACTTGCTTCTTTTTGCCCTTGCTTTGCTTCCTTAAATTCGGCTTGGGCATGGTCAATTAAACTTGACAAATTATCTGAGGTACTATCAAAGTCGAGTGCTAGCTCGCTGTTAGAAAATTGCAGCAGCAGCGCCCGAGCCTGTTCAGCCGCTTGAGGAGACGTGAGATCAAGAGCGCGGACTCGCTCAACCTGGCGATCGAGTTCTCGCAAATACCGCTCTGGCACACGTTCATAGGCTTGCACAAAGTTTGATAGAGTTTTGCGGTGTTCCTCTTCATGGACTTCTGAAAACGTAGTCTTAAATGCCCTAATTTCAGCCCACAAGTCTTGAATCGCTGCACTGTGCTTTAGGAGATGACTATACTCATCCTCAAATTTCTGTGGATCTTGGGTCAGGGGAATCAACCGCTGCTGGTGCGTACGAGTTTGCAGAATACTTGATTGCAGCCGATACAACAGTTCGACCTCATTGCGAGCGTGTTCTTCTCGAATTTCGGCTTGTTGCTGGTAATAATGGCCAATCTTAAACCCAGCGATCGTCCCAGAAAAGGCAATACCCAGAGCAATAGCGTATCCCAACCCAATTTTCTGCCCCACCCGAAGACTGGATAACCCTTTGCCGATGCTCTGGTGCATACAAATTCTTCTCTTTTTACAGGTGTGAACATAAACATAATTCCCGAATTTTTAAAGGCATAACAGGACAAATCAGCAAAATCCTGATATCTCTCTGTTTTAAGCGGTTCTTGACCTCAATCAAACGAAAATTATTTACCAAATATAATTTAAGACCGCTCTTATCTAAAAGCACAGCGTTAACTAATATTCTTTTGAAACCTCAAAACCAGCATCTACTTCCAGGTAGGAGTGGCTAAGTTGCCTTGCCCTTTGTGCTGTATTAACTCGTCCATGTAGTTTATGACACAAAATAGACCATATTGATAAAGCTATAACTACCATGCAAATCCATTGCCGATTAAGCAATATTTCTAAATTTAGATACAGAATGAACATCGGAAAGCTGACAGAATATCATAGTATCGAGCAGATATTTCAGAATAATCGAGTGTGGGTCGCTCGACAGGAAAAACTCGATCCAAATTATTTTAAGGATTTAGCGGCTGGTCAAGCGCCACCTTATCTCTATATCGGTTGTTCAGATAGTCGCTTACCCTTGACTCAGTTTATGCAGACTGACCCCGGCGAGATCTTTGTCCATCGCAATATTGCCAACCAGATTTGTTTGACTGACATTAACTTTTTATCAGTGCTGGAGTATGCGATCGAACATTTACAAGTCAGGCACATTATTGTCTGCGGTCATTATCGATGTGGTGGGATTCAAGCTGCTTTAGAAGGTTGCAGCGGTGGCTTGGTTGATAGTTGGGTCAACCCGATTCGAGAGTTATATTTGCAGCGACAAGAAGAAATCGATCGCCTCCCTGATCGCGAAGCGCGACTCAATTTTTTGGCAGAGTTAAACGTTAGAGTGCAGGTTAAGAACCTATTTCAAACCTCAATCATGCGCAACGCGTTACGTGATGGTCGTGCCCCTCAAGTTCATGGTTGGGTACTCGATTTATTGACAGGCTTAATCAAAGATCTGGCTATCTCAACCGAAACCTGGCACTACCACCCCAGTTGTCGCTTAGCGTACTAGCGATCGCGCACAGCATACCAGGTTTGCGAATCACGCTCTTCAGTTCTTCACCTGTTACTTCTTTTGAAGAATACTCAGCGAAATTTCCTTAGCTTATTTTTAGTATCGCGACTGAACCTATAAATTCAACTTTCTAGCGCCTTTTTTTAGATAACAAGAAGTACTAATCACAATTCTCCAATCAGAACTCCATAAACAGCCCAAATTGCCATCGGGCGTAAGTAGTGGCAAGCGCGGAAAGTACCATTTGGTGTGATCGCTTCGGGTGTGCGGAACTGCAAGCCGTTTTCATAAATTTGCCGCACAACGGCCTCAGTAATTTGCAGCCCTTCATTGACCATCCCCATTTGCAGCATCAACGCAGCCAACCCAAAGTTAATGCCTGTCCAGACTTCAAGCGGATGCGTTGACTTGGGATTTTCAGGGGAACCATCTAAACGCACACCATTGGCGGCACCAATTGGTGCGACAGAGAGAGAAGCGGGATCAACCAAACGCTGTTCCATAACGGGTGGTGCTGCTTGGGTTGTCGTAGGGGCTGCCTCTGCTTGTGCAGTGGTCGAGGCTGCAACGACTGCTGGTAGATCTGCTTCGTCATCCGCTTCACTATCCTCTTCAGCCGCACGCGCTTCAATCACCGATGTATAAGTTTGCGCTTCTAACTGTCCTGATGCAATGTACTGGTTAAAGTTGACAAAACAGGCTTGATAAATCGTCTGGAGCGCTGTTCGAGCGCAGCTTTCAGAGACAACATCGGGCAAGCCCAGCAACCGTGTGTAAAACTGACCGCAGAGTTGGTCTGCCATTACAACTTCAGACTCACTTTGGCTGTCAATGCGGTAGTAGGAGCCATTCCACAAGGTGTCGTGGTAGATCGATCGCGACTGGTCGAGCCAGAGCAAAAATTCGCCAATGTGGTGTTGCAGTTGAGCCGCTTTGCGAAAGCTACTTGTGGTTGATGCCAGCGCCCGCCCGATCTCGATCGCTGCTTCTAGCGCCGCAATCCACAAGCCGCCGCAGTAGGCACTGACCCCCTGCAACTTCCAGTCATCGAACGTTTGATCGGGTGCGCCCGAATTTTCGGGAATGCCATCAAAGTCTTTGTCAAAGTGCTTGAGGTAGTAGAGCGTTTGCACCATCGGTTCCCAACACTCTTCCAAAAATTCCAGGTCATGCGACCCACCCAGCAGGTAATCACGATAGACCTGCAAGACAAAATCACAGCCCAAGTCTTTCCACTGGTTGCAGTCCTGGTAGCTGGTGTAGTTGGTCTTCTCCCACACATGCTCGTTGGGTGCGCCGAGGTCATGGGGCGTGGCTCCTGCGACTTTGCGAACCGCCGCCGGACTCTCAGCCCCAATCGTGTAGTAGTAGCCGATTGTGCGGGTGCGATCGTCTGCTGCTGGAATCGATCGCGCAAACGCTCGAATCACCGATTTCTCAATCTCAGGAAATAGCATCAACAGCGCAAAAGAGCCATAGAGTCTGACATCCAGACTTTCATACCAGCGGTAGTCAATGCATTCTAAAATGGCGAACTGTCCGATCGGGTCTTGCTCTGTCGCTGCCGTCCACAGCGTGCCGCCCTGGGTCAAGTCATATAACTCATTAAACAGAGCCATCTTGAGCCAGTCGGGTACTTTGTAGTGACTCAAAATCGGCTGTTGCCACTGGGTGATCGCCTGTTGCCATTCCGTATAACTCTTCAACGCTGTACGCACCATGCTCCAGGCATTTGCCCCGTTGCGTCCAAAAAAGTCGGTGTAGCGGCGCAGGTAGGTAATGCCCTCAGCAAACTCAATGACTGGCAGATCCCAGGCCAACACAAAGGGAATATGTTGCGTCTCACCGGGTGCCAGCGTCAACCGCACCGCGATCGCCCCGGCAATTTGTTCGGTCGCACTGGCGGGTGTTTCATCCTCACTGTTGGGGAGCGAACCATCCTGAGCAAAGTGCTGCCACACCTCTGAGCCATCGCCTTCGGGGTTCCAGCGGGTATGGTAAAAGACCTCCCAAACCAGGGGATTTAAACGAGTCGAGATCGCCCACTGACCATCTCCTTCTTGCGGTTCCGAGTCAGCTGGCCGACGCATCAAAATACCCAAGCGCTGCTCATCGCCAACGAGCTGGTTGACATTCCCCTGGCTCAGCTTCCAGCGAGGCTGATACTCATACACTGGGCTGCCATCATCACGCACTTTCACATCCGGTGCTTTGAGTGCATTTGTAAACCAACCCACCAGGTTTTGCCATGTCATCATGACGCTGAGAGTGATCGGGCGATCGGTGGGGTTATGGGCCGTCCACAGAAAAACAGCAATAGGATAACTACTCTCCTGGTAATTTTCAGCCCAGATGGGTGAAAACTGTTCACAGGTTAGCTCAGCTTGTAGTTGCTGACGATACTCAAACCAACTGCGGGGATATAGCGCATGATATGTGCCGTTTGCGGTTTTGCCATCTGAAGACTGAGCCGGATACCACTGCCACTGTTTGAGTGTGCCATCTTGAGGTGCTTCGGTACACACAGCATAAGCCTGCGTTTGCTCACCGACTTGCTCAAACACACTAAACTGACACGCCGGAATCGCACCAAACGTATGCTCGCCGCCGTCGATGTGCCAGAGGTTAAAGTCACCCCGTGGCGATCGCCCAATACAACCAGCCCCAAAGCCGCCCAGCGGTGCCCCATGCCAGGGGCCGTCATCTAAATTGCTGGCATAGCGGACAGTATAAGGCTGCTCCCAACCGAGTCCAAGGGGACGCTTCCAGGCACAAGCAGGGATTTCAACAATAGGGCGAGAATCTTGCATGTCCTGATTTTACGGTGAAGGCTTCACTTTGGCGCAGCTTGCTACAGGAGTTTGCCGAGAAGAACTTCACACAGCGATCGCGAACGAAAGAATAGCGTTAGGCATCTGTTTGGCCGCATTCTACTATCAGCAAACCTTGCGACAGACAAACTACCCCACTTGGGCAAACGAAAGCTGATACGGTAACGCCTCAACCTGATAGCCTGTTTCAAGCTCAACAAACTTTAGAAAGACAAGATACTGATCAGCAGCGTGGAGTGACGCATGTTCACGCAGAAACTCATTTGTTGCGCTTGTTTCGGCTGACAGCGTTGAATGTACCGCGATCGCATCAAAGGAACTTGCTAACTTCTGGCGCACCTGTCGCCACTGATGCAAAGTTTCAGTTATCTCGTTGTCAAGATCCCTCATTTGCGCACCCATTGCCTCAACTAGCAGGGCGCAGATCTCTTCAACTCGCAGGCAATCACCTTTTAAGAGCATTGCTTCTTGGGGTAGTAGCGGCTGATCGGGGAGCGGTTGCCACAGCTCAAAACAAAAGTTGACTATTGTAATGGTCGTGAGTTTAAGACTGTGTGTCATCCCGTAAGGATTGGGTGCAACTGCCAACTCATAAGGAACGTCAAAATCCATTAAGGTGCTTGGCATGGCTAAACCGGGGGCAATGGGGCTGAAATTACGCAAATTTGTGATTGACTCAACTTGCTTCCACCAGAATGGCTTGTTATTTAGCAAATGCCATCCCTTTTGTATGAAGAAATTGGGAAGCGATAGTAAAGTCGCGTTAAAGCTTGAAAATTCGCGCTTTGCAGGTGTGTCCCTACTGTAGGAGGGGGGGCGATCGATGGCAAGGGGTATCAGACCTTACAATGAAAGGATTGGATGTTGATAAATCAATTGCTGGCTATGGCTTCTTCTCTCACTTCTGAACGCATGAGCGGTCAAGACGCTTCTCTTCGTGCGATCGCCCAACAAACTCGCGCCGCTGCTCGCCTACTCGCTACGTTGCCAACCGAGGCAAGAAACCAGGCGTTGATTGAGATTGCTAACGCCCTAGAAGCGGCGATCCCAGAAATTTTGGCAGCGAATGTGAAAGATTGCGAAGCCGCGATCGCAGATAATATTGCCACTGCGCTGTATGCTCGCCTCAAGCTCGACGAAGCCAAACTCAAAGCGGCGATCGCAGGAGTTCGAGATGTCGCGAAGTTGCCGGATCCAGTTGGTGCGGTACAGATTCATCGTGAGCTAGATGATGGCCTGGTGTTAAAGCGGATTGCTTGCCCGCTAGGGGTTTTGGGAGTCATTTTTGAAGCGCGCCCCGATGCGGTGATGCAAATTTCAAGCTTGGCTGTCAAATCGGGGAATGGCGTGATTCTGAAAGGGGGGCGAGAAGCGATTTACTCTTGTGAAGCGTTGGTGCAGGCGATTCGGCAGGGATTGACCACCGCCGGAGTTGACCCCGCGATCGTGCAGCTTTTAACCACCCGCGAAGAAACGATGGAGTTGCTGAAACTCGATGACTCGGTGGATCTGATTATTCCCAGAGGCTCCAATGCATTTGTGCGGTTTGTGCAAGAAAATACCCGGATCCCAGTCTTAGGCCATGCCGACGGAATCTGTCATCTCTATGTGGATGCCAACGCTGACTTTGACAAAGCGATCCCCATCGTAGTCGATGCAAAAACGCAGTATCCTGCCGCGTGCAATGCGATCGAAACGTTGTTGGTGCATCGGGCGATCGCCCCAACATTTTTGCCTGCGATCGCGGAAGCTCTGCAAGCAAAAGGCGTCGAGTTACGCGGTGATGCAGAAGCCTGTCAGTTCGTGGCGATCGCCCCCGCCACCGAAGCAGATTGGTCAACCGAGTACAGCGACTTAATCTTGGCGATTCGCGTGGTGGATTCCCTGGAGGCCGCGATCACCCATATCAACACCTATGGCTCTCGCCATACAGAGGCGATCGTCACTGAAGATGCCACCGCCGCCGAGCAATTTATGGCACAAGTAGACGCAGCCGGGGTCTACCACAACTGCTCAACTCGCTTTGCCGATGGGTTTCGTTATGGATTTGGAGCCGAAGTAGGGATTAGCACCCAAAAAATGCCACCACGCGGCCCAGTTGGGTTAGAGGGGTTAGTCACCTACAAGTATCAGCTGGTCGGGGAAGGGCACATCGCGGCGACCTATGCAGGCAGTCAGGCAAAGCCGTTTACTCATCGAGACTTGGCTGAGTAAGTCGGGTTTAACCTGCTGGGTTGAGGGTGGGTTGGTCCTAGTAGAGAGAGACAGGCTTTACAAACACCAATCCACCTGGCAAGCAATCTGACTAATTGCTAACCCAGACTATGAGACAGGTGCTGCGACGCGATTGTGGTTACTGACCAACACACCTGGCTCGCGTTGAATCGGCAGCACGTCGAGAATATCGAGCTGAGCGCAATACCGCATGTCTTCCAGAAGGTTAAGACGCAGGAGGCGTTGACCATGACTGGCATAACGAAACAGCCCCAGCAGATCATCTTTCCACTGATGGTAAAGGGCGACAGCGCCGACTAGCTCATCGTTACCAGTTAAATCAATCAAGCTTTCGCCGCTCTCTTTTTGCAACAAATCGGCGATCGCCCCTGCACAGACCGTATCTTCGAGCGAAAAACTGCCTTCCCAACCGGAGGCAACCATCCAGATCGTTTCGGGACGGGTTTGCAGCAAATACTGGACGATCGCACGTCGGTTGATGAGCGCAGCCGCTAGAACCGTTGGGGCAGCTTGAATGCTTTGCAGTGCGCGAGTGCCATTGGTTGTGCTGATAAATAACCGTTTACCGCCCACTTGGTCAGGGGTGCAGTCAAGCGGTGAATTACCAAAATCAAAACCATCGACTTTAGACCCACCCCGTTCGCCTGCCCGGATGCGTTTTTGAGGTTCCCAATTGGAGCTTTCGTTTAACAGTTTTTCTAAGTCACTAAATACTTGTACCGCTTCAGCCCCGGCTGAGAGTGCAGTTGCCATCGTGGTCGTTGCACGCAATACATCGATCGCGATCGCACAGTCTGCGGTCGCATGATCAGGAATCAACTCAGGAGTATGAAAAACAAACAGTTTCATAAGCAGTGAAAATCGACAGATCAATGGATTGCGGCGATAGATTACTGACACCCAACGCAAGACACTAGACGTTATTTAGGGCAGCAATACCGATAATAAGCGAAACATGGGTGCATTATTCCCACGCGCTTACCGATGTGGCTATAGAGTCTAACCTATACCTTCAGGATCAAAATTTTTTTTAGCCCAACGCCCCCCACTGTGAATGGGCTGTAATGGGAGCAAATAGAGGCTCACGATTGTCTACAACGAAGACAACCTGCGATCGGGGCACAGACCTTGAACGTGCTTAAAAATAACTTTTAAGGCAGGCGATCGCTTTAGATCATTAGTCTTTCTAAAGCATGAGTATCAGGAATACACAAAGTATCTTTCTCGCGAGTAATTAAACCTTTCTTTTCAAGCTTGCTCAGTACGCGGGTCACTGTTTCGCGCGCCAGCCCGCTGAGGCTGCTTAACTCTCGGTGAGGCAAGTTGGGAATCTCGGTGCCTTGCTGACTCTTCTTACCCTGACCATCGGCCAAAAACAGCAAAATATCGGCGACACGCGATACGCTATCTGACTCTCGCAGTCGTAAACGACGGTTGACCTGACGTAGACGCCGCGCCATTAACTGTGCCAACCGAATCCCTGATTGAGGCTCGGTGTTTAACAAGTTGACAAAATCTTGAGCAGGCATGTTGCCAATTACGGTTGGTGCCAGCGTAATGACGTCGGTAGAACGGGGAACTTCATCGAGGGGAGCCATTTCACCAAACAGCTCACCCTTGCCCAAAATGTTGAGCGTGACTTCTTTGCCATCAAGGTTGTAGGTGCGAATTTTGACCCACCCGCTGAGGATGAAATACACAGAACTACCCCAGTCGTTTTCTAACAAAATGACTTGGTTTGCAGGGTGACTCCGCATTACTACGTGCGAAGTTGCTTTCTCAACAGCAGCCTCTGGCAAACCCTGAAAGAAGGGAGCAGAGCGAATTGTCAGGTCAGCATTATCTCGTGAGCTGAATCGGTCGTCCATGCGAGTGAAATGATGGAATTCCCAGGAAAGGCTTGATAATCATAGTTCATCTAACCATAGCGGAAAATTTAACTTAATCGAACCTAAATCGGTAAGTCCACCACGACGATTTCCCGGAAACAAGCTATCACATCGTATGTATCATTTCCCAGGACAGAAAGCTAGTAATTACCCCTCTCTTTTAAGAAAAAAACTTATAGCAGTACTGGAAAATGTTAGGACGGGGTGCAGGGGTGAAACCCCTGGCTGGGAGCGCAGCTCCCACATCCTCTTGTACCAACTTCTATGCGTAGCGCTATAATGCTTTTTTTGTCGAGCGTTCCAGGTTTGATAAGAGGGGAGATCCTCCCAGGTTTGCTGGGTTGAAATGGATTGCTCTAGGAGGACGCCCTTTTTGATGGAGTTTGAGCGGAGATTTGGGGGCGGCGGAGCCGCCAGACCGGGGGACTTCCCCCCGCGCCCCCGCCCGTAGGAGACTCACTCCCCTACAACCCCCGCAAGGTGGTGTCGGTGGGGGTTGAATGGTTAGCTAGCCAAACGGTACAGGTAGTAAGTTTGGCAGTTTGATCGCTGCCAGAAAGTACGGGTGACGTGAGGCAGAGGTTATGAGGGCGATCGCCCTGGTTATTCGCCTGAAAAACTTGAAGGTGGTCTAACTTTAGAAATGGGCTTCTAGAAGGGGTTGCAAAGACTGGTTCGGGCAACGACCTAAAACAAAAGCCTTCGTCGCGTACAAAATCGCGGTCTACGTGTTTTTCTTTAAGAGCCAAAGAGGGACTTTTTGGGTCACTTCTAGACTGCCTCCTGAAATCCACTTTTGGGTGAAAAGAAAGTCTTTGTTTTGCCAAATTGGGATGTAGGGCACATCCTCGGCAACCAGTTTTTGAATTTCAGCAAAAATTTGCTTGCGCTTGGCAGGGTCTTGTTCGCTACGGCTTTGGTTCACCAACTGATTGGCTCGATCGCTATAGTAAAAAGCGCCTTGCACTTGACTGGAACCTTTCACACAACCTTTGTCGGGTGAGCCTTCACTACACCGTAAAAACGGCTCAATATAATTGTCTGCATCAAAAAAGTCAGCGGCCCAGTCCAGCAAGAAAGTTGGGTATACGCCTTTTTCGATCAGGCGGTTAGCGGTTGTAGACTCGACGCTTCGCAACTCAAATTGCAAAAGTTTGCCTAACTTCTTCTGCGCGATCGCCTTGAGTGTGACAGCTGCGAGCTGTCCGCTGGCGATGTTTGAGCGATACCAAAACTCAACCTTGAGCGGGTTTTGCTCTGAGTAGCCTGCTTGAGTCAGCAGCGCACGCGCTTTCTCGGCATTGCCATCGCCGTAACTGGTTGCAAATGCAGGGTCTGCTTCTTCTAACGACGAAGGAATCATGCTGTAAAGGGACTCAACTTGCCCCTGAAACACGCGATCGCGTAAGGTCGGTCGGTCAACAATAGCCGCGAGTGCTTGTCTCACCTCTTTGCGATCGAGGGGGGGAGAGGTGACATTGAGGGTCAGATAGTCAATTTCACCGCCCGCCTTCTCAAGCACTTGCCAGCCCGTCTGGGCGGAGCTTTCCTTAATTTTGTTGACCTGATCAAGGGCCATGCTCTGATAGGCAACATCGATCGCCCCTATGCGAAAGGCGTTAAACAAGTTGGCAGGGCTGGAGTAAAACTGAATGTCGATCCCGTCGTTGAGGGGTTTACCGCCCCAATAGTCGGCAAATGCATCGAGTTGAATCTGGTCGGTGCCAAAGCGGGTCAGTTGATAGGGGCCAGTACCGACAAACTCTTGAGATTTAAAGGAGCCTTCTTTAATTTCGTATGCTTTGGGTGAAACCGCGCAAGCACCCGAAAAAGCCAGCAGTGAGGGGAATGCGGCAAACGCATTTTTTAGCTTGATCGTTAGTTCATACTCACCGCTTGCTTGAGCGGACTCAACCAGGTCTGCCAACAAAAACGAGGGGCCACCACCATTCTGCATAAAGCGGTTGAGCGAAAATGCCATCGCCTCTGCGTTGAAGGGGGTGCCATCGTGAAACTTCACACCTTGCCGAAGCGGGATGATGTAGGTCAAACCGTCAGCACTGACTTTTGGAAAAGCCGATGCTAATTGAGGGATCAGCTCATCGGTGCCCACTTTATAGGTGTAGAGGCGATCGCCCAAGTTATAGAGAATGGCACCCGTAAAAATTTTGTAGGCATCTGCCGGGTCAATCGTTTCGATCGTGGCGGTTGTGCCTAAAACAATGCGGTTGCCAGGTGCTGGGGTCAATTGGTTGGAGGCTGATCTCCCACAACTCACAATCAAGATGCAACAGAGAAAAGCCAAAATTGCAGTATTCAACCGCTGCTGCACTTGTTTTTGAAGGTTTCTGAACCAGGTTTGACGTTGCATCGATCTCAAAGTGTGTGGCCTACCAATCGTTTTTATTCTGCATTACAACGAGCTGAATTCTCGCACTTTTATAAGGAGTGTACTTGCTGGGACTGCCTTCCTCAGAAAACGGTGCGAGCCATGACTGATCAATCCTTAGATTTACTGTAGTCACTGGGACTGAGAGTGTGTTCTCAATCGCCCCATAAAACGCATTTCAAAACCGTATCATTACGCAACTTTTTTATAAATTTTCGCCTTCCAATCGAGGAATTTCGGCAGCAATTCTCATTTTGAAACATTTGTACTGAAGTCAGAGCCTCTAAAGGCTTGTGCGCTCAATTTTATGAACGGCAGAATGGGTATTCCAGCCATTGATAGCTGTTCAAAATGAATATTTTTGTGAGAATTATTCTCA
>DVDV01000374.1 GCA_015296075.1 Leptolyngbyaceae cyanobacterium M33_DOE_097 | reverse complement strand
GCGTGTTGAACAATGGTTTCCATAACCGTTCAGTTAAATTTTGATTACGCCCTTTCTTTCAGATTTTTCCTTCTTTGGCAACCCCTTGTTGAAACTGGTGCAAGATCTCAGCAAACCTACATTTGTTGTTCTGGTTATCATTATTTCCCTTTATCACCGCGTGGATGGGTGAAAATCACTTTGCTGCGTTGCCTGTGGCGCTCTATGGTGTGGTTCTATTGTTGGCTGCGATCGCCTACTTCACTCTGACCCGCACACTTGTTTTTCACCACGGTCAAGATTCCACACTTGCAACTGCTCTTGGTCGAAATTTTAAAGGCAAGTTATCGGTATTGACTTATGCAGTTGCAATTCCACTTGCTTTTGCAATTCCTTGGCTTGCATGTGCGTTATATGTTCTGGTTGCAGTTCTGTGGCTCATTCCCGATCGCCGTATTGAAAAGGCGTTGAACTCATAAAGTTCCATTTTTGATGCAGCAAAAACCAGCTAATAAACCCTCTGCACCAGCACAAATGTAGGTTGTTGGTCACAGACAAAGGTGATCTGCATCCGGTGAGCAGAAACGTTATGCCGCAACGCGAGATAGGGTCAAACGCATTACATGAGGAACACCATGAATAAGCCCAAGTTTTTTGTTACCCCTGGTTATGGGGAATACATGCTGAATGAATTGCATTACTCGCAAGCGGTAAAAATTAGCGATCGCGTGGAGACATCAGGTCAAGGTGGTTGGGATGACAATTTGCAAATTACCGAATCGCTTGCAGACGAGATTGCTCAGGTGTTCCGGAATGTAGAGCGAACCTTGGCAACTGCTGGCGCGGGTTGGGAGCATGTTGTCCACGTCAATTCTTACCATGTTGGCGGATTCCCCCCGGAGGTTAACCAAGTGATGTCCAAGCCATTTCGTCACTATATGCCTAACCACGCTCCAATCTGGACACAGGTAGGAGTCGCAGCGCTCGGACTGCCAACGATGCGGATTGAAATTCGCGTTACTGCAATTGTTCCATGAGTTTCGCGTCAGTGGTAACGGGGTGATTGCAAAGTTAGAGAGTTACCTCCGCTAAGTGGCATCGAAATCCTGTCAATGTTTATTCTCAATCAAGGGGCGTTGGCACAGATGGAATCTATGAAGGCAGCGGCGCGGTATTAACTGCGTTTGGTGATGTTGAGAAGTTTGAGATTCAAACGGTTCCCACACCAAAACTGAAGGTGCATCAGGTGTTAGCCAGAGTTTGTGCAACTTCGATTAATCTTTGACCAGTTCACAAGCGGGAAAACATGGGTAGATGAGTTTGGATCTCCAGTACAGGAAGCGGATTTTCGTAAACTCTTGAGCTATTCGCCTTATCACAACATTGAATCTGGCAAGGCATATCCCGCGATCCTTCACCACTACCGACACGGACGATCGCGTAGTGCCAGGACACACCTTCAAATATGTTGCGGCGCTCCAGGCGGCAGAGATTGGTGACAAGCCCCATCTTGCTCGCATCTCAAAACGGCAAAGTAGTACAATTAACTTTTTTCAACTGCTTCAAATCTCTATCCTTGAGATCTAAAAAGACCAAATCTTTCGCAAATTGTAGGCTTTGAAGTCAGGCGAAAAGATCGCCAAAAATGTTACTGGACAAAGCTTTTCATAAAACTTTGCCATTTTTTGTCTCTACGTGCCCACTAACCCTGATATGTTAATCATTTCTACTGCTTCAACTCATAGGGATTCCTTAACAGCCCGTCTCGGTGTAGCGTGAAGAGGTTGCTTACCGCTTAAAAGAATGCCTTTCTTTAACAAGTTAGAAGCCGCGATTAGTCGCAACTCCAGTTTGCTGGTTGTCGGACTAGATCCCAATCCAGAACTCATACCCACTCACTACGGCGTTGATTACACCTCTGTTACAGACAATCGTCGCGACCAAGCTGCTTTGATTCAGCAGTTAGAACGCTGGCTGCAGGATGTCATTGCTCAAACGGCTGATTTAGTCTGTGCGTACAAACCGACGCTAGGCTTCTATCAAGCATTGGGAAGTTCAGGTTTAGACCTGCTACAAACAGTACTGAACACCATTCCCGCTCACATTCCGGTGATTTTAGATGCAAAGCACAGTGACCTGAACAGCAGTAGTGTGATTGCTCACAGGTTTTTTAGTCAGTGGCAAGTCGATGCCGTCACCCTCAGTGCTTACCTTGGACAGGATTTAGTGGCTCCCTTTTTGGTGTATCCTGGCAAAGCCGTATTTGTCCTGGCTTGTACCTCAAATCCATCCGCCACCCGATTGCAAGGCTATCCATCAACAGACTCGCCCTTTTATCTGCAAGTGATTCAAGAATGTAAAACCTGGGGTACGACTGAGCAGGTGGGGGTAGAGGTTGGCACAACGACGCCGGATACCCTGGCACGGGTGCGGGCGATCGCGCCAGAGCGACTGATCTTGGTACGCAGCATCTGGCAGGAAGGCGTGGATCTCAGTCAACTCTTGAAAGCCGGGTTAAATCGTAACGGGGAAGGGTTACTGGTTCCGATTCCGCAAGATTGGATGAGTCAGGCGGATTTAACCCAACGAGTGCGATCGCTGCAAGAGCAGATCCATTCCGTCAGAACCCAAGTGATTCAGGAAAACGCGAGCTGTGATGTCTGGGTTTCTAACGTCTGCACTCTGGAGCAGCACCCTCATCTAGACTTGATTCTGCAACTCTATGATGTTGGCTGTATTCTCTTTGGCAACTTCGTTCAAGCCTCTGGAGCCGTTTTCCCTTATTACATCGATCTCCGCAAAATCATTTCCAACCCGCAACTGTTTCAGCAAGTGTTGAATGCCTATGCAGCCATTTTGAAAGACCTGAGATTTGATCGCATTGCAGGCATTCCCTATGGTTCATTACCCACCGCAACCGGATTAGCACTCCAACTTAACCGTCCGATGATCTTTCCGCGTAAAGAGGTGAAAGCGCATGGCACCCGTCGTATGGTAGAAGGCAACTTTGAGCCAGGCGAAACAGCGGTCGTTGTGGATGACATTTTAATTAGCGGCAATAGTGCGATGGAGGGAGCCGCTAAGCTCAAGTCGGTCGGACTCAATGTCCAAGATATTGTGGTATTTCTAGATCACGAGCAGGATGTGAAGGGTCGATTGCAGGCCAATGGCTACCAACCCCACGCCGTTCTCACCATTTCGGAGGTAATCGCGACGCTTCATCAAACAGGTCGCATTAGTGATGCAGAAATGGCGGTATTTGCAGCAGGCTGAAGCTGCAGAGGTTGTTTGACCTTGCCATAGAATACGTGCATCCGTAAAGGACTCCGCTGTGAGCAGGGAAACGTTTACATTTCGGTTGGATGCAGAGAAGCGGCAGCACTCGATGAGATTGCCGATGGGCTAGACCGCGATCGCTCCTACATTTTGAATGAGGCGATCGACCTTTACCTGGAAGTGCATCGCTGGCAGGTGGTGCATATTCTGGAAGGGTTGCGCCCAGCAGACAATGAGGAGTTTGCCATGGCTGAAGAAGTGGCATATGTTTGCTATTCCTTTGGGGTTGATCGGGCGTAGATCAAAGTTGAATTTATCCTGGATGGGTTGCAAGGAGTGGGTGTGATTAAGCCGAGGTGAATCGCCATTTAGCCCCACGATCGCGATCTTTGTAATTCCCTGGTGCTGAGTCTAGTTGCGCCCCTTGCTGATATTACTCGGATGCAAGTCTGGGAGGATTGTTGCTGGCGATGGTACTAAATTTTGTGTGTCTGTGAACCTTATCCTAAACCTGATCAAATCAATTATGTTGCAGATTCTAGGGTTTATTTTGGGTGTCTTACAACTGGCTCTCGATATTGAATTGATATATGTCAGCCTAGGGCTGCGAGGCATCATCATGAAACAACATTTGAGTGAGTAGAGGGATTCTTCTTTAATCAGCGATCGCTCCCTACAATTGATTTTAGAATTTAACGATTACTGACCTCTCCTTATAAGTCGCTTATTTCTCACTCCTATAAAACTATTGGGATTTTTGAAGTAGGATGAAGCAAAAGTGCCCTTTATTTGATACTTATGAATTTATTACTTTCAATACTTATTTTATTAGCATCCAGAAAGCAACTACTAATTCATCAAGTTAATTTTTGAATATTCTCAGAGTTCGTCTGCTTATCGTTCTAAAAATAGGCTAGACCAGAATGAAAACAAGCATTGATGCTGGTGGTTTTAATACCACGGGAGGGTAAGTGAGCCAGATAAGCGATCGCAGCACTTCGCTTAAGTCTAGACTTTTGAAATTGACGTACAACTCGGTTCAGCCCAACAGCAAAGATAATCGCCATGAAAAACAGCAGCACGATCGCTCGAATTTGCCACAGCACATAGAGCGAAACCACTAGCGAAAGCAAGCCGATCCAGCGTCCTAATGTCAAAATTTATGCCTTTAGCTGAGTGGAAGAGAAAAACTGGTTAATCTACACTCTAACAGCCTTTTGATGCCTGCTAATTTTGATTCAACTTAGTTGAAAGAATTTCTACCGCAAGGAATATATTGCGTTCTATCTCATGAGGGATATTAATATAAAGAGTAAATGTAGTAACTGTTTAATGATTAATCTGACTCAAAAGGTACACGACTTTAATCCTATTAGTGATTAGGGTTTGGGTGAAATGATAAATCTAGGAGAACAGTAATGAAACTTCGTTCTCGGTACACCCCGACGTTATGCATTTCTTAACAGTTAAGGTAAAACTACACCGATCGCAGACCAACCAGCGGCTCAATATGTAGTAGGTCGTTAGTCTTATTGGGAGAGAGCTTTTATGCAAACGGTTGAAAAACAATCACTAGAGTCAAAACTCGAAAAAATTGGCAATGTTTTGCGCCTAACCGGGTGGATTGGACTCTCTGCCCAAATTGGCTTTGGTGCAATCGCTTTATTGCTGGTTGTGTTTGCGATCACGGGTCGAAATTTCAGTCAGGCGACTGCACTTCCACCGGGTGTATCTCCCGGTATTGGCGTGAATCTTAACCGTGGTGTCACTCCAGGTATTGGCATTGGCATCTTTTGGGCAGTCTGTGGCATTCTAGCGCTGCTAGTGGGGATCTACTTTGCGTTTCGTCAAACACGATTTGCTAAACGGTTGCGTCATGCAGACACTATGAGACACCCTGCAAAATCAGAGGTCATGAATGTTTTGCGTTTAGGCGCGATCGTCGGTTTAGTTGGGATGCTGCTGACGATCTTAGGGGGAGGCGCAACGTTAGGAGTACTGTTCTCTAAAGCGATCGCTCAGCCCCAAGGTGTTGCGATTTACGATCCGACTCGTGTCATTCGATCGATCGATATCATGGTGGCAATGGCAAACATGAGCGGCATTGCTGCCCACTTTGTCGGTGTGGTTGCTTCTTTGAGCGTGTTTGAGTGGCTGCATCGTTAATTCGCCAACATGCTCAGCTTTAATGAACTCACAACTTGATGTTCGAGAAATGGAATAACGATCCCGTTAGAAGATGAGAAAAAGCCAATGCGACAGCTTCTTGTGCAAGTGCCGCAGGGATGTGGAAAAACTGTTTTAGAGGTTGCCAAAGCCTGCGACGGCACTAACCTGGCAAAAATTGAAGCAGCGGGAGTTCAGCAACCGTTGGATCTGGTATTTGTTCACATTTCCAATCGCAAGCTGGAAAAGCTGCTTGAGAAACTGCAAGACATACCGGATTTAAGCTTTACGCTGCTGCCAACCGGGATCATGGCACTCCATCCACCTGCCGATGCCGCTGCTACTCAGGTGACCAATGTTGAAGCGCGTAGCCCGATCGAAATCTTTCTTTCAGGTCTGCAAAGTACCGGGTCTTGGAAAGGATTTCTCAGTTATGCAGCAATCGCCGGAGTCGTCGTTTGGATTGGCTTGTATACCAGCACAAGTTACCTCTTGGTAGCCGCGATGTTGCTGGCTCCGTTTGCAGGTCCCGCGATGAACACCGCTCTAGCAACCGCAAGGGGCGATCGCCAACTGCTTCGACGCAGCATTGTCCGGTATTTTGCCGCCTTAGGTGTAACGATCGCGACCACTGCTTTGCTGAGTTGGATACTTCAGCAGCAGATTCCATCCAACTTGATGATCGACAGCAGCCAAATTTCCACCGTTTCGGTTTTGATTCCGCTGGCAGCGGGAGCAGCGGGAGCGTTGACCTTGATCCAGTCCGATCGCAGTAGTTTGGTGTCGGGAGCTGCTACTGGAATGCTGGTTGCGGCTTCACTGGCTCCACCCGCAGGCATCGTTGGCATGGCGGGAGCGATCGGACGTTGGGATCTAGCAACCAATGGACTCTTTTTACTATTACTGCAACTGGGTGGGATTAATTTCTCTGCCGCACTGTGGTTTCGCTTGTTTGGCGGATTATCCACTCAAGGGGCGCGTTATCAGCGTGGGCGACGTGGTGTGTTTCCCATCTCAGTGGGGCTAAGCGCGATCGTGCTGGTCGGGTTGCTGATGTGGCAATTTTCTAACCCGCCCAACTTAGAACGCTCCAGTCGTGCTCAACGAGCCAATGCTGAGTTGCAGCGGGTTGTGCAGCAAAGTGATTCTGTTCAATTGGTTGAGTCCAACGTGCGTTTCACTAGAGCCAATATTCAGGGGCAAAATACCTTGCTGTGTGTGGTGTATGTTCAGCGTCAGCCAGAGGCAACTCGATCAACTGAACAAATCCGCGTTGATTTGACTCAAGCGATTCAAGCACACTTGGTAGCACAAGGTTTCAATGCGATGCCCCTGGTTAATGTGATTGTGCTAGAAACACCTGCTGTTAAACCATGACCTTCAATTATCGTGATGAAATCTGTAGATCGATAAACGCGAGATCAAAATTCAGGGAAATGGGTCAGACAGAACAAAGCCTGCTTCAACGACAGAGGAATAGCAAATGAGAGCTAAGTTTAGCAAGCTTTTGGATTCACTGCACTCTAGTTTCTGGTTTATCCCGACCCTGATGGCTGTGCTGGTGATCGGGCTTTTATTGATCACGATTGGCATTGACCAACAGCTAGAAGCCGACATTATTGGTAATCTAGGGAGGCATATGCGCTGGGTTCCAATGGTTCACGAGCTATTCTCTCTGCGATCGCAGGTTCAATAGTGACTGTTGCCACAACTGCATTCTCGATTACCATCGTGGCGCTTCAGCTTGCGTCTTCGCAGTTTGGGCCGCGTCTGCTGCGTAATTTGATGCAAGATATCGGCAACCAGATTGTACTGGGAACTTTCATCTCCACCTTTGTTTACAGCCTGATGGTGCTGCGAATCATCAATGGTGTTGCAGAAAATGAGTTTGTGCCGCATATTGCAAGCGTTAAAACACGCCCTAGGGTTAATACGGAGAGTTGAGCCAAAGCCCTATCATGAAATAGTGCCTCCCAATGGAGAAGCAATATGGCTAACCAGAAACAAATGTCGGGAATGGGCTGGAACCGATTTGTGGCGATGATTGCGACCTCAACGTTCATCATGTTCTTCTTGATGTATCAGCTCATATATTCCCTTGATCACGCCATGTTTAGCGTAAATCGGCTGGTTGCCTCATTATTGATGGGGTGTGTGATGACCGCTGTGATGCTTTCCTTTATGTGGTCGATGTACCGAGGAACAGGAACCAAGATCGCAGTTCTCGGTTTGGCGATCGCTCTCGGCTTGATTCTGTTCTCCGTGAATAGAACCCAGGCACTGATCGGAGATGTCAACTTCATGAAGTCGATGATTCCCCACCACTCAATCGCCATTAACAATGCACGGAAGGCAAGCATTAGCGATCCGCGCGTTCGTGAGCTGGCGGATGGGATAATTGAGGCGCAAGTTCGTGAAATAGCCATTATGCAGTTGCTTCTCAATGATATTGCACAGAACGGAGAGCGGGGGATAGCGGCGCTTCCCGCACGATCAACCGAAGTCACCCCTGATATGGAGCGCCAGATTAGAGAAGCAGCACAGTAAAGATGCGCTACTTTAATGCTTGCCTTGCTTGGGGCAAAAGCCAACGATCGTCTGTCCGAAAGTTTTGGTGTGGCTCCAATTAACCTGGGCAACCGAAAGGCTCACCCCATCCACTTTCGTTTTCAGCACGGCAACTTGTTCTGCCTGTCCTGTCGCTTGGTAATCACTCAATAAGGTGTAACTACCAAGCTTGGGGAAACTGGGTTTCAACCTCAAATCGTCCATTGCCTTTGTAGCCAGGATGGAGATGTTGAAAGACCTGTAGGTCATCGCTGACTGCAATCAAGTGCATGATCTGCTCCTGGAATTAGTCAAACTGAGCGATCGCCTTTCCTTCCTGATCTTGTACCTCAATCTGAAGCATAGTCGGAGTATTCGGAAGAATTACATCAGTGGTTGTAAGTTTAGCTTGAGTTGATGTAGATGTGTTTGCAAGGTGATCTCCATGTTCGCTATGACTGTTTGTATTTGTTGCAGCATGGCTATGACTTGCTTGTTCTGTATGAGCCGTCTTGGTATGAGTTGTCGCAAGCATTTTGGGATTCTCCTTTACTTGAGAAAGTTGTGGGCAGCCTTGAACAATGAATAATGTTGTAATGACAGCGATCGCGGTGATACGCCGATTCATAATCAACCTCTAAAATTGACTTTAAAGATAATGTGTAGTGCTATAGGAGGTGAAGATGTTCTTCAAGCCAAATCCGTACTTCTTCCTCAGAATTCAAGCGAACTGTTTGTCCAGTTCTAGGGAAATAAACGTTCCACCAGATATGACCAAACCAGTCTGTTGAAGTCCAAATTTTTGGCTCGTCAGAGGTTGTCATGACATTGACAATTACTTGCCAGATCCCATTTAGCCAGTTTTTAAGTGAATTGGGTTCAGACTTAGAAACGGATTCCGTGATTTGTTCTAATTCCCAGTAGAGCGCTCTCTGTGCTTCTGTCTGCATGATGTCTTTCCTTGAATGAATTTGTTTGAACGGCACAATGATTGGAACCCACTACTTTTTGTGGTTGATTGATGTTACAAAGCAATAGAAGTTGAAACTTTTTAAGCTTGTAAGCCGTGTTTTGATCCAGCCTTGATTCAAGCTTGTTGGTATCTTAGAGTCTCCAGTCAACTAGAGAATCAAGTCCCGAATCAAAGTTTTTTGCTTTCTGATTAAGCTAATTTGTCTGAAGAATGAAGTGATTTTGGGCGTACCAGTTTTTCTCGGATTTTGCCAATCACAATGTAAAGCACAGGGACAACAAATAGACTGAGAAATGTGGCAACAAATGTACCCCCAAAGACTGCCGTTCCTAAGGACAGACGGCTAGCGGAACCTGCGCCTGTCGGAAACAGCATGGGATAGGCACCCAAGAGCGCCGCGATCGCAGTCATCAAAATGGGGCGCAAACGGTCTTGAGATGCTTCAATAATGGCTTTGGTGAGGGAAAGTCCTTGCGATCTCAATTGATTGGCAAATTCCACCATCAGAATCGAGTTTTTACTGGCTAAACCAATCAACATCAACAGCCCTACCTGGCAGTAAATGTCGTTGTACAAGCCGCGCATCCATTGCACTGATAAGGCACCCATCACTGCCAGTGGTACCGACAGCATGATGATCAACGGATCAAAAAAGTTATTGTACTGAGCCGCTAAGACCAAGAATACGAAGAATACACCCAAGCCAAAGATCAACGGTGCCTTTCCTCCAGACTCTAACTCTTCCAGGGAAATGCCCGACCACTCAAACCCCATATTCGCAGGGATGACTTCAGCCGCTAGCTTTTCCATTGCCTGAATTGCCTGACTAGAACTAAACCCAGGAGCCGCAGCACCATTAATTTCGATGGCTCGATGCAGGTTGTAGTGATTAATTGTTTGGGGACCAGTGGTGGAAGTAATTGTTACCAGATTGTTGAGCGGAATCATGTCTCCCAGCCGCGATCGCACATACAATTGACCAATATCTTCGGGATTGGAACGGAACTGTTCGTCTGCTTGAACATATACCCGGTAGGTGCGCCCAAAGGCATTAAAGTCATTCACATAGCGGGAACCAATGTAGGTTTGCAATGTACTGTAAATCTCTTCCACAGACACTTGTAATGCTTCTGCTTGATTGCGATCGACCTCAATTTGCAACTGGGGTGCATTTGCGGTGTAGGTGCTAAAGACTCCCTGCAATCCAGGTGTTTGATTCGCACGAGTCAGCAATTCCATCTTGATGCGATCTAAGGAGCTAATATCCTCTGTGTTACGATCGCCCCGCTCCTGCAATTGAAAGACAAAGCCTCCAGTGCTGCCCAAACTGGGAATTGTGGGCGGGTTGACCGCAATCACGGGAGCCTCAGGAATTCCCATCAGTCCGCCTCGAACGCGATTCAAGATGGCAGAGACAGTCTGTTCTGGCTGTTGCCGTTCATCCCAGGGTTTCAGAGGCGCAAACATCAAACCTCGGTTGGGGGTGTTACCGTTAAAACCCACACCACCCATTGCAAACGTGCCTTGGATTTCTGGTTGTTTGAGCAACTGTTGTTCTGCTTGAGTCACAATCTGACGGGTGTAGTTGAGAGACGTTCCATCGGCGGCTTGAATCAGGTTAATAAAATACCCCTGATCTTCCTCCGGCAGAAATGCTTTGGGAACGCGCAGGTATAGCCCAACCGTCAACACTAGGGAAGCGATGAATAACACTATCACCACTTGTTTGAAGTGGGTGAGAACCTGGAGCGTTCGCCGATACCCCCGACGTAACTCATTCAGAAAGCCGTTGATTCGTTTTGCTAGCCAACCGAGAAGTCCGCGCGGTGGGGGTTGTTGTCTGAGCAGCAGGGCTGACAACGCCGGAGTCAGGGTGAGCGCATTGAAGGTAGAAATCGCGATCGAGAAGGTAATCGTCAGTGCAAATTGCTTATACAGTTGTCCCGCTGTTCCTGGCAAAAAACCTACTGGGATGAAAACTGCCATCAGCACAATGCCACTAGCAATCACCGAACTGAATAACTCTTGCATCGCTTCTGCGGTAGCTCGTATCGGGCTGAGTCCCTTTTCCTGAATCAATCGGGTGACATCTTCAGCAACCACGATCGCATCATCCACCACCATTCCAGTTGCTAGAGTTAGACCAAACAACGTCAGACTATTGAGCGAGAAACCAAACAGTTTAACAAAGGCAAATGTGCCAATTAAAGAAACCGGAATCGTCACTGCTGGAATAATGGTTGTGCGCCAGTCTTGCAGGAAAATGAAGATGACCAGAATCACTAGACCAACTGATTGAAACAGCGTGATCACTACTTCGTGAAAGGATGCTTCGACAAAGCGAGAAGAATCATAGGGAATTTCGTAGGTTAAGCCGGGTGGAAAGTTTTTTGCAAGCTTTTGCATTTCCGCTTTAACCGCCCTGACAATTTGCAAAGCGTTGCTGCCGGGGATTTGCAAAACCTGATAACCCACCGAGATATGCCCTTTGTAGCTGGCAAAGGTACTGTAACTTTCGGCTCCCAATTCAGCCCGTCCCACATCCTTGAGCTTGATAGTGGTTCCATCCACATTCGCTTTGAGAATCAGATTTTCAAACTCATTGGCTTCTTTCAATCGACCATCGGTTTGCAAGTCGATTTGATACAGTTGTCCATCTGGAGTTGGAGGTTGTCCGATACTGCCAATGCCCAATTGCAGATTTTGCTGATTCAGGGCCGTAATCA
This sequence comes from Leptolyngbyaceae cyanobacterium M33_DOE_097, assembly GCA_015296075.1. Classification (GTDB taxonomy): domain Bacteria; phylum Cyanobacteriota; class Cyanobacteriia; order Leptolyngbyales; family Leptolyngbyaceae; genus DSRU01. Next base: position 5,345 of record DVDV01000374.1, on the reverse strand, counting down.
CATCCTGAGCGGTCAAGTTACGACTGGCTAACTGTTGGGGGTCGAGCCAGATCCGCATGGCATAACGGCGATCGCCAAAGGCAACTACATTCCCCACTCCTGGAATGCGTCGTAGTGGATCGAGCACATACAAATCAGCGTAATTACTAATGAACGTATCTTCGTAGCGATCATCCTCGCTGTAGAGTGCCATTGCCAAAACGATCTCGCTGGATTGCTTGGACACCGTTACCCCCGTTTGACGGACGACTTCGGGTAACTTGGGTTCCGCTTGCAGCACCCGGTTTTGTACATCAGAGGCTGCCACATTCAGGTCATATCCCTGCTGAAATGTGACGACAATCGTGCTACTGCCATCGTTACTGCTGGTGGAACTGATGTAGCGCATCCCTTCTACCCCATTAATCTGCCGCTCCAGCACCGTTGTCACCGTGTCTTCCACTACTTGAGCGCTGGCACCAACGTAATTGGCAGTGACGGTAATTTGGGCAGGGCTAATATCGGGATACTGTTCTACGGGTAAGGCTGGGATGCTGACGAAGCCAATCGCCAGAATTACCAACGCACAAACAATCGCAAACACAGGCTTCTTGATAAAGAAGTTGACGAACATAGAAAACCCTCGATTTGCAAAATGAGTTTGATGACGATTTACAACTCAGGTTGGACAGGAGCGTCATCTCGCAGAATCATGACTCCAGAGGTAATTACCCGTTCTCCTGGCTTGAGGCCGCTCAGCACCTGGTACTGATTCCCTTCTACCCGATTCAATTTGACCAATCGTTGTCGTGCCACAAACCCCGATTGAGTCGGTTCTGCGACAAACACAAAAGCTTCTCCTCCCAGGCGTGTCACTGCAGATGTCGGGACTAACACCCCAGAACGGCGATTCCAGGTGACTCTGACCCGCGCAAACTGATCGGTTCGTAGTTTTCCATTCCGGTTATCTAACTGAGCCTTGACCAGAACGGATTGGGTCGTATTGGCAGTATTCGGTGCAATAAACGAGATTTTGCTGGTGGCTGTGGGTTTTCCCTGGCGATCTAAAAGCGCGATCGCATCACCCACCTGTAACTGAGTGGCTTGCTCCGTTGGAACTGAGAAATTAACTTCTAATTGGTCATTTTCAGAAACCGTGATTAAAGCCGTTGCTGGATCAACAAAATCCCCGACTTTTATGGGAATGTCTCCCACCACGCCCGCAAACGGTGCAGAAATTTGAAAATACTGAAGCTGAACTTGTTGCTGCTGAGTCCGAGCCTGAGCTTCTTGTAAGCCTTTTTCTGACCGGACAATAGCCGCCTGTTGTGCCCGAATTTCCTCATCGATCGCCCCTAGTGCAGCCTTTGCCACTTCCAACTTATTTGTGTATTGATCCCGCAGTTGCGTTGCTACGGCTCCCTCTTGCGCTAAATACGCAAACCTCTCATAGTCTTGCTGGGCAAACTTCACATCTGCTACTTTCGATAAGCGAGCCGCTTGTAATGATCTCAAGGTTGCCCTGGCACTGTCTATACTGGCTTCGGCTGAGGCGATCGCGGCATTTCCACCATTCAGAATTGCCAACTGTTCGTTCGGATCAACCTGAAGCAGAATTGTCCCTTTCGTCACGCGTTGTCCCGGTTCAGCCCAAATTTGCGTGACCTGTCCCTGAATCCGTGGGCGCAGGGTGACAGAACGACGGGACTTTAACTGCCCCACATACTCAGCCCTTTCAGCAATCGGATGAGATTTGAGCGAAAGGGCTTTTACAGGCATTGCAGTCGGCTGGGCGATCGCAGGCGGGGCAACCGAATTGGGGGCAAACACACGCCAGAATAAATATCCACCACCGCCCAACAACAGTGTGAGAATTAAAGTCCAAACAATGGGTTTGCGAGGAGATGGGCGCTGCGAAGAAACCTCTGGGTGTTCTTCAGAAATTACTGAAATTTGGGGAGATGTCATTACTAAAACCTCATGATTCAACTTCAAGCATCCATGTCTATAAAAGAGCTATCCAATCAGGAGGATGAATTGGATGGCTGCTTTGCAGGGTTGAGCATCACCTATTGATTTTGAATCGAAATGATTTTGATCAAAAACCGTTCCTGAATCAGGCGATCGCGTTCAATAGCTGTGTTTTCTCTGAGGTTGTTTCACGGAGGAAGGAAGGTTGCTGTTGAGAGGCGTCCAATACTTGAGTCGATGTTTTTTTAACTGGTTGTCGCGATCCATTATCATGAATTTTTTCTACAGTATTGGACTCTGACAACTGTTCCAAGCGTGTTTCTGTACTGGCGCTGGGAACACCACTAACAGGCAATTTCAGAACTACTAAGGCAATAAGCAATGTGTTTTTCATGGTTTGAACTCCAGATGAATGATGGGTAAACAATTAGTGTGAAACATAAGTTGGATTAGAAAATTCACTTCTGCATTCAAACTAAAATTAGTTTAGAGTCTCCATTCAACTAGAGAGTCAATAGTTAAAAACAAACTTTTTGATAGTAATAAAAGTCAAATTAAAATATAAAAAGCACTGCCAAAATAGCAGTGCTAAATGAATGAATTTCTAATTTTAGAAAATACTAAAAAAGTTCGTCGAACCTATTGGATGATTGGACAAATAACCAGGCTCGATTTATTTGAGATGGTTCTTTCAGAGAGAATCTCTTGTAGTTCTAATTTAAGGATTTGTAGCTGGTGGATTTGGCGATCAACATCAGCAATCTTGTCCTGTAATTTAATTCGCACATGGTCACAGGGTAAATCACCTTGATCATGTACATCTAAAAACTCTTTGATTTCTGCCAGACTTAACCCAAGAGATTGAGCACGTTTGATGAAACTCAGACGATTAAACACACTGGCATCAAAGAGGCGGTATCCTCCTTCCGTGCGACCAACGGTTTTCAGCAATCCTAACTCGTCATAGTAGCGAACGGTTTTGATGGGCAACCCACTCTCTTTCGCCACAGAGCCAATCTGGTGTAATGTTTCTTGAGTTAACATGGTAGCCTCACCAATGCGATAGTTTTATCCTAAACTCTCTAGTGGGCTGGAGAGTCAAGAGGTAGGGGAAATCACTTTTCCATTATTGAGGTATGGCAATGATTCGATACCGTTGGCGAATCAATGGGAGAAAAATAACCTGCTGAATTTTGTGGAAAAGTTAAGCTAGAAGCCATTGAAGTTAAGCGATAGTTCAACTACCGTATTGAAAGAACCCTGTGAGAAATCTTTCTTAGTGAAATATTAGTTTTGAGAGTTCGGCGATCGCTCATCCAGCTAACGACTAAGATCAACGGCGACGAGTGAACTAGAACGAAGCAAGACTCCTCAACTGTCTGCTTCATCGACTTGTTAGGTTGTGTTGCTACAGATCGCGCCTCATTTTTCTGCGCCTACAAGCCGTGTTGCAGAAGTCACCTGTGAACTAGCCCTTGCAGACAGCAACCAAGCAGCGCCGATCAGGGTCGAGTACCCCCCAAACAGAAAAGCTGCATATCGCCCTGCTGTTGCAGGTTGCATATTGTTCATCAGTTCCGAAAAACCAACAAGAATTGGAATTTCGCCTAACATTCCTGGCAAAGCAATACAGATTGCACCTTGTAACCAGTCTTTCTGCTCAATCTTCCGCCACTTCATCAGTCCTAAAGAAACACCGGCATATAAGATGCCTGTGGAAATTAGATTGAACCAATATCCAGCAACAGAACCTTCGAAGAAAGATGAGCCAGTCATACGAAAAACCAGCGTTGCGGCGGCCCAAATGATGAAGCCAAGGGTGATGAAGCCAAGTTTGTCTTTTGTATTCATGATTTCTCTCCAGTTGATGTTAACGTAATAGCTGTTACGTTAATTATTAATGTAATAGTCGTTACGTTAACTGTCAACTATGAGCCGTCCCACTCAGCCACAGAAAAAGGAAGAGCTTCTAGAGCAATGTCTAGCTGCTGCAATCGAGGCAGGAGCATTGGATTCAAGCATCAACGCGATCGCAAGGAAAATAGGCACGAGCGGACGAATGCTCGTTTACCACTTTGGCTCTAAACAAGAATTGGAGCGACAACTCATTGGTCGGTTAGAGACTCGCCTACGCGAAAAGCTATGGTCACTTCAAGGCGTGTCGCTTGGGGAGACAGCGAGTCTAGCAGAATCTCTGCTCGAAATGTGGGGTCATTTAACTTCACCAGAGATGCATGGCTTGCTGAAACTGACGATGGAGCTTAATCAACGTGCTATTCAAGGTGACTCAGAAACACAACATTTTCTGGAGCAAGAGAGCCAAAAATGGGTAAAGTCTCTGTTTGACCTCACAAATGACAAAACTACTGCTTTATCAATATTTCACGTATTTCAGGGCGCAATCTTAGACTTTCTGACTACAGGAAATGCCCAACGCGGACAACAATCCATTCAGGTTTTCACAGAAACTCTACGATAGCTTCAACCTGAACATCTACAGACAATCTTCCGGTTACTGCCCCCAACGGAACTTCAAGCAACCTAACGGTCGTGTTCAGCGGCGGTCGATCACCTCTGCAACAATACCAATTAACCTCTGTTGTCTGATCCAACAGATTTGTTCTACTGCGATCGCTAACAATAGTTTACTCAAGACTTCAACTTAGCCGTGTTATCAAAACATTGAACGATGCCCCTCCAATCCTTATCCTCCATTACCGTCTCGGTATAGTTGTTTTCTGTGTAAGTTCCGATAACATCTCGCCAGAACTGTTGGGCAACACTGTTCGTATAAACTTGATGGATCTCCCAACGCCCACAAAATAAATCAAAGACGTGAAATGCGACCTGGCGACCAATTCCCTGCTTACGGTACTTTCGTAAGATAAAGAATTCTGCCACTGAGTATTGGCTACCTGGAAGGTAGGTGTATTGATTCACCAACACAAAACCAGCAAGTTTACCATTCACTCGCACCAGATACGGATGGCGATCGGCCTCAACCCAATAGTAATCCAGATATTGATAGCCAAAGTAGCCATGCTCGTTCAGGTCCGTGTTCTCAAATTCTGAGAAATCATACTGATAAAGCTCCATCATTTGCTGGATGATTGGCTTATCTGTAATTGGAGCTGGTAAGACCTGGACATCCACGGTGTACCCCTGATTGGCACTTTTAACTTCACTGACCTCTTTACAAATACAAAATTCTAGATGCCAACTACGAACTTCAATCTTTTAGCACCGCCCACGAGCAAAGCATTAGAACTAATTCAAAAAATACACCATATTTAGGAGGGGCGCTAGCGCAGCCCTAGCGAAGCCATGCCAAAGGCTATTGCCGCAAGGCTATACGGCTGTTCGCCCTTACATATAGTGGAAAATCGCGTTTAGTC
>DVDV01000248.1 GCA_015296075.1 Leptolyngbyaceae cyanobacterium M33_DOE_097 | reverse complement strand
GCGTTCGATTGGGGCACGCAGTTATCCAGAACTTGCCAAAGCCATTGATGAAGCGTTCTCCCAAGTGTCACTAAGTGACCTAAGAAATTGGTTCTCTCATTGTTGTTACTGTGCCTCACTAGAGTGAAAAACGCTATAGAGCAGATTTTTCTCTGAAGAAATACCATTCAAATCTTTTAGTTAAAAAGAATTCAAAACTGGCAGATTCAATTTAGCCAAAGCCAGAAAAACGACCTTATTAGTACCAAAATCAACCCTGGAATCATCTTTCTAAATCCTTTTCAAGGCGTTAAAGCTGACGCAGAGTGAAGGAGATTTGAGCTAGCAAAATTTCTCACTTCCTCTGTTCATTTGCTATGACAGCCCTAAATGATTTGTGAGAGGAGAGAGGTGGTGGGTTTCACAATCTAACCAGGATTGATGTGTACGGCTTTAGAGGATTTGTGGGATGAAAAAGGTGTTGTAAAAAGGCTGCTTTTGAAAACCGTCGCACAATCCAGCTAGGTTTGCCAAGCCTAACAAATACAAAAGTCGGCTTCCTACTTAGAAGCCGACTAAACCCAAAGCCACTCAAGGATGAACAGAAGAAATAATTAGATGTTGTTGGAGCGACGAGTAATTAGACCCCACAAGAAAATTGCAACAATGGCACCTAACACTGCAACAAATACACCAGGAATGCTTAAGCTAGCTGCTGTCAATTGAATTGTTCCAGTTTGAATTAAGGTAACCAGGCTACCACCCACAACAGCACCAATAACACCCAATAGAGTCGTGGCTAAAATTCCGCCGCCCTGATGTCCTGGATAAATTGCTTTTGCAATAGCACCAGCCAATAAACCAAGAACAATCCAAGCAATAATATTCATAACAATCTCCCGTTTCTTGTTCACTTGCTATGAATCTAATTTATCGGTCTGCTAAAGTTTTCACCTCTCCCAAATGGGAGTCATTTTTTGCCTTCAATAAAATCAAAAGAAATAGCTTACTGGTAGCCATTAAGCAAGTGATACATACCTTTCGAGGGGCAGCTTACAAAGCACCCATTCTCTCTTTCTCAATCAGGAGTTAGGCATATTCCCGATTAGAAATCAGGCATAAAAATTGAGCAACAAAAAGACCAATGTGCCTAATAAAAACCTTCTACCTATTGCTAAGTAGAAGGTTAAAGCTTCTCCCAGGAAACTCTAAAAGCATGAATTTCAGGTCATTTAGCTCCCAAAACCTTTGATTGCGGCAGGCTTTTTCTTCGCTTTCTTTTTGGTTTGGTAGACCTCGGTAAGAGCCGCTTCAAACAACTGATGCAAATGCAAAGGCACACTTGCAATTTCGGGGAGGGTGGGCTTAAGTGGCTTATGAAATTCTGCTAGTAGACTGTCTAAATCACGACTTAAGTTAAAGTCTGACCGCTCTAAAACTGTCCTTAACAAGGTTTCGAGGTTGTTTGGGTACAAGCTGGCTAAATGATGCCAAACAAAGGTAGAAACTGTTTCGTCTTTAAGATAGTGCTGCACGAGTTTTCCAGCGGTTGGTGATGCATACTGCTCAGGGTTTTGCAGAATCTCAACAAAATCCTCAAAGTCTGGCAAAAACACCTGCCCCCAGCGCGGATGAACTAAAACGGTTAACCGTTGCGATCGCTTGAGGGCATCGGGTAACTGCACTGTCGGCGTTGTCATCTGAGTTTGCGATCGCGCATTCTGAGCAAACACCTTCTCAGCAGCAGCGGGAGCTAACCCCATGTCTTCGATATTTTCGAGCAACTCCTCTTTTGAGATGTTCGCCTTTTCAGCCAAATCATCCAGCGTTTGACCCGGCTCTAAGCCCGCCGCCGCCAATCGTTTTTCGGTGATGAATTTCTGAAACTCCTGGAGCTTCTGACCAAACTGGTGCCCCGGCATCGTGATCTGGTTGCCACCAAAAAAGTCGATAAATTCTTGGTAGTAGCTCTCCACCGATTGCCAGGCTTCTTCTAACAATTCGGGGGCATCGCCATAAATCGAGTCGGGAAAATCATGTTTAAAGTTACCCACCGCAACCGCCAGCTTGGGTTTACCTAGTTTGCCCAACAGCATTGGCTCCGTGGCAAACATCCAGTTCTCTGCATCCACAGGTTGCAAGTAACTGAGCAGGATTTCGTCAGGCGTGATGCGTGCAATTTGCCGATTATCTAACAACGGATTAAGCTGCACCGAGTATCGTTTGGCTGTTAGCCAGTTCATCAGCTCAAACTGATTTTGTTTGGCTTCGATCACCACGAACAAACCAGGGAAGCTACGCTGCCAGTTCTTTAGCAGGCTGCGATCGCGCTCCTCTAAGGTTGAGGTCTGTTCAGCAAAGTGTTGGTACAGCTTTTGACCTGTGACATCCCCCTCAAAAATGAAGCGAGTCAGCAGCCATTGCATCTGCTGATTGCCCTGAAACTGAAATTTGGGCGATCGCGCAAGTTGCTCAGCCGAATACTGTTCTAGAGCGGTTGCAACGTCTCCCTCCGTTTCATAAACAAAATCACGCACCGTCTGCTGCAATTGCGCTGATCGCACAAGAAGGTCTTCCATTCGAGTTACCCGTTATATCCAAACTCAGCCTAAAGGCATGGCTCAGTGATCAAGAACTCTCATTCGATAGACTGCACTGTGTGGAATGCCTCTCAAAAGTTATAAATTTGCTCAAAATAGAAAATTTTGTATCTGCGCTTGCAAAAAGAGATGGAAACCTCAGCAGATGACGCTCTTGCAACAATTCCCATGCTCCTGTTGTATCAACCCACAGCGCAATCATTGGACTTTAGACTAAATGCAATTTCCCACTATACGTAAGGGCAAACAGCCATTCGTCTGTCCTAAATAGGGTGTATTTTTTGGGGTTATACCAATTCTCTAAATCCTATTTACAGATCCTCGTAGGGGCGGTTCGCGTTCGCGTAGCGTCTCCATCGGAGACAGCGCTCTTACAGATAATCATCGGTAGCCCAGTTTTGAAGAATTGGTATTAGTCCAAACTCCAGCACATCAAAATCCTGCTCAACAAAAAAGCACAGCCCCTAGTTAGAAAGCTGTGCGTTAAAGAGGTCAAAAGTGTGTCCAACAAACTCAAAAGGATGCACCCCTGACAAACCTGTTGGCTCTGCGCGAGTAATTAAACTCAGTGTGAGCCTTGCGGCTGAGCTTAGTAACTGATTTGAAGCGTCACCGAAGCTTCTACATCCTGATCGCCACCCTGAATTGGCAGTGGGGCCGCATCAAAGACAGCCGCTCCTTCTAGCTTAGTGGATCGTTGGAAATTAACGGGCTGTGGAGGTGGAACAAAAGCACCATTCACCTGAACACTCACCACTTCTTTGCGGGTGATATTCAGCGCATCAAAGACGGCATCTGCCTGCGCTTGCGCGTCTTGAGTGGCTTTGCGCAATGCTAGCTTTTGAGCCGCAGAGATCGCTTCATCACTGGCAATAAAGTTGACCCCATCGATCCGGCTAGCACCCGCTTTGACCGAGTCATCAATGATTCTGCCAGCCTCTGCAATGGACGTGCGAAAACTCACAATATTGCTGCCAGAGTAACCGATCAACGTTTGCTTACCATTGTCGTAACGATAATTAGGATTGAGATTCACCCCTGTCGTTTCTAACTTTTGCACCCCACGCGCCTTGAGTAGCGAAACAACAGCATTTGAACGGCGCGAGACTTCGGCCTGCACTTCTTTGGCGGTTTTGCCCTGGGCTTCTACCCCTAGCCGGACAACAGCTAACGTCGTCTCAATCGTTTCCTTACCACGTCCGGTCACTGTTAAGGCTCGCAACATTCTCTCCTGGCTAAGCACGGGTTGAATCAAACTGAGACTAAGAAAGCCCGTCATCAAGGCGATCGCGGGCAGTTGCCTCAGAGAAAACTTGCTGGGTTTTAGGGAACTCATCATTCTGGACTCCTCACAGTAACGGTGTCTTTCTAATTTGTCACTTCCATTGTGAGCAGATCCGTCAGTTACAGTTTCAGATATCAACAAATTGTGAATCGATACCGCAAAAGCCCTAGCAGGCTACGGCACCCGCTAAAGCTTAAATGTTAACCTTTGCTACTGCTGGCTTAACGCGTTACGACGGTTGCGGCAGAAGTTTGGCTCAAGCTCGTGACCTGTTGCCGCGCCCACTTATCAGCTGCAAGAATCTCTTCGAGATCGGGGTTTGAGCGGTTTTGGCTGTGGTAGCGATCGCAGGTCTGCTCGATTAAACGCGGGATATCGAGAAACGCGATTTTTTCGTCTAGGAAGAGGGCCACGGCTTGTTCGTTTGCCGCATTCAGCACCGCTGGCATACAACCGGCTGCGCGTCCTGCTGCGTAAGCCAACTTCATGCAGGGATATTTTTGGTGGTCGGGTTCGCGGAAGGTGAGCGTGCCAACCTTGACCAGATCGAGTGGCTCCCAGTTTGTATAAATTCGCTCAGGGTAAGACAGCGCATAAAGAAGCGGCAGTCGCATGTCAGCCCAGCCGAGTTGCGCCAGCATAGAGGTATCTTGCACCTCGATCAGCGAGTGAATAATGCTTTGTGGGTGAATCACAATGTCAATGTGGTCGTAATCTAAGCCAAACAAGTAGTGGGCTTCAATCACTTCTAAGCCTTTGTTCATCAGGGTGGCAGAGTCGATCGTGATCTTGCGTCCCATTGACCAGTTTGGGTGCTTCAACGCATCGGCAACCGTCACCTGAGCCAGCTTTTCGACGGGCAGATCACGAAATGCACCACCTGAAGCAGTCAACAAAATCCGTCGCAAACCACCTGCGGGAACACCCTGTAAACACTGGAAGATAGCGGAGTGTTCTGAATCAGCCGGGAGCAACTTAATACCGTGTTCCTGAATCAAGGGCAGCACTACGGGACCACCTGCAATCAGGGTTTCTTTGTTGGCGAGGGCGATGTCTTTGCCTGCTTTGATGGCGGCGATCGTCGGCAACAGCCCCGCACAGCCCACAATTCCGGTGACAACCACATCGGCTTCAGGAGTACGAGCAATTTCAACAATGCCTTCCTCGCCTGCCAAAAGAGTCGGTTGGGGGGTAATATCGGCGATCGCCTCCCGCAGATCGGGCAGCTTGCTCACATCACAAATCGCTACCCGTTCTGGTCGAAACTGACGCACTTGTTGCGCTAACAGCTCGACGTTGCTTCCGGCTGCGAGTGCCACAACCCGAAACTGATCGGGGTGACTTGCCACAATATCAAGGGTTTGAGTGCCAATGGAGCCAGTTGAACCGAGGAGGGAAATTGCTTTCACGATCGCCACGCTACGCTTACGCCTCCCCTATCTTACGATTTGGTGGCACCAAACCTTAAGCAAATCTTGCGAAGCACGGAAAAAGAATGGAACGCAAGCTGCGTCTGATGGAGATCGCTATGCCAATCAGCGATTCTTAGTCACGCGGCATAAATAACTTTTGCCGATTCTAAGATGTTTTTGCGTCTCAACCAGTTTTCGCTTCGTTCAATTGCGTTTTTAACGATCAAGTCTACCTTTCGACAAAAAATAGCTTGTAATTCATCACGCATTTGTAGCGTTTCGGTTAACCCTCTACAAGCAGTTGGCGCAAAATCGACCAACACATCGATATCACTGTCAGGGCGAAAGTCATCGCGCAACACCGAACCAAACAGGGCAAACTCAGTGACCTGCCACTTTTGGCAAAATTCAGCAATTTTATCCATCGGTAGCTCAATTGCTGGCACAGTCATGGCTAACGGGCATCGCAGAAAACAAGGGCGATCGCTACTACTGATTTTAATGGACTGATTAGAGAGGGGCGATCGCGTTTAGGCAAAGTATCGGGGCAAGTGGGCGATCGATTTTAGATAGTTACCCCTTGGTAGGGGCGTTGTCTCCGATGGAGACGCTATGCGAACGCGAAACGCCCCTACAGGATGCGTGGTCTATGGGTAATGCCTAGAAAACAGGGCGATCGCTACTACTGATTTTAATGGACTGACGAAAGAGGGGCGATCGCGCTGAGTCAAAAAAGCAGGTCACATACATCTCATCAAATCGAGCATGGGAACTCTTTTTATTACAAAGAATCAAGCCTCCCTTTTGCCAGGAATAGCGTATGCCTGAACTGAATAATACCGATTTTCACTTGCCCTATAACGCGCAACTTGTTGCAAGAGCAAAAGAAATGCGTCAAAACCCTACTGCGGCTGAGCAAAAACTCTGGCAAGAGTGCCTCAAAACATTGCCACTGCGTGTTTTACGGCAACGCCCGATTGACCAATTTATTGTGGACTTCTACTGTGCCGCATTGAAATTAGTGATTGAGGTTGATGGTGAAAGCCACTTCACTCATGAGGGGCAAACATACGACTTTGAGCGAACCAGTATTTTAGAAAGCTATGGGTTGAGAGTATTGCGATTTACAAACAATGAAGTGCTTAATGATTTTGAGAGTGTATGCCACAAAATTTGGGAGCAGATCCCCCTAAATCCCCCTTAAAAAGGGGGACTCTGACGGAATTTAATTTAGCTCCCTCCTTTTTAAGGAGGGTTAGGGAGGATCGGCTCGGCTTACCCGTACACCGCAAAATTTGGGAGCAGATCCCCCTGAATCCCCGCGCTGACGCGCCGCTGCGCTAAAAAAAGGGGGACTTTGACGGAATCCAATTCAGCTCCCTCCTTTTTAAGGAGGGTTGGGGAGGATCGGATCGGCTTGTCCACATACCGTAGCCCTTTTTAAGGGAGGCGAGAGAAAATCTACAAGAGTTTCACCCCCTATCAGTTACTCTTCGAGCTAACTCTTAGCAAATTGCTTTGACCAAAAGGTTGCCAGTGCCCAGTTTATGAACTCAACCTAATGATGAGATTATCGGTGCCAGGTAACGGATCTCTGAAAGGCAGGTTTTATATGTAAAAAGAGCAGTGCTACAAAACTTAAAAAAATCTCAAGACTGGCTCATGCTACAGTCTGCAAGTCTTTGCGCGAGAGAAGAGACAAAAACCAACCCCAACAAACCAAACGACACCTCCCCCACAACAACAAATCCCATCACAGCCCCACAAAAATCCACAAATCCAGGTAATTCTCCTTCAAGAGAAAAAGACGGGTCGAATTTCAGGTCGCTGTAGCTTATGTATTTTCCCTGCACTTGCCAGCCCACGGTATCGCAAAACTTATCCCAGTTTTTACCATAATCGGTTGGGCTACCGCACTTTTCCCAGATTTTCTTTTGCACACTAAAGCCAAAGTGTCCGTTGCTATACTTCACCCAGAGTTGGTCAATAGTTCCCAAGTCAACACAGGGGAAAGCTTTAATATCTTCGACTCGGAGGAAGCCTTCTTTTTGTCGCCCCATCACTTCACACATTCGCTCAGCCGTCTCTTGATCGGCTTCTTTCCATTTACCTGCCTTTAACAAGTCGCGCAGTCTAGTGTAGTCAATTCCCTTTTCACTGCTGAGGTCGTCGGTAGGGGCAGGTTTTGATGAGGGTGCTGGGGGTTGTGCAGAGGCATCGGCTGAACCTGCCCCTACAGGGTTATTGATTAGGATGGAGGTATTGGCTAAACCTGTCCTCATAGAGGTTTGGCGAAGAATCTGCTTCAGCATTTTGAGGCTAAGCTGGCGATCTGATGAGTTGATCGCGAGTTCATTGATAGATGCCCATAGCTGCTCAGCCGTCTCTAAATCTTCATCCGCAAAAGCTTGAATCGCCTTCTGCTTAAGATAGGCAAGATCGGCAGTTGGCGTACAGTTAGGCAGTAAGGGTTGGCAGTATTTCGAGCCGGGTTCAGGGCGAATGATAGGGGTTTGGTTAGTTGACTTGCCATCTTGCTGATTCAGCTCTTGAACACGCCGTTGCAGGTAAGGTTCTAGCTTTTCAGGAATGGTGTGTTGGCGTAGCCCTTCTAACAAAGCATAGGTAAAGGAACCTGCCTGTAAGGTTTGGTTTTCGTAGGAGCTTTGACGATAACTGCACGAAAAGATTGTAGTGACACTTTGCTGTTTAGCAACTTCAACGGTTTGCTCACCGATCTCTCCTCCTGCGCTTTTGCTGCCAATTAGCTGGCGACAGGCATCTAGCACCAATACAATTTCAGCAGTTTTGTGGCGACGTAAGGCAGCAATCACCTCGTCAATCGGCAAAATAAACCGTTCCGAGTCTTCTTCAAAACTATCGCAGGGAATTAGATAATCACGCCCATTGCGACTAATGCCGTGACCACTGAAGAAAAACCACAAGCGATCAGCACTTCCAATTTGGTGGGGGTGGAAATCGCGATTAAGTAGTTTGAACAGGGTATTGGTGGTGGGGTAAGTGGATAGATGCCGATGGCCTGCATCGCCCAAACAAAGAATGACCTGTTCGCTTGGAAAACCCGCCTCTCCACACAAAAAGTCGTGCATTCGTTGAGCGTCATTAACGGCATAACTTAGCTTGCGCTCAGGATGATGCTCGTAGTCGTTAATGCCGATCGCGATCGCCCAATTTTTAGCCATACAGTGTATCAATTGGTCGGTTTAGCAGTGGATGAGATCGGGGCGATCATTGCAATTTGAGAAGCAGAAACTTCAACCGTGTCGAGCGGTACTAACCCTTCTAAGCTATAACCATCTTCCTGGGTTTCTGGCATTGGATAGTACTCGACGATTGTGCCAATACTGCCTTTCTTTAAGTTCAAGGCAGGAATGTCTTCGGTTAAGACAACTTGAGTAAACAATGGAAATTTCATTCGCTCACCGCCTTTGTTGGAAATAGCGTTACAAATCGGGTTACTTGGTTGGTAACAATCCAAATTGTTTTAACTCGGATTGTCTTGTTATTTGGCCCTATTAAGTTTCCGGTAATCACGTATTTTTGCCCATACGATGTTTCCATCGTTAGTTTGGCTTCGAGCGGCAAGATTTGTTCTCTCAAGTCTTGCTCAAGTTGTTGCCAATTGTCCAATGTGTAACCTGCTATTGCTAAGAACTGCGACTTGTCATCTTTTGGCAAGGGCACCAACAGGTATTGTGTGAGTTTCGCAGTCGCAATGACCGCATTTTCATCAAGGATTGCCAACTTTTACTCTGCTTGCCTGATTTCTACCCGCTTGTACTTGAGCGTAATTGAGCCTCTGCTGCTCGCTTCACCCCCAACTCCTAATAAGCTGACTTGCCCTTTACCGCTAATTTCGATCGCCAGAGTTACTTCATCAAGCTGAAGCTGCGAGGTAAGATTTGCTCGTTGTTCCGCCTGCTGAATTAGCTGCCCAACTTGGCTGAGAGTCTTGTTCCACTCCTGTTGTAGGGTGGCAAAATCAACAGGAGTACGTTGGAAACTGGGGGAAAGATCACCACTGCCCCAACCTTTTTCGCCACGAGCAACGCTTATAGGCTGATCCTGGGTCACAATCCAAATGATATCTTCGGGCATATAACTGGATAGGAGCTTTTTATTCCCTCTATTGTATTTTCTGATCTAGGGGGTTGTCACGATTGGCAGATTGAGCTGAATAGGATTTATGCGTAATCGTGCTACTTTGCCCGCATGACCATGCCAGACAAAAACACAAAGCGATCGCCCTGTCATACGAGCGATCGCTTATCAAAACTATTTGGCTGAAATTCAGAAGAATTAGGCCATTCCACCAGTCGCTTGGAAACGCGCCCGCGCACGTTTATAAGCTTGAGTTGCCTTGATAAACTCTTGGCGATCGGATTGTTGCGCCTTAGTGAAACGCTCAGAAGCCTGGTTAAACGCCGCACGCGCTTCTTCCTTGTCAATATCAGAACCACGCTCAGCTGAGTTGACCAGAATCGTCACTTCGTCTTTATCGACTTCAGCAAAACCACCCATCACCGCGATCGGCACCCATTCCTTACCGCTTCTGACCTGCATTACACCCGTATCTAATGCAGTCAGCAAGGGAGCGTGCCTAGGCAGAATACCTAACTGACCCGTTGTGCTAGGAAGAATAACCTCTTCTGCTTCAGAATCCCAAACAGTTTTGTCGGGAGCAATCACTCGAACGGTTAAAGCCATAAAACAAATTGAAGATTTAGGAGTGTGTACAGAGTCAGAGGGTGAAATGCAAGGCGCAGGGAGATTTTAACCCCCCACGCCCTTCTTCCTATTTCGTTACTTGTTGTCAGCCTTCAGCTTCTCGCCCTTTGCGATCGCTTCGTCAATATCACCCACCATGTAGAACGCTTGCTCTGGCATGTCATCCAGCTCACCCGAGAGAATGCGCTTAAAGCCAGCGATGGTCTTCTCTAGTGGCACGTACTTACCAGGCGCACCCGTAAATACTTCAGCCACGAAGAAGGGCTGTGACAAGAAACGCTCAATCTTACGCGCACGCGCAACGGTCAGGCGATCGTCTTCAGACAATTCATCCAGACCCAGAATGGCGATGATATCTTGCAGCTCTTTATAACGCTGCAAGGTGGCTTGAACTGCACGCGCTGTACCGTAATGGTCATCACCCACGATGTTGGGCTGCAACATGGTCGAAGTCGAACCTAAAGGATCCACAGCGGGATAGATACCTTTGGAAGCTAGACCACGAGACAACACAGTGGTTCCATCGAGGTGAGCAAAGGTCGTTGCTGGAGCGGGGTCAGTCAAGTCATCCGCAGGCACATAAACCGCTTGAATGGAAGTAATCGAACCTTCGAGGGTCGAAGTAATCCGCTCTTGCAGATCACCCACATCAGTACCGAGAGTAGGCTGATAACCTACCGCAGAAGGCATCCGACCGAGCAGTGCAGACACTTCAGAACCCGCTTGCACAAAGCGGAAGATGTTATCAACGAACAGCAACACGTCTTGCTTGTTCACATCGCGGAAGTACTCAGCCATGGTCAAGCCAGACAGACCAACCCGCATCCGTGCGCCAGGTGGTTCGTTCATCTGACCGTATACCAGAGCGATCTTCGAGTTTTCGGGGTTATCTTTGTCGATTACGCCCGACTCGATCATTTCGTTGTAAAGGTCGTTTCCTTCACGAGTGCGCTCGCCCACGCCAGCAAACACCGATACGCCACCGTGTTGAGTCGCGATGTTGTTGATCAGTTCCATCATAATGACGGTCTTACCAACCCCAGCACCACCGAACAGACCGATCTTGCCACCACGACGATAAGGAGTGAGCAAGTCAACCACCTTAATGCCGGTTTCAAAAACAGAAGGCTTGGTTTCTAACTCGGTCAGTTTGGGTGCATCCCGGTGAATGGGGGACGTTTGAGACATATCCACTGGACCTTTTTCGTCCACTGGCTCACCCAAAACGTTGAAAATACGACCAAGAGTTGATTTACCGACAGGCACGCTAATTGGAGCGCCCAAATCAACCACTTCCATACCGCGCACCAGACCGTCAGTGGTGCTCATTGACACACTGCGAACCTGGTTATCACCCAGAAGCTGCTGCACTTCGCAGGTAACGGCAACATCTTGCCCAGCGGGATTTTTCCCTTCAATCCTGAGTGCGTTATAAATTTCTGGCAGTTTGCCCGATGGAAAACGGATATCAACAACAGGACCAATAACCTGTGTAATGTAACCAATATTTTTTTCAGTGGTGGTGACCATGCTCTCGCCCTATTGTGTTCAGCTATGGGAATTAGGGATTTGCAATCAGAAGAAATGCTTAGCCATTTGCCATAGATCAGATTACCACCGAATGGGTACACAGTCTTTAACAGTTGCGAAAAGGGAAGCCCAGAAAAATCAAAAATTAAAATAAAAAATTGGAGATGCTTGGGCGATCGCGCCGTCATCCTCACAGGCTAAACTCTGACCAGGTGCGTCAAAACCCCATCCAGACAAGGAAAAGACGAAATCTAGACCATTTCAGTCCGCATAGGTATTTATTACTATCGGCCAAGGATCAGATTAGAGATCTAAATCTGTTCTCGCAGCAATTTAGCAAGTCGGGTAGCACTATCGGGCACCGCTAAGCCTGCGGTTTGCTTTGCCATTTGTTCAAGCTGAGTTGGGTCTTGTTTGAGAAGCGTCAGCACCGTTTGAGACAGTCGTTCTGCTGCTAGCTCTTTTTGTTGAAACAACAGCGCTGCGCCCACATCAGCAAAGACTTTAGCATTCACTGTTTGGTGGTCTTCTGCCGCAAACGGGTAGGGAATCAGAATGGAAGGGGTGTGGGTAATAGCCAACTCCGTCAGGGTACCCGCGCCCGATCTCCCGATTACCAAATCGGCTCGTCGCATTAGTCCTGCCATGTTGTCGTAAAAGGGAAGCGGGAAATAATGCGGGTGTTGGAGGCTGTGCAGGTCTGGGTCGTTAGCTCCCGTTTGATGCACAATCCAGATGCCAGCGTCGAGCCAGGTGGGGGCGCACTGGCGCACGAGTTTGTTGACGGCAACCGCGCCCTGACTCCCTCCGACAACAGCCAGTAGCGGCACATCGGTTGGAATGGCGAGATCCTCTAACGTTGCGGTTGCCGCCTTAGCCAGAAACTGCGATCGCACGGGAGTGCCGACACAAACTGTGTTGGCTTTGGGTAAATACTTTTTAGCCGCATCAAAGCCAAGTGCAACCTGATTACACCAACGGCTTAAAAAGCGAGTCACCTTACCTGGTAAAGCGTTGGACTCGTGCAAAATCACAGGCATACCCAGCGATCGCGCGGCAATTACCGCCGGAGCTGCGATGTAGCCCCCAGTTGTAAACACGCCACGAAAGCCACCCTTTTGCAAAATCTGGCGGGTTTGCCAGGTGGCGCCCAAGAACTTTACTAATACGCGCAGAACATCCAACCCTTTTTTTTGAAAGCCCTCAACTGATACGGTGTGAAGCGGGTAACGGTCAGGCACCAACTGCGTTTCGAGACGATCAGGCACCCCCAACCACTCAATTTCGTAGTCGGTCAATTGCTCAGCCACCGCGATCGCTGGAAACAAGTGACCGCCTGTGCCACTTGCCGCAATTAAGAGTTTTGGTGCTCGACCCGCACGAGCAGGTGAGGGAAGAGTAGAATCAGATGGACGACTCACAGGGGCTACCCAATTTAAAAATTTCCTGGATGCTGGCTGACCAGCAATGTAAGGATATTAAACCGTGAGTTCACTCCGTTTCATTCTTTAAAGTTCTTAGGAATCTCTATGCAAAGCTTTGTTCGCCCTCAACGTTTGGCTGCATCGTCTCACCTATTGCCTGCAGTAAGTCGGTGGGGTAGAGGCTTTGTGGTTGGGCTAGCACTGGCGATCGCGCCAATGGTGATGCCAGTGCAGGGGTTAGCTCAGTCAGCCGCAACTGCACCCACTGCGCTCAAAGAAACGTTAAGCCAACTGGATGCCGCTGCTAGCAAAGCCGATAAAACTGGGGTGATGAAATTCTACAGCCCCACCTTTCGCCACTCAGACGGTTTAGACCGCAAAGGACTAGAAGCGGCTCTGGGTAAGCTATGGGAACGCTACCCCAACCTCAAATATCGCACTGAGATTCAAGACTGGAAGCGCGAAGGTGATGCGATTGTGACGGAGACGATCACTTACGTTACAGGTTCTCAGAAAGTGGGCGATCGCCAATACAACCTCAACTCAACGCTGCGATCGCGCCAACGCATTGTCAACCAGCAAATTGTGCAGCAAGAAGTCTTGTCAGAGCAATCGAAGGTGACTTCGGGTGAAAACCCACCCAGCATTCGCTTAGTGCTGCCAAGTAAGGTCAAGCCAGGTCAGCGGTTTAACTTTGACGCGATCGTTGAAGAACCTTTAGAAGATGATTTGCTGCTGGGTGCAGCGGTTGAAGAAGCGATTAGACCGGAAGGCTTTTTGACACCCGCCAAAATTGAATTACGACCGTTAAATGCGGGTGGCATTTTCAAAGTTGGGCGTGCCCCTAACCGGGGTGAAAACCGTTGGATCTCAGCGGTTGTTGTGCGAGATGACGGCATCACGGTCATCACCCAACGACTGATCGTCAGCGACAAATAAGTTCTGCGTTGCGAAACATTCAATTCTCCCTAGTTGCTCAACTTCTTAAAGAATGTGGGCAGCCAGGGAGAATTTTTAGGCAATTGAGCGTTTATCGAAGGGACAGGTGAGACAACGGTTACAAAGGCGATCGCCCTGGTAGTCGCCTGAGATATTTTGCAGTTTTGGTCATTGGTCGTTTGGCAAAAGCGGTCTTGCCTGACGAGTCACTTTTTGTAAAGCAGTCACAATTTTGTTGCGACAATCTACCCGTTTAGCTCTGTTGCAACGCTAAGTCAGCAGCCGCAAACATGACACCAGGTTATTTAAGTCGAGCACGTAGACTCCATTGAGCGGGTTGCGGGGTACCTCGACGATCGCCCCGGCGAAGACCAAGACCGGAATCATCAGGCGATCTCCGGAGTAGCGTTGCAACGCCATTGCTCGTTGCTGGGCAGCTTCTAACAGGTCAAATTTGAAGAACTGTTGGCGAGACGCAAGTCGTTGCACCAAATGTTTGCCAAATAGCGTCACATGCCCCTTTTCAGGGTAGATGTAAAGAGCAAACGCGACTTGATAGGGCGAGTGGAGCAATACCATATCGTGCCCCGTCTGAGCATTAGGCACTCCAGAGCGAATGTGCCAACCCTCCTGGCGCAGACTATGCAACGCTTTGCCAACATTCTCCTCGGCCAGGGCATACTGCTCCGTTTCATCGGCTCGTAGCCAGAGCAACGCGGCTCCAACCCCTGCCGTCAGAGCAAACATCAAAAACCCACCATAGCTCCAGGCGGGTAGCTTGACAGAGTGCTTGAGCAGCGTACTCATGTCACGCAGAATAAAGTCCACCACAAAGGGGAAGGCCAGCAACACCCCTGCTCCGCTGACGAGCAAGATCGAAATTAGACGTTGCTGAGCTGCAAGGTTATAGGAAAATTCCCCAAATCCAGTTGGGCTGAGATGCGCGGGCGATCGCTTGAGTAGTACTCGAGCAACGGCTGATGATACTTGATTTTTCAACTGTTCTGTTGCGTGCATGGCAACTCTTATTTACGTACAGACGGGTCTCTAGTTCCAGTTCATTGGCTGTCACTAGCTCCCCTTCCAAAAAAACTCCTGAGAGACTATAGCAAGAACTTCTAAAAATGCGGCATTCAAGTTTTAACTTTCGCCTGATGGATGGGATTGATTGGAATCTCTCATCGCCAAATCGCCTACAGAGCAACGATCAACTCGTGCGATCGCAGTGGCTACGTGGCTGTAACAGATTTATTAAAAGTCGCTGTCTAGATGGACGAAACTTGTGATGATTGAATTGAAAGCATCATTCTCCATGCGCTACTGGACTTAATGAGGGGGAAAAAGCGGCGGCTGTTAAAACAGGCTTGCTTGGGAGTGGTGTTTCACAACCTAGTGGGGATCGTAAGTTTAGCCAGATCGGGATCGTTTTCAAAAGTTAACTCATACCAGCGTTCTTATCAGTGAATCTTCTGAAACAGGCAAAAAATTCTGTTGTTAGCCTGAGGAAGTGCGTAGTTCTTTTGGCTTGATCCCCAGTGATTTTTCCCAAATACGCATCCTTTTTTAGGGTGATTGTACAAATCGCTCTTTAGAGATTTACCTAGGTTTCATAAAACCGAAAAGATTGTAAAACAACCTTTTTGTCAGCGATCGCTCAAACATGGCTTTGGGCTGGGATGTTGCAGTTTTTGCAGCCTTAAACCTACATTTTGGGTCGCAGACAATAAAGAAAGATAGCGCTCGTAAAGCTCCCTCTATGGATACTCTTGACTCGTCATCACCTCACTGTCGGCACTGCCGATACTACACTCCCGAAGGCCGTCGGGGCGGGCATTGCCAACGCCTCAATGTGATGGTTCAAAGTCACTGGAAAGCCTGTTCTGTTGCAGCACCACCGTTCATGCCTGCTTGGGAAAACTTAGAGGGCATTATCATCTGGCAGCAGCAAGCGATTAGTGCGCATCACCACCAGCATCCTCTGTCTCCAGCAGCGAAGACCGAGAGTTTCTCAAAGGATGCTGCCCCGTTTGTCTCAGACGCGACAAGCGCAGAAATCAGAACGGTTTCAGCCTAATGACAGGGGTTTCAACAGCCCTTATTTTACGCGGCCGCGTTGCCAGTTAAACCAACCTGCCAACAAGTCTTCGTGTAAGTGATTTTGCTTTAATTGTTGGTGTCGCCAATCATACGCAAGTTGGGGCAAAATTGCGACAAAAGTCGAATCGGACGCCGCAATTTGATGCAGTTTTTGCAGTGGGATCTGCTGTTGAATTGCCAACGCAATTATCCCAATCCATTCTTGGGCATACCGACCCAGCACGCTCGCACCGACTAGCTTGCCATTACGACGCAGCACGAGTTTACAAAATCCCTCGGTTGCTCCCTCAATTTGGGCTTGCTGAACATCGACAAAATTGCGCCGCAGAACAACATAATCGCGACCATAACGGCTCTTTGCCGCTGTCTCTGAAAGCCCAACCCAGGCAAAGGGTGGTTCAGAGGCGATAGACCCACTAGGTAGCACACTCCAAAAAGGTTTTTGCGCAAAGCCCAATCCGATCGCGTTGGTGGCTGCCAGTCTTGCGTGGCGATCGCTGATTTGGTAAGCAGGCAAAGCTGCAACTAAGCCGTAACAGTCGTAAATTTTGGAATTTGTGGTTTGAAAGTACGGGTTGATCAGCGGCACATCCCCCTGATGAGCCACACCAATCGCATCTAAGTTAAGCGCGTGGCGCACCGGAGTGGCAAAATCGCTCACAATGATCAGTTCATCGGCTTCGAGGGCTGTTTTTCCGGCTTGCACCCACTTTTTGCCATGCAGCTGCCGCACTTGTGTAATTGGAGCTTGCAGCAGAACTTTAATGCCTGCCGCTTCAAGCTGCGTTTGCAGAAATTGGAGCGCTTCGATGTCGTAGTTGGATGTCTGGCCTAGCGTGGGAATCATCACCGTGACTTGAAAGCCCAGAATGTTCAAGGCTTGAGTCAACTCAACCGTCGCGAGAGTTGCGCCTAAGACTAATAGATGGGCTTGCGGCGGTAAAGCAGGCAATTTGTGCAACAGATCGGCACTGCTCAAGTAACTCACGTCACGCAAACCCAAAATAGGCGGCAGTTGTGGTTGACTCGGCAAGGCCAGCAAGTAGCGCCGCGATCGCAGCGATCGCCCATCAACCTCAAAACTCAGCCTCGGCTTGCGGTGAAACGCTCCAGCACTCGCGATCACCTCAATTCCCTTACTGGCTAACACGGCTAGAGAATAGTGATCAGCCACTGCCGTTGCAACCGCTGCCTGCCAATTTTGAATTTGTTGCACCAACACCTGATGCAGTCGAATCGCACTGCCGTCAACGATGCCTAATTGGTGCGATCGCTCGGCTGCACTAACCAGATGGCTCACTTCTAACAAAGCGCGATAGCCCAATCGTATGGGGCCAGGCTCAATACCTTGCGTCACGAGTGCAACCCGTGCTTTTGCTTGATTAGCGGCGATTGCTGCCTCAAATCCCGCTGGGGATGCCCCAATTACAACTAAATCGTAGTCAACAGCCATGTGCCCGCCGCCAAACGGTAAATCTCCTTCTACCTTTTACCCTTTCCCTTTTACCTTTGACTAGCCGCCCAGGTTATTTCTTCAGGCAAAGTTAGTGATTGAGTGCCGTAATCAGCCGCTGGTTTTCGGCCTCTGTGCGAATCGCAACTCGAAAATAGCGATCGCCCAACTCGGCAAAACTGAGGCAGTCGCGAATTAAGATCTGGTGTTGTTTGAGTAATCTGGCTTGCAGCTCAGGCACAGAATGCTCAGACTCGACTAATAAAAAGTTTGCTACTCCAGGCAGGGGCTTTAACCCCGGCAGCTCAGTCAGCGCTGAGAAGAGTTGCGGTCTTGCGGTGCCTAACCATTGCCAGGTCTGGGTTTGAAAGGAAGCATCACTTAACACGACTTCGCCAACAGCCGCCGCTAACGCATTCACCGACCAGGGATCGCGCCAGGTTTGCCAGCGTTGCAGCCGCTCAGGATGAGCGATCGCATAGCCCAATCGCAGACCCGGCAAGCTATAGAACTTGGTCAGCGATCGCACAATCACTAAATTGGGAAAATCTTTGACCCACTCAATCAGACTTTCATCTTCAGTGGGGGGCAAGAAATCCATAAAGGCTTCATCGACGACAACCAGGGCAAACTGCTCTAGCCAGGGCAAGATGGCATCTCTTGAGAAGAGTTGTCCGGTTGGGTTGTGGGGGTTATTGAGCAGCAGCCCCACCTGGCCTGAAGGACTTGAAACAGCAAAATCATTGGCCTGCGAGTCAAGCGGCAACTGAGTTGGCTGGATGGCAGCACCAAACGCCTGCAACGCGCGAGTATAGTCACCAAACGCCGGGACGGGCAACACGACCGTATCAAGGTCTGCCAATTCACGACAGGCCCAGGTCAACAACTCAGCAGCCCCATTTCCTGGCAAAACCCACTCTGGGGAAATGCCATGAAAGGCGGCGATCGCGGCTTTTAAATTGTGGTAATGCGGATCAGGGTAAGCACACAAACCAGCCAACCCCGCCTGAATCGCTGCGATCGCGCTAGCAGGCGGCCCTAAGGGATTAATACTGGCTGAAAAATCCAAAATTTGCTCAGGGGCGCACCCCGCCAGCGTTGCCGCCCAAACGAGATTGCCCCCATGAGACGGGCGAGAATCAGAGATGCTTGTAACAGCAGGATTACTTCTTAGACTTTCCGACAGGTGCAACTTTTTCCTTAAACAGTTTTCCGGCTGAGAACGCAGGCACTTTGGTCGCGGGAATCTTCATCTTATCGCCTGTTTTGGGGTTACGCCCTTCTCGCTCTTTACGGTTGCGAGACTCAAACGACCCAAACCCAACCAACGTCACTTTATCACCATCGCTCACCGCATCAACGATCGCTTCCAGGGCAGCGGATAGCACGGCATCCGCTTGTTTTTTGGTTACACTGGCTTTTTCGGCTACCGCATCAACTAATTCACCTTTATTCATTGAAGTCTCCTACCTACTACAGGACACTGAATAGTTTTTGAAATGGAATCTCTCATCATTTGAGAGCTACCTAAAAACCGGGTGAGTTACCTACCAAATACCCTGAACTTTCGACCTACCCGGAATTTTAATGTTCTATTCTATGGTCTAGTTTTTGTAGGTGTAACCGTAAAACCTTTAAGATATGTGGCTTTTTGAGATTGGTTGAAGCCAACAAAACCGAAAACTATAAGCCCAAACTATTGATAGATTCGATTTTGGAAGTGTTAGCAAATCAGTGTTTTTAAGCCCTTGCTTGACTCTTTTTCTTTTCTTAGTGGCTCAAACTCTAATTCTTGACTTGAGAAAGCGCGATCACAAACGCCCCAAACCCCTCACATTCAAGGGTCTAGCCTAAACAAAAAACTCTGAAAGGTTTTTTGTGCAGAAGCCAATTATTCATCCAGTTAAGCTGCAAGGGGAGGTGAAAGCCGCAACGCTGCGAAAAAGCGCCCATCATGAGCGCCCTGAACTTTATTTATAAAAATTAACAGTATTGGCTGTCTAAATGTAAGCCTGGAGACGTTGCACCAGTTGATCTGCCGTTAAAACTCCTTCAATTCGATCGACAATTTGCCCTTGTTTAAACAAAATTAAGGTTGGCAATGCAGCAATGTGGTATTGACTTGCCAGACGGGTGTATTTTTCGCTGTCAATTTTTACAATCTTGACCTTTTGCCGGAGTTGGCTGCTGGCTTGCTCTAAGATTCGCGCCATCATCTGACAGGGGCCACACCAGGTCGCATAAAAATCGACTAAAACGGGCAGCTCAGACTCTGCAATCATGGCTTCAAAGGATGCAAACTGCTTTTTGACCGTCATTTGCACTCTCCTCAAATTCATCTTTTAATTCCATCCTAATTCGCAGATTTGTTGTCGTTGATAGGGTTTGCCGCACCTGCAGGTTTTCTCAAACTTTGGCGCGATCGCTCGCAGGCTTGGGCTTTCCACTACTAGCCTGCGAGGGGGGTTCCCGTTTGCTCGTATGATGATTGAGCAGCTTTGTGGGTTTTAGCGTGCAAGTTCATGCCCCTGGTTGTTGTTTCTGTTTGCTGGTGGATCATCCCTTTAAGCGTGAGACATCGGCAACGTAAGCTGTCACTTATTCAGACGAGAGGAAGAGAGGATGGAGGCTTTACCAGAACCCTTGCAAAACCTGAAAGGAAAAGTCGCGATCGTCACGGGCGCATCACGCGGCATTGGTCGCGCAACGGCCCTGGCACTCGCTGCTGAAGGGGCTAATGTGGTGGTAAATTACGCCAGCTCTAGTACAGCCGCCGACGCTGTTGTTGCCGAAATTACAGCGATGAATGCGGGGGGCGCGATCGCGCTGCAAGCGGATGTCTCTAAAGTTGACCAGGTTGAGGCAATGGTCAATCAAGTCCTTGAAAAGTGGGGACGGATTGATGTTTTAGTCAACAATGCAGGCATCACCCGCGATACGCTGTTGCTGCGGATGAAGCCGGAAGACTGGCAAGCTGTGATTGACCTGAACCTGACGGGCGTGTTTCTCTGCACGCGGGCGGTCAGCAAAGTCATGCTGAAGCAAAAATCAGGCCGCATCGTCAACATCACTTCGGTGGCGGGTCAGATGGGCAATCCGGGTCAGGCAAACTACAGCGCTGCCAAGGCCGGGGTGATCGGGTTCACCAAGACAGTCGCGAAGGAGCTAGCCAGCCGGGGGATTACTGTCAATGCGGTTGCGCCTGGGTTTATCGCTACGGATATGACTAGCGACCTGAATGCGGAACCAATTCTGCAATTCATTCCCTTGGCACGTTATGGCCAGCCTGAAGAAGTGGCAGGGATGATCCGATTTTTGGCGGCGGATCCGGCGGCGGCTTATGTTACGGGTCAGGTGATGAATGTGGATGGTGGCATGGTGATGGCGTAATGCCAAGCTGGATCAGGGCGCATGATGATGATGCGCCCTTTAGAAATGAGAGCTATGTAATTTGCTGGATAGAGGCAGGTTGATGCATGGCGGTCTAATTTGCGATCGCGACAGATAGATATCCCCCGGCGTTTGGCACCGCTCCTAATGAAGGGCATGGCTAATTTAAAGGCAGAAAATCTGTAGCCCTTTTTTGGTTAAGGCAGCATTGGAAGTTGAATGAAGACTAATGCTTCTAAAGTTTTCACAACAACGATGAATAAGCTCAGCTTTTTTGGAGGTAATCCTTCGGGGGGCTGACTCGGAAAAACTGCTCTATGAGAAGCTTTTTTGGGAGTTAAGCGAAGATTTGGGGGCGGCGGCGCCGCAAGATCGGGGAACTTTCCCCTACACCCCCCGCAAGGTGATGTGGGTGAGTGTTGAATGGTTAGCTAGCCAGACGATGAGGGTCATTAGTTTCACGCTTGGCTCGTTTACAGAGGGGATGGGGGACGTGAGGCGGAGGTTGCAGGGGCGATCGCTCACTCAACTAAGGAAAGATAGGGATCGGGGGTTTCTTGCCAAAGGCGGCTTCTAGCTGCTCAGCTGTGAGCGATCGCACCATGCGCAGCTCCAGTGGGCTTTGGCTCAGAAACTGGGCGTAACTTGCAGTCAGGTAGGGCGCGTAATTAGCCTGATTGTTGAGATGTACTTGCATCATCGCCACGCTCAGCGCCTTCACATATTGACTGCCCAGCACCGGATCGGGTCCCTGCAACAGCTTACCCACCGCACTAGGGGGCGGCGAGTTTTTCATCGGTGGGTAAAAGGAATTATGGCTGGCAGGTTGCATTGTAACCAGATACTTTTGCTTACTGGTCAGCCACAGAAACGGGTGAATCTGCTCGGTTAAAGCCGGGGTGACGAAATCATTGGTGCCAGAAATCAGCATCATCGGAATTTGGATTTTGCCAACACCTTTGCTGTCGAATACCTCACCTGCAACGGGGTTGATCGCGATCGCGGCTTTGATGCGCGGGTCACGCAAACGATAGCCCGTGGTTGGCAACCCATCGGCACTGCATTGCAGAAATACCGAGGGATTCACATACACCCGATCAATTTTGCAGATTTGACTGAGCCGTTGCAGATTAAGCTCAGCCCCCGCGATTGCTAGGGTTGTGTAACCGCCAAAGGAATGCCCAATCATGCCGATCGCATTGAAGTTGAGCCGGTTTCGGAGGTTGGGGTCGGTTTTGACGCGGCTGGTCAGAAAATCGAGCGATCGCTGAATGTCTTGGGGGCGATCGACAAACTCGGTCTGACTGGGGTCAGCGTAGAGTAACCCTTCAGCTAAAGCGGTCTGAGCGCCTTTGTTACTGCCTAAATGCTCTGGAACCACCACCACAAAGCCGTGAGAAGCGAGGTGTTCGGCTAAAAAAGCGAGATCTTGCCGCCGAGAACCCAAACCGTGAGACAACACCACAATCGGTAGTGGCTGGTTTGATTGAGGCAAGTAAACGTCCAGTGGAAAATTTCGCACCGGCCGTTGGGTGGTGGGAGGCAGCACGTAGCCAAAGCTGGGGACGGTGAAAGTCAATTTTCGATAGGGGAGCTTGCCCGGTTTCCAAAGTGCCTCCATCTGGCTAAAGTTGGGAGGTTTTTCGACAGAAACCTCACGTTTGGCTTGCGCTTGAATCGCAACGACTGAAGTATCGCGATAATCAATCACCGTCGTCAGATATTGCTGCAACTTCAGCAACTGCTGAGCATCGATCTGCACATTGCGACTGGGGTATTGCTGCAGCAGACTAACCATGCTGAACCCTTGTGGATCGTTGGCCGCTAGCGTCATTGCTCCCCGCAACGCGATCGCGCCGTTATCCCCAGTCTCAGTTTTGATAATTAGCCCAAGGCTTTTGAGGCCATCTTCGCCCATGCGCGTATAGGCTAACTGATTAAACGCCACCGGACTAATTTTGAAGCGCCGCCGCAAGACTTCTCGAAATTGGGCTAAAGCGTTGGCATCGAGGTTGCGGGCAAAAAACTGGAAATCTCTGTCAATGGTTCCCGTCGCAGCAAACGTCTCTAAAGACTTCACGGGTAGCGAAGTCGCAAAGGGGCCGTATGTGATGTAAATCTTTTCAGCCGCTTGCGCCGATTTTGGCACTAAAGCCGCAGTGCTGACCCCAAAACTAAGGGCGAGAGCAGCAACACCATTCACAAATCGCTTCCTGTACAGAGCCATTCTGGATACCTAAGGCATTTTCGCTGCTTAGATATATACCAAATGGTCAACCTGAATGAGTGGATTTTGCACTTTTCTTCTCTTTTCAACCCGTTGCCGCTGAGCGATCGCCCCATTTTTTCTGCCAACTCAAAGCTGCAAAAATCAAGATAATCAGGGCTAAACCAGCGGCACTACCCCAGATCAGCGGCAAGGACAAGCGCTTCAGTGCGATCGCGACAAAAGCCCAGACGAAAACGAGCGATAACGGCACATCCCCCCGTTGCCATAACAAGAGCAGCGGAATCGCCGTCGCGATCAGCAGCATGATCACCGTCCATGTTTCTGAAGAGAGACCCCAGCCATTCCAGGACTGGTCATAGAGCGCCGATGCGATGTTGACAATCGTTGCAACCGAGATCCACGCCAGGTAAATGCTGAAGGGATAGCGGAGTAACCAGCGCTCAGTGCGGACCTGCGATCGCGGCGAATTTTTCAAGATCTGATAGATGGCAATCAAACAAGCGAGAATCGCCAGCATCGCCAGCACCGACCACCAGAATGCAAACGCCTGAAACAGATAAATCCACGCGGCTTGAGCGATGCAGGCTCCAACCAATAAGTAACTGATGCGTTTGAGTTGGGGATGTTGTTGACGGGGAGGCAAAAATTGATAGACCACAAAGCCAATCAGCCCCAGATAGATCAGCCCCCAAATAGCGAAAGCGTAACTCGCGGGAATAATCAGCACATTTGCAAAACGGGTATTGGCAATCACCCCCACGTTTTGCCCGCGAATTGGGAAAAAGTTGGAGACAGTATTTATCAGAATGGAGCCAATTACCGCAATGGTGGTGATAATTTGGCGGACTCGATCCGGGGGATCAGCAGGCGATCGCATGACAAAAATTTTCCTGAAGATAATTCAGCCTTCTTCAAGATTCTACAAGGGGGTGGTCGATCGCCGATTCAATCAAAAGAAGCAAAGGTGGGTTGATTAAGACTCTGAAACAAAGTCGTACCAGGTGCCGCGATCAACCACACCCACCACTGCTAAATTCGCGCTCAGCACAACGAGATTGGCGATATAACCGGGCACAATTCTGCCGAGTTCATCATCCACCGCGATCGCCTGCGCCGGATAAAACGAGGCCATGCGCAAGACCTCCGCCAGAGGAATGCCAATAATTTCCACACAGTTCTGAACCGCCTCGATCATCGTGAGCGCCGACCCACCCAGGGTTCCATCTGCCGAGACGCACTTGCCTGCCTGACAAAACACTTCTTGCCCACCAATCCTAAATGACGCGATGGTTGCACCCGCCGCAGGAGTGGCATCGGTTACGAGAATCAAGCGATCGCGCTTAATTTTGTGGGCCAACCCCACCGAGGCGAGGTGAACGTGATGCCCATCGGCAATGATGCCTGCGTAGACGTTTTCATCCTCAAACACAGCACCCACCATCCCCGGACTGCGCCCCTGCCAGGGTGACATCGCGTTAAACAGATGGGTTGCCATGCTAACGCCTGCCTCAAAACTGGCGATCGCGGTTTCATAGTCGGCATCCGTATGTCCAGCGGAAACAACAATGCCAGCATCAGCGAGCAAACGAATGTCATCCAGCTGGGTCACTTCGGGAGCCAGGGTAAGCAGTTTCACGGTGTCTCGACCCGCATGAGCGATTTTTTGCAGCATAGCGGCATCCGGTTGGCGCACATAGTTGCCGTTATGAATCCCTTTGCGGCGCGGATTTAGATAGGGGCCTTCGAGGTGCAAGCCCAAAACGTTGTGGGGACTGTGCTGACGATAGGCTGTGACGACTTGCATCGCGGCCAGCATGTCCTCATCCGGTGCTGTGATCAAGGTCGGCAAAAAGCTGGTGGTGCCACTGCTCAGGTTGGTGCGGTGCATGGTGTCGAGCGTGTCGGCGGCGATCGTGTCGTTAAACATCACACCACCGCAACCGTTGAGTTGCAAGTCAATAAAGCCAGGCGCAACAATACAATTCTTCAGATCAATGGTGGGGATGTACTCTGGCAGGGTTGTTTGGGGCACCACATCAATGATGCGATCGCCTTCGATGATAATTGCATGACCGAGTAGCTCTGCGGCACTGGTAAACAGGGTTGCATTAGTGAGCGCGTACATGATGGTGTTGCCTTTGAAAACAATGGGGGAGGGCGATCGCGGATCCGTAAAGCTCAATAGAACAGGCTGAGATGGTCTTGCATCTGCTTAAAGTAGCGAACGGTTTTGACTTTTAGCTCTGAGGTGGCGCTATCGTCGCAGACTAGCATGGCGCGAGGATGCATCTGCAATGCTGAAATTGTCCACATCTGGTTAATGCCGCCTTCGATCGCGTGATAAACCGCTAATGCCTTGGCATACCCCTGCGCTAAGATCATCACTTCATTCGCATCCATGACAGTGCCGACACCCACGGTCAGCGCCAGTTTCGGTACATTTTCCATATCATTTTCAAAGAAACGAGAATTGGCAAAGCGAGTACTGTCCATCAGGGTTTTTACGCGCGTACGAGAGACTAAGGAAGAACCAGGTTCGTTAAAAGCAATGTGGCCATCCACCCCCACCCCACCGATAAATAGATCCACCCCACCAAACTGACGAATCTGTTCTTCGTAGCGATCGCATTCAACAGCGAGGTCAGGGGCATTGCCATTCAAAATGTGGATTTGCTCACGGGGAATGTTGATGTAGTTGAAGAAGTGGCGAAACATGTAGTTGTGGTAGCTTTCGGGATGGTCTTCCGGCAAGCCCACGTACTCATCCATGTTGAAGGTGACGACGTGTTGAAAGTTCAGCTTCCCCAGTTGATGAAACTCAATCAGCTTCTTGTACATACCCAGTGGAGTGCTGCCAGTGGGTAGACCTAGCACAAAAGGGCGATCGGCGGTTGGCGCAAACTGTTGAACACGCTGCAAGACATACTGCGCGGCCCATTCGCCAACACTGACTTCGGGAATGACTAATCGCATGCGTCCCTTTCTCCCTGCATCTGTAACGGGGCACAAACACTATATAAGAAACTTCGGCTCGGTGCATGGTTGCGCTTTGTCTGACCTGAGATCGCTGCTCAGGCGCACTTTCAGCCAATCAGGTGTAGCAAACTCAGGTGGGGTAGATGCCCGTTGTCACTTCAGCAGTTGTGACATCCCAACACAGGCGCGGATCAGAGTTGGCAATTTTTTTGGCGAGAACGGCAACACCCAAATTCGCAGGTTCAACTGACATGCCTTTCATCCAGCGATCGCGCACAAGCGGCACAATCGAGCAGGGCAACCCTTCAACACAGCCAATTAGCTCAAAGCCCGTCACAGGATTGAGCAGAACCCCAAACGCCGCTTCTGAAAAGCGCCAAAAGTCCCAGGGTAACTCGTGCTTTGGAAAGGTTGGATGGGTCGAGATAAACAGCAAACCACCGTCTTTCATAACGCGGTTAATTTCGAGAATTGCTTTCCACGGCATCGCCAAATGCTCGAACACCGAGATGCAATAGACCACGTCAAAGGTATTCGCCGGAAAGTAGGTTGAGAGCTGGTGAATATCACCCACCACATCGACCCCTTCACCCGCATGAATATCAAACCCAACGTATTGCGCCGCATTGGTGAAAAGCTTGCGAGGTGAGTTATTAGTGACATTGCGGGCACCCAACTCCAGCACGTTTGGCTGCGGGCGATCGCGCACCATTGTGAGAAAAGTCTGAAACAGTTGGTAGTAAGGGTCTTCGGTGCTGTCTTGCCGAAAAGGAGTCGTGACCAGTCGCAGATAAAGGCGACGCAGTAAGCGCGCCAAGCTCTGAGGATTGTGTGCGATCGCGCCAATTTTATCTCGCACGCTACTCAATTTCGTCACCCAACCTGCTCCCAACCATTTTTGGATACGCCCATTTTGGCATCTATCGGTTCTCTCTCAGAGAGGGTTTGAGAAAGGCGGCAGGCAGAAAATAAATTCTCAGCCCAAACGGCGATCGCCCATGCAACCTCCGCCTCACCCCACCCGTACCTTCGATCAACGATCAAAGCGTCAAACTTGCAACCCGTACCGCTTGACTAGCTACCCATTCAACACCCACCCGCACCACCTTGCGGGGGGAAGTCCCCCGATTCGCGGCTCCGCCGCCCCCAAATCTTCGCTTAGCTTCAATCAAAAAGCTTTCTCTTAGATTCAGCGATTCCGAGCCAGCAACCCTTGGGGGCACGCCCCCAAACCCCCGCGAGGGGCCGGGCCGCCTCCCCTCGCCTCCCCTGCGGAAGGTGTTACTAGTTCCAGTGTTTGACAAAAGGGGGTTAAGGGTGGGGTGGGAACCCTGCTGCGCAGGCTTAAACCACATCTTGCACTCCTTACAAAAAGCGACTCGTCAGGCTAGGCCGCTTGCGCGAATCATTTGCCATGCAGGGAATTGTTATTCAATTTTCGTTCCTAAAAGTGGATTGAACTTAAGCAGTGGTCAATTGTTTTTTGATTTCATCAGCATATTGGTCAGCCCCTAGCCCCATCAACAGGTGCAACACGCCACCTTCTAGACGCAAAATGCCCTGCACACCAACCGCTTGCAACGCAGAGTCATTGACGGCTGAGCTGTCAGCCACTTCAACCCGTAAGCGGGTCAGGGCGATCGCATCTACCCGCCGAATGTTTTGCTTACCCCCCAAAGCAGCTGTAATGTCGGCTGCTTTGCGATCAGCGTTTGGATCTTGGGCAATTACAGGAGTGACTGGACTGTCCGCGGCGATCGCCTTCGCTGGACTCACCGGCACTGCTTCGAGCATATCGGCTTCTGGCCCAGCCGTTTTGAGGTACTCGATCATGTCGGTCTTCAGGTTTTCTGATCGCGGGCCAAAAATTGCCTGCACGCTATCACCGACTTCGAGAACACCGGAAGCACCCAGTGCTTTGAGTTTTGCCTTATTGACCTTGCTCTTGTCTTGCACCGTAATGCGCAGGCGAGTGATGCAGGCATCTAACACCGCGATGTTGCTGCGTCCCCCAAAGGCTCGCACCAGTTCTAGCGGCATGCCTCCGGCCCCAACGGTTGCCACCGCTGCTTCCCCTTCTGGCGTCACGTCTTCATCTTCGCGACCCGGTGTTTTGAGATCAAAGATGCGGATCGCAAAGCGAAACACAAAGTAGTAGATCGCCGCCGCAACAATGCCACCCCCAATAATCAGCTTCCAGACCTCACCCCGCTGCCCATTCCAACTGCCGAGCTGGTTGAACAAGATAAAGTCGATCGCCCCTTGGGAGAAAGTGAAACCCATGCGACCACCAAGCGAGGCAAACACAAAGTCGCAAATTCCTGCCATGATTGCGTGAATCATATACAGGACAGGCGCAATAAACAAAAACGAGAATTCCAGCGGTTCTGTAATGCCCGTCAAAAACGAGGTGAATCCGGCGGAGAGGAGAATACCGCCTGCCAGTTTGCGATTTTTGGGTTTCGCGGCCTGCCACATGGCGATCGACGCAGCAGGCAGACCAAACATTTTGAACCAGTAAGCTCCCCCTAAAATGCCAGCCGTGGGGTCACCCGCAAAGAAACGGTTAATGTCACCGCGCACAATATTACCTGTTGCCGAGTCGGTAAACGAGCCAATCTGAAAAAAGAAGGGCACGTTCCAAATGTGGTGCAAACCAAAGGGCAGCAGCGATCGCTCAACAATGCCATAGATGCCTGCCGCAACCGGAACATTGCCCCCCGTCGCCGCTGTATTTGCCGCCCGGTTGATAAAACCACCAATCGGCGGCCAGATCACACTCATCAGCAGGGCGACCGCGATCGCAACGAGTGCCGTCACAATTGGCACAAAGCGCTTACCTGCAAAGAAACCCAGGTATTGGGGCAGCTTAATCCGAAAGTATTTGTTGAACAGGTAAGCCGCAATGCAACCCATCACTAAGCCACCAAAAACGCCAGTATCGAGCGTCGTGATCCCTAAAACGGGCTTCATCCACACATCAGGGGTGGGTTGCCCCTGCGCGGCTAAGTCTTGGATCTGGCTTTCGGTGACAAATCCACGCGCCATACCGACAGCACCCAGTGCGGCGATAAACACCATAAAACCAACAGTTGCCGCTAACGCCGAAACGCCATCATTGCCGGTGTAGGCAATCGCAACGGCGATCGCAAAAATTAGGGGCAACGCACCAAAAATGGCATCCCCAGAGGCTTTCATGATGTCTGCTAACCACTCAGGCAACCAGCCAAACGTTTCTTTGGTGAGAG
Source organism: Leptolyngbyaceae cyanobacterium M33_DOE_097 (assembly GCA_015296075.1). Lineage (GTDB taxonomy): Bacteria > Cyanobacteriota > Cyanobacteriia > Leptolyngbyales > Leptolyngbyaceae > DSRU01. Next base: position 18,702 of record DVDV01000248.1, on the reverse strand, counting down.
TGCCAGCCGTGATTTTTTGGATCTCGATCAGACGAGCACTCCCTAAACCCAGTAACAAACCGGCGATCGGCAAGATCGAGACAGGCAACATTAGGGCTTTCCCCATCTGTTGCAAGAGTGCGAAGGCTTTTTTCCACATAGAGCGTGTTTCCTGTGTTGTTTGTAAGGGAGAGAGTAGGGGTAGAGATTCGCTTTCTCCTACTCCTCCTCTAACGGCACTAAATTCCGCACGGCTTCTGCCGTTGGTTGCTGCAGGGCTTGTTCGGCCAGGCGCTGACACTCGGCGAGCGTTAATGCTCGAATCTGGGCTTTCACACTGGGAATCGCCGGAATGCTACAACTCAGTTCTTTAATGCCTAGACCAATCAGCAGGGGCACCGCTTGCGGATCACTGGCGACGCCACCACAGACCCCGGCCCATTTGCCAGCATTGTTAGCCGCCCGCGCCGTCATGCCAATTAGCGCCAGCACACTGGGATTAAGGGCATCGATATAAGGTGCAAGCTTGGGATGGCCCCGATCCATCGCGAGGGTGTACTGGGTCAGATCGTTTGTGCCAATTGAGAAGAAATCGACTTCGCGAATCAGCTGATCAGCAATCACAGCCGCACCAGGCACCTCAATCATGATGCCGATGGGAATCGGTAGCACGCCTAACTGTTGCCGTTCTTCTTCCATCACAGCTTTCGCCATCTGGATCTCTTCAGTCCGCACAATCATCGGGAACATGACCCGCACGTTGCCCGTCTGCGCCGATCGCAAAATCGCGCGAAACTGAGTGCGCATCAACTCAGGGCGGTCAAAGCACATACGAATACCCCGTTCGCCCAAAAATGGGTTTTCTTCGTGGGGCATAGGCATGTAGGGTAGCGGTTTGTCACCGCCCACATCCAGGGTGCGAATGATGAGGGGGCGATCGCCCAATGCCTGGGCAATATCACTGTAGATTTGGGTTTGTTCGGCTTCGGTGGGGGCGCTGCTTGCTTCCATAAAAACAAACTCGGTACGCAGCAAGCCAACGCCTTCAGCCCCCATCTGGATGCCTTTTTGAGCATCTTCCAGACTGCCAATATTGGCAGCAACCTCAATCCGGTGACCGTCTTTAGTAATGGCGGGTTCGTCCTTAGTGGCAAGCTCAACAGCCCGACGTTCTTTCAACCGAGCTTGGCGCTGACGGGTTTGCTCCATTGCTTCAACTGACGGGTTGAGGCGCAGCTTGCCTTTCGTGCCATCCAGAATTGCGGCAGTGCCATCGGTCAGTTCTAGCACACGTGGCTCCGTCCCCGCGATCGCAGGCAAATCCATCGAGCGAGCCAGAATCGAGACATGGGAGGTGGCACCTCCTGCAACCGTACAAAAGCCGATCACCTGGGTGCGATCGAGGGTAGCCATGTCAGACGGAGTGAGGTCTTCGGCAATCAGAATCGTATTTGCGGGGTAGGTCGCAACTTCAGTGGTCACTCCTGTCAGAATCCGCAAGACGCGACCTCCAACATCACGCAGATCATTAGCCCGTTCGGCCAGTAAGGCATTGGTCAACTTGGCTAACACCTCTGCCTGTGCACTGTAGGTCTGCTTCCAGGCAAAGGCGGCACTCTTGCCCTTATCGATCGCCCGGTAACTGGTGTCCACCAATTCTGGATCTTCGAGTAGCTCCTGGTGCGCGGCAAAAATTGCGGCTTTTTTGGGATCTCCTTGCCCGTGTACTTTGGCTCGTAACGCTTCAACTTCGAGTTTTGCCTGAGCGATCGCCTGATCCAGCTTGCGTTTCTCGTCGTTCGCCGTGCCGCCAGTCTCCTCAACCTGAATCTCAAACTGCCGGACTCGACTAATCGTGCCAACGGCAACGCCCGGAGAAGCCGCCACTCCCAGGACAATGTTGGGGTCTTCAGAGCGGGGACGTGGCGCAGGTTTGGCACCTTCTGATTGGGAAATGCTGGCGGGAGCGGCAACAGGTTTAGCGCCTTCCTCACCTAGACCGGCGCGGAGTTCTTCGCTTAAGTGGGCGATCGCGGTTGCGGCATCTGGGCCTTCTGCCTGGAGGTAAACCGTTGCGCCATTACCAACCTGCAAGCCCATTAATCCGGTGACGCTGCGGACATTGGCGGTTTGGTCGCCATACTTGAGCCGAATCTTAGCCTGATATTTTTTGGCAAGGCTCGCCAAAACCGCCGCAGGACGCGCATGTAACCCGGTCGGATTCGGCACCACAATTGCTTCAGAGGTAATCAGTTCGCCTCCGGTTACAGTTGTTTCGACGCTTTCACTCGCCAGGGTTAACTCTAAAATCGCGTCTTGCCCACTGCTCACAAACCCGGTGTTAGGCGTCAGGCTCGCCACTAAATCGCCATTGGTGATCACGATCTGCGTCAGCAGGCTGCGGGCGTGAGTTCCCACAAAGTCAGCATCAAAATCAATTAATGGATCACCACTCCGTACGCGATCGCCTTCTTTGACTCTTGGGGTAAAACCTTCTCCTCGCAGCGTAACGGTATCTAACCCAAGGTGCATTAACACTTCTAAGCCTTCTGCTGTTTTAATCGTGACGGCATGTTGCGAAGGATGCAGTTGAATCACTTCCCCATCACAGGGGGAAACCAAAGTCTGACTCGTCGGATCAATCGAAATACCATCCCCGACCATTTTTTGGGCAAAAACCGGATCGGGTACTTGTTCAATCGGCAGAAGGTAGCCAGATAAAGGGGCTTTGAGTAGGACTCTGTTAGTGTGAACGATCGATGCGGGAGGAGCTTGAGTCATGCAAATCTCCTGACTAATTTGGCAGCAGCTACTCAGTACAGTTGGTCAAATAAAGCTGCTTATGATACGAATTCGACCGCATTTTTGAAGTGGATAAAGAACTAGATCACATAATTTAATTTTTGGCGATCGCTGAACTTTACATTTGCAGCGCATTTGCAACATTCTGTATCGCTGTTCGCACTGCCTCTGAGCCAAACTCTGCAAAGCAGTCAATTGCAAAAACAGGCTTGCCAGCTCTCTTTGAAAGCAAAAATTCTTAAGCGGAGATTTTAGAGCCGCAGAATTGCCCCAACCTTCGCTTTAATCCCCACAAATCACAGATTTCAGCATCTATCGCAACATCGCATACCGCACAATTTGCTTAAACAGCACATCCGGCAAATACTTCCGCAGAGCTAGCAATGCACTCGCATTTCCTCCGGCCGGGTAGCGTAACCGTTTGCTTGGATCGATCGCCGCCTGATAAATCACTGCTGCCGTCACTTCTGGTGGTGAACCTGTTTCCCCAATTCGCTTCAGATTTGGCAAAACTTTTTGGGCAATCGCGTCATAAGCGGTCAAGTGTGGCTGCGTGGCTAAATCTAGAGATCGCGAGTAAAAATCCGTTTTAATTGGCCCTGGCTCAATGATTCGCACTCGAATATTGAAGGGTTCTAGCTCATACTGCAACGAGTCCGAAAAGCCATCTACAGCCCACTTGGTCGCGTGATACAGGCTGTAGAGCGGAAACGCCATGCGTCCACCAATCGAAGAGAGATTGATGATGGTGCCTGTGTTGCGATCGCGCATTCCCGGCAACACTGCCCGTGTTACATTCATCAACCCAAACACATTCGTCTCAAACTGCCGCTGAATTTGCTCTGGCGTACAGGCTTCAAACGTCCCAATCAGGGCATACCCCGCATTGTTGACTAACACATCGATGCTGCCAAACTTCGCGATCGCCGCCTCAACTGCCGCTTGAATTGAGCCTGACTCCGTTACGTCAAGTCGCAAGCGCAAGACATTCTGTTCGGTTAAATCGGTCGCGGTTTCGGGCGATCGCATGGTTGCGACGACATTCCACCCGTTCCGCTGAAAGATATCCACCGTTGCTTTGCCAATGCCACTCGAAGCACCCGTAACAAAAACAGTTTTTGCCATTGCGTGAATTTCCTTGCCCTAAAAAACGTTCAAGCGAAATAGCCGCTCAAATTAGCGAAATGAAAAAGAGTGCCCCCCCAATTTCTTGTGGAATGCCTGCCTCAACTTGCTCAGACGTGTAGGCGATCGCTTCTTGCAGCGAACTCAACTCTAGCTTGTCATCACGTTGGAGGCGATACAGTGCTTCATCTAGCTCCAACCGCGTCAGCGAGTGCTGCAACTTTTCGCGCAGATGAAAGATCGGCAGATAGTTTTCAGTTCCCAGTTCTTTGTCTAAGTTGGCAATCAGAGTCAGCAACTCAGCGTCACTCGGTTTGCCCAACCCTGGCGAAGCTGCTGCTCTCGAACCTGCTTCCAGCGTTAAGTCCAACGGTTTGCGGAGAAAGCGCAGGTAGTGGCTGAGCAATGTGAGACTAATAGTGGTGTTGCCGGTTGGGTTGCAATCATCACGCAGGTAGAGCTTGCCCCGATCGCTCAACCACACATCTTTGATTTTCTCTTCTGTCACCTTGATCAACCCGCGATCGCTCAACCCTTTCAAAATCGGTTGTAACGCCGCTCCCAAAGCTTTGAAGCCTGCTACTGATTTGCTACCAGAGCGACACGCCTGCAAAATCTTCAACTCTGTTTCTGAGATAGGCAGGTCAGCATTTTTTAGCCGCAACAACGCTTTGCCCGGTGGCTCAATCCGAAATTTGCGAATCTCACTGCTATAAGCGACCAACTCGCGATCGCTCAGCTCTCGACATAACTTCTCGCGATCGCCCACCTTTGCCGGAGTTTTCATCTCACTCAACGCAACCCGATATTCAGGCGGGTGCCCAAGCAATTTCAAAACAAATTTGAGTTCACTGGCTTTCATAAACAAAGATGAAAACAGACTGCCGTTAAGCCTATCGCTACCTTGCTTGCAAACACAAGGCGATCGCTCCTTCCCTCAGTCTCTCATTCTACGAGCAAGGGATTTTGCAAAGTCGTTTCAAAACTCTAATCGACAGGGATTTCACTTGAGCTTGGCAGCACTCCCAGCTGTGATTACGATGTAATTACGCTTCAAACAGGTTGCTATGGCCGCTTCAATTCGCACTCAAATCGTTAAAGTCGGCAACTCCTAGAGCATTCGAATTCCCAAACTGCGCTGAACTTGACCAGAAAAGCTCGACGCATGACCCAATGTGAGATTCAGCACAGGAGCATTGACCAAATGATTCAGCTTCTAAAGGATGCGCTCTTTCAAGTTTGAGGCAGAGTCAAGGCTGGATTTGCCAAGACACTCAAGCGGCTGGCTGAATTAGAAGAGGAAGATTCATGAGTCATCGATACAGCATCATGATTCAGTGGTCAGAAGCAGATCAGTGCTATGTTGTCAGTCTTCCAGAGTGGGGAGGATACTGTCACACGCATGGGGAAACGTATGAAGCAGCCTTAAAGAACGCCCAAGACGTTTTAGAGCTACTGACTGAATCAACGCGGAATGAAGGTAAGCCTTTACCAGAGCCACAGTTATTTGATCAATCCTTGCAGCATATTTAGCCCGTCTCGCAGCCTAAACTACAGTTGCCGCTCTGCTGCGGGTGCAGTGCTGGGAGCCGGATTTGCAGGGGTTGGGGCTGGATTTGGAGATGATTGAGCCGACGCGACGCACGAAGCACTCACAGGGGGAGCCTGCGTGACATTTACCTGGGTATAGCCTGCGGTGGTAAGTAAGCGAGTCACGACCTGTTTAGCGCGATCGCCCGCGCGTTGCAAAATACCATCGTCACAAGCGGCTCTGACAATTGAGGTGAGGGCTTCTTTTTGAGCGGCGGTTTGCAAGTCGGGGGCAACATCAGGGCCCAGATTGAGAAAGCCGCGATTGTAGTCGTAAACACTCGAACGATTCACATCCACCTTGCTATCGAGAATGCGGGGTGCTGGGATCTGAAACTGAATGCTGTTGCCAGATATTTGAGCATCACTGGCGCGAATTTGGCTCAGATCAACGCCAGCTTGCACCTGTCCATGAGCGATGTAGAGTAGCTTCGTGGTGCCAACGGTGAAGTTGCCCAGCTTCACATCCTGACTGGTGGGCACAACCGCCTGCATGGAAAACACAGCCGTCGTGAGATCGCTGGCTTCGCGCACTTGCTCAATCACAATCGATCGCACATCTACCTGAGGCGACGGGGGTGGCGCATTCAAAAAGTTTTGGGCTGACGAAAGTAGGCGATCGCCCATGCGAACTGCCCAAAAGGAACCAACCGCCGTTGCAGCAATCAGCCCACCCGCCAGCATCATACTTAGATTTCGCAACACAACACCGACTCCCCGCTCGTCTTGCTCCTGCATTGCCCAATTTCCATCTTTTTATAGTACAAATATACTAAAAATTTGTCTATAATCCCAGGCTAACATTCTCAGTCGAGAAGTGGCAGATTCTTAACGGCCTGGTGCAGATCATCGCTGAGTTGCTGAATCTGCTCGGTTGTGTGAGTCGCCATCAACGTGATGCGGAGGCGGCTGGTCGGTACGGTTGGCGGACGCACCGCCGGGACAAAACTGCCCCGTTCTAACAAAGTTTGCGAGAGAGCTAACGCGGTGGTCGGGCGATCGACTTGCAGACACAGAATTGGTGATTCAGAAGGGAGGAGGGTAAAGCTGGGGGGCAAATCAGCAAGATGCTGTGTCAGAGAAGTTTCTAAGTAGCGGCGGTTGTGCCAGAGGCGATCGCGCCGTTCGGGTTCGGCGTGCACAATTTGAATCGCCGCCAGAGCGGCGGCGGTATCGGCCGGTGAGAGTCCGGTGGTGTAGATCCAGGTGGGGGCGCGATTTCGCAGAAAGTCGATCAGAGTAGCTGAGCCTGCGACATAGCCGCCCAAGCTGCCCAGAGCTTTGCTGAGCGTCCCAACTTGAATCAATTCTTGTCCGGTGCAGCCAAACTGCTCAACACAGCCGGCCCCTGTTTTGCCCAGCACGCCCGTACCGTGTGCTTCATCAACTAGCAACATGCAGTCAAACTGATTGGCCAGGTTGAGCAAGGTCGGTAGGGGACAGAGATCTCCATCCATGCTGAAAACGCTATCAGTCAAGATGAGGCAATGGCGAAACTGCGATCGCTGACTGGCCAGTTTTTGCTCTAGCTCCTGCATGTCACAGTGGCGATATTCAAGGATGGTTGCACCACTCAGACTGGCCCCATGTTTGAGGCTAGCGTGATTGTATTGATCAGACAAAACCAAATCGCGCTTGCCCACCAGTGCACTGACTGTCCCTAAATTAGCCAGATAGCCAGAGCTAAACACAATCGCCGCTTCAGTTTGTTTGAGCTGGGCGATCGCCTGCTCTAGCTCCTGATGCAGTTCCCGGTGTCCGGTAATGAGTCGCGAGCCCGTGCTGCCAGTGCCATAGGTCTGAGTCGCCGCGATCGCCGCCTGCATCAACCGCGCATCTCCGGCCAACCCCAGGTAATCGTTGCTGCCAAAGTTATTGACCGTTTGACCATTCAAACAAACGACCGCCCCTGGTTGGCCTGCAATCGTCTTTACAGAGCGGTACCATCCAGCTCGGTGAATGGTTGTTAAGGCATCGTCTAGCCAGTCATACGGGGATGGCATTTTGTGTCAGTTCAGTTTCTAGTGCGAGGATCGGGTTTGGAGTCGCTAATTGAGCATACCCTGCTGCTGCATATAGCTGAGTAACCAGTTGGCGATCGTCGCGCGACGAGTCTTCCGAGGCACCAATTCGCCGACCTGATACCCCTTGAAGCCTAGCTTTTCCTTCAGCAGTTGTTTGTTTTCGGGTGGGATGGAGCGCGTCAGTTTGACAACCGGGGGGCGATCGCCAATAAAGTCGGGCGGTAAGGGATAGGTTTCTCGCCAATCAGCCGGAACTGCCGAGGCATCCCACTGTTGCGTGGCAGGGTCAAATCGATAGCCCAAGTAGTGCCACACCAGCGCCCTGGCTGTTTCGTCATCAATCTCATCATTGATGATTTGCCAGATGGTTTCTGTGCTTAACGGTGGTAGTTGATCGGGGGCAATAGCAAGGGGAGTAAATAAAGCGGTTGTGTTGTCATCCATAACTAAAACTAACTCGTGTCGTTGCGTTGCAAAAAATCAGAAATGTGATCTAGGGGCGATCGTAGTGTTGCAGAAAAGCGACTAATTGATTTAACTATTTTTTATCAATTTTCAACTTGATTACCCGCCCAAATCTATTGGAGATTAAAAGAAAGATTAGAAAGGTTGTACCTGGAAAAATCCCTCACATTCCAAATAGGACGACTGGATCTGACTTATGACTATCTCAAAATCTTGTCGATCACCCTTTTTCAACTGAATTTATCAAACGTCACATTCACTCCAACCATTATTAAGGTTATGAAACACTTTTATCGCAAAAACCATTGGGAGCCACTTCTCCAATATGAGATTCAGTAAGTGCTGGTTAGATCGTCTCATTAACAATAAACAGAAGTCCTTAGAACAAACCAAAATATTTTTGCTTTTGAAATAAATTTCGTTTTTGACACAAAGCAACCCAAAATTGTCAAGTTTAGTGCAGTTCATCAAATACCCCTCTTTAGATAGCTTTTTCCTTGCTTTTATCCGTTTTATATAAGGTTAATTCTTTACTCATAGCTAAAGCTTCAAGCTAATGAAAACACATTTCTTCTTTACTTTTAAAATCGCTGTAATAAGTGCTTTGCTTAGCTGTTGGCAACCATTTGTGTTAGCAAATCCTGCGCTAAAGCAACCTTATCTAGAAGATACTGAGGCCGAGTTTAACGACCTTGCTTCAATGTCTCAGGTTACTTCTGTTTCGCAACTATCAGATGTTCGGCCTACCGACTGGGCATTTCAGGCATTGCAATCATTGGTTGAGCGATATGGTTGCATTGTGGGTTACCCGGATCAAACGTTTCGGGGAAATCAATCGCTGAGCCGATTTGAGTTTGCAGCCGGACTCAATGCCTGTCTCGATCGCATCAGTGAACTCATTGCGGCTAACACAGCAGATTTTGTCAAAAAAGAAGATCTGGAAGCGCTTAGAAAGTTACAAGCAGAGTTTGCTGTAGAGCTGGCCACGTTAAGGGGAAGGGTTGATGCGCTCGAAGTCCGGGCAACCACTTTAGAAAGACAGCAGTTCTCAACTACAACCAAGCTGAATGCTCAGGTTATTACCGCCATTACCGATACGTTTGGTAACAGCGTCGGTGGAGACTCAGATGAGACCAATACGATCTTCGCAAACCGGGCACGCTTCAACTTAGAGAGCAGCTTTTCAGGACGCGACTTTCTGCGAGTTCGGCTAGAGTTTGGCAATTTCTTTAATGCGCCAGGTTCTAGCTCGATTGTGGCGGCGACAGGCACCGGCATGACCCAGCTCAACTTTGCCGATGATTTGGGTAATGATGTCTTTGTGCCCCATTTACTCTACCGATTCCCGATTACAGAGACGCTAGAGGCAACCGTAGGCCCAGTGGGGATTGGCTTTACCGATATTACTGACACGGTTACACCACCCACGATCGCCGATGATGGTCTGGGCATTCCCTCTCGCTTTGGGGAGTACAACCCCTTCTACCGGCGTGGGGGTGGGGGTGCTGCCCTGAACTGGAAGTTTACAGACGATTTAATTTTGACGGTGGGTTACTTGGCGGCTGCACCAAACGATCCGTCTGATAAGGCAGGTCTGTTTAATGGTGGTTATTTGGCCATGGCGCAGCTTGTCTACCGTTGGGATTGGGGCGGTGTTGGTTTAGGCTATGCCCGCAACTATGCCCCCGGTGGCACAACTTCCTTAACCGCAGGAACAGGCAGTGCTTTGGCCGACAAGCCCTTTGGTGACGCGATCGCCACAGAAGCCAATCTCTTTAGTTTGTCGGGGTTTGTCCGGGTCGCGCCCAACTTCCAGATTCATGCCTTTGGTGGCTACATCACAGCGAATGCGGTCACATCAGGGTTGAGTTCGCTTTCTGATGGGACGGGCGGCACCATTCTAACTTCTGTCGATGAAGGCGATGATGCCAGCATTTGGTATGGTGCGATCGGCCTAACCTTCCCTGATGTCGGTGGGCGTGGCTACCTACCCGGAATTTTGATTGGCATTCCCCCCCGCATCAGCAACAGCGATGTGCAAGAAGACCGAGATACTGCCTATCACTTAGAAGTGTTCTACCGCTTGCAGCTTAATGATTTCATCGCCATTACCCCCGGTTTTTGGGTTGTGTTTAACCCAGAAAACAACAGCCGCAACGATACCCAGTATGTTGGTGTCCTCCGCACCACGTTCACCTTTTAAGCCAGGGTAAAAGCGAAATGTAGCGATCGCTCATTTCACGAATCATTTAGGAAAGTTGTGGATGCAGCGTGCGTCTATTTCTTCTCCAGGCGCACGACATACCACTGCATTGACTCGCCAGGTGCAAGGTCAAGCTCACAGGAGTTGTCAATCAAATAGTTAGCCTGGTCGGTTACGGCGGCAATGCGTTGTAACTCTCTGGGCAGGTCGTCTTGCCGAGGATTCAAAATGCTTTCTAGCTTGGCACGTAACTCATCGCGCGTGAAAAACTGCTCTGGCTGATCAGGTTCCAGCACAACGTAATGTTCACTTTCGTAGAGACGAGGGTCAGGCATAAGAGAAATCCAAGGCTTCACCGCCTATTGTGGCAGTAGGAATGAGGAATTGAAAGACAACAAGGGAGAATACGGAAAAATCGGAGCGCGATCGCCCTTTCTGCCAGACAAATTGCGTGGCTTATTCTGCTGCTAGCACTTCAATCACGCCTGTCTCTCCATCGAGTCGCACCCGTTGCCCATCGTGAAACAGTTGCGTCGCATTAGGAATATCCATCACGGCTGGAATTTGATACTCGCGTGCCACGATCGCCCCATGCGACAGTTGCCCGCCCACTTCTGATATGAGGCCACCGACTCGCGCTAGAATCGCAGCCCAGCCGGAATCCGTATAGGGCACAACCAAAATTGTTTGGGCATTGACGTGAGCGGCGTCGGTCAAGCTGCGAGCCACTTTAACTTCACCCTCAATCAAACCAGGGCTGGCAGCGATGCCCTGAATTTTTTGCTGCACCGCCGCACGAGAAATGGTCGTTTTCAGCATGGGTGGTGCGTTGCCATACACCAAATAGGGGATGGTTTGGGCCTGGCGATCGCGCTCAAGTTGCTGCCGCCGTTGTTCGATTCGCTCCTCAAAGGGGTTTACGTCACTGGCATCCGACTCAATTAACTGACGCACTTCGTCATACTCCAGCAAAAAGATATCGCCTGGTTGCCGCAGCCAGCCGCGATCGAGCCATTGCCGTTCGAGGGCTAAAAAGCTCCAGCGTAGCTCAGCTAGCAAGCGGCTATAAACCTCTGTGACTCTGCCCTTTAATGTAAAGCGGCTCTGAACTTTGCGAGGCGCTGGTGAGCTGGTAGCCGCAGGCGGTTCTGCGATCGCTTGAATGCAAAACTGAACAAATAAAGTCTGAACAGGCATCGGTTCTTCGCGCCAGGTTGGTACAGCAATGTCGGTGCCGACCTCACTCAAATAACCGTATTGCTGCAAAATCTGGTCAAACTGTTGCACAATGCTTTGCCCACCTGTCGTTTGTTGCAGCTCCTTAAACAAGCGATGAACCAAGTCGGGCGTCAAAGTCTCTTGCTCAAACGCTGACGGCAGGTGAGCCTTTGCTTGCTGAGCCAGGTTTTGTAGCGACCGCACAACAGCCACTTCTGGCGTCGCACTCGCATCAATGGCGCGTTCGGGCACCTTAAAAATGGCTGTGCGGAGCGCGGCACTCAACGGGGCCAAAATGCTGTAATAGGTCGCCTTATTTAATTGACTCAAAATCATGTCAATTCGCTGCCCCAGGGCGATCGCACTGAGTGAGTCAGCCGGTTTTTGCGCCAACTCCGCCAGAAACGGAGTGAATTGCCGGCGATCGTCCCGGGCAAAGTCTTTTTCTAAGGCAAATTCTCGTTGCACGAGGCGCAACAGTCCGGGCACATTCCGGGCAGTTGAGAGCAGCGGCGGTTTACTAAATTTTGCACCACGGGTGAGAAACTCCAGGCTGTCGGGTGGCAGCCCCATGCGCAAAAAGATTTCACCCAGTAGCGACGCATTAAAGTAGGCAACTGAATGGTGCAGTGTGGCCGTAGCCTTAAAGTCTAAACCTTGCGATTGCTCACCCAACACAATCGTAAACAGATCACCCCACACACCGCAGGTCAGCGGTCGGTTAATTGACCATGTCAACGGTTGAATAAACCCTGGAATCACCTCTGCGGCAATTTTGCGCGTCCAGATTGGTAACAGCGTCGTGATCGGTCGCGCCTGGAGAAGCCAAAGCTGCTGCCCATCGTAGCTCCACTCAATATCTTGGGGCACACCACGATATTGCTGCTCGATCTGCCGCGCCAAGTAAGCGACTTGCTGAATTAATGCTGCTGGCACATCACCTTCACTGCCTTCCATTGGCAACTTCAGGTCGGCGGGCAACCGCCAGTCACTTGTAGCCGTTACACTGCCTTCTCTGATCCAAAGGCGATAGCGCTCAGGCGTCACCTGGCCCGACACAACACGGCTGGCACTGCCGGGTAGGGCTTCAACCAGAACGGCTTCACCTTGGCGCGTGATGGGGTCACGACTAAATGCAACGCCAGAGAACACACTGCGAATTTGGGGCTGAATCAACACAGCCATCGCTTGCTCGCGCAATTGACGATCGCGCCGATAAGCGATCGCACGGGGATTGTCGTAAGACTCAAAACAACGATTAATGGCTGACCGCAGCGCATCTCGATTGGTTAAATCTAAAAAGCTGTCGTAAATCCCTGCTGCAGAACCCCCTTCGGCATCTTCGTCTAAAGCGGACGATCGCACAACAAAGGGATGCGCCGGAGACGGTTCAAGCTGCTCGATCAAAGGGGTAGGGTCATCTCCTGGTAGCAAAACCCAACCCTCTGGTACGGGGTAGCCCAACTGCCTCAGCTCCGATAGTCGAGCTGCTTTTTGACCGACTTTTGCACCTGTAAGAGCTTGATTTAGGGTTGCAATGCCGCGATCGCCACGAAAGAATTTAAACACCTTACGAGAACCTGCTTGTGCTGCTTGTGAGTCTAGCGTTAAATCATCAGGAATTTTTTGATAAATCCAGGCCATCAGAGCAGCCAGGGCAATCGCCGCCAAAATTAAGGGGCGATCGCTGGAGTGACGAAGTGCTGTCATTAATGGAAATAACACCAACACGCTAAACCGTCCCAGTTGCGGCTCGCGTAGGATGGTAAACCCGATGCCTCCGATTAAAAACACGAATCCGGCTGAGATCGGATCGTGTACTGTGTAGCCCCAGATGAGATTGGTTGTGCCTGCCCCTGCCCCGACCCAATAACGTCCCATAATTAGCGCGATGAGTGCGATCAGCTCCCAAACGGGATCATTTGGAAAAAACGATCGCGCCAGTAAAACCGCGATCGCGCCTTTCGCTGCCTCCGATAAAGCTGCCACAATACCAGCAGGTTTTCCACCATGAAAAAAGGCGGCTGAGACACTCACATTCCCTGTGCCGAGCTGCCGGAGTCGCTTACCTGTGAGCAGCCGCGTACTCCAGTCAATAATCGGTAACCCACCCAAAAGGGGACAAACGATAAACAGGAGCAACGCTCCAAAAACCTGTTTCAGCACCATAAACCAATGCATTGCTGACGGGGTAAGTCAGCAGTGAAGCTACGAAGCCAATCCTAAAGCATCAGCTTAGAAATTGCGCGACTCCCTCGCCACGTTTATCGGTAAATCGCTGAAAGAAAACCTAAAATTCTGCCTGTGCGATGCGGTGAAAAGCAGAACAAAACGGGTGAAAGCCCAAAATGCTAAGAACAGATTACCTTTCAAAACTCACTCGTGATTAGCGCAAATCGCTGCCGGGTAAACGCACGTCTGGAGTGGTGCCCATTAATTCGGGATAGTTACGGCTTTCGGGTAGCCCAGTTTTTGCTTCCCCCGTCTCAATATAACCAACGTAGAATGCCCCTGGCTCAACGCTCAGCGCACTAGCATTCACATCCCCTTCTAACCGGGCTGTCTTACTCAGCGTGAGTCGCCCTTCTACAATCACCCGCGCCTTCAAAATTCCATGCACTGTTAAATTTTTGGCGCGCACTTCTGGCCCTTCTACAAGCCCGCTGGCAGAGATTTCCATATCGCCTCTGACTTCAACCGTACCGTGAATAATACCGTCTACTAGCAGGTTGCTTTCAACGAATAGCGTCCCTTGTAATTCGCTGTTTTGAGCAATGTAGGTGGGTAAGGATTTTGGTTGCGGAGTCTTTTTCCCAAACATATTTTTTCGCTAAAGAGCCTGTAGAGAAGGGGTTAGCAACAGGAGCGCAAAATCTCCACGCGCTCATCATGACACTTCTGAAGCAAATTTGCAAAACTTCAGAGTGCAGCTTCATACAAATGAAAAAGCGCCCCCCGGAGGGAGCGCTTGAGACTAACCTAGTCGATGACTAAATTAACCGTTGATTTGAGGAGCCGAGAGTGCAACAGGTGCAGCTTCGCCAGCAGCCAAATCGAGCGGGAAGTTGTGAGCATTACGCTCGTGCATCACTTCCATACCCAGGTTCGCACGGTTCAGGATGTCCGCCCAGGTGCCAACCACACGACCCTGAGAGTCGATGATCGACTGGTTGAAGTTGAAACCGTTCAGGTTGAACGCCATCGTGCTCACACCCAATGCCGTGAACCAGATGCCAACCACAGGCCATGCACCCAAGAAGAAGTGCAAGGAACGAGAATTGTTGAACGATGCGTATTGGAAGATCAAACGACCGAAGTAGCCGTGCGCTGCAACGATGTTGTAGGTCTCTTCTTCTTGACCAAACTTGTAGCCGTAGTTCTGAGACTCCACTTCGCTGGTCTCACGCACCAAGGAGGAGGTCACCAACGAACCGTGCATCGCGGAGAACAAGCTACCGCCGAACACACCCGCCACACCTAACATGTGGAAGGGGTGCATCAGAATGTTGTGCTCAGCCTGGAACACAAACATGAAGTTGAACGTACCAGAGATACCCAGAGGCATCCCGTCAGAGAAAGAACCTTGACCGATGGGGTAGATCAAGAATACTGCGGTTGCTGCTGCCACAGGTGCAGAGTAAGCAACACAGATCCAAGGACGCATACCCAGGCGATAGGAGAGTTCCCACTCACGGCCCATGTAGCAGAACACACCAATCAGGAAGTGCAGCACAACCAACTGGTAAGGACCACCGTTGTACAGCCACTCATCCAGAGAAGCCGCTTCCCAGATGGGGTAGAAGTGCAAGCCGATGGCGTTGGAAGAAGGCACAACCGCACCAGAGATGATGTTGTTGCCATACATTAAGGAACCTGCAACCGGTTCACGGATACCATCGATGTCCACAGGAGGAGCAGCGATGAAAGCGATAATGAAGCAGATGGTAGCAGCCAACAGAGTGGGGATCATCAGGACGCCGAACCAGCCTATATACAGGCGGTTGTCGGTGCTGGTCACCCAGTTGCAGAACTGCTCCCACAGATTGGCACGCTCGGTGCGTTGAATCGTGGTAGTCATTGTTTTATAAGTGCGGTAAAGGTTTGAGGTATGAATCAGCTAATGGCTTAGCTGTGTCTCTAATGTACCTGAAACATTAAGGAATGTAAACAACTGTAAAGGTATCTCTGTCTTATTGCTGGTATAACGAACCCTGATAGAACAGACGAGGGAGTGTTGCAAGCCTCGGTTTGTGGGGGTTAAGAGGATTATGAGCGATCGCCCAGCAGTTGATGCCCGAATCCACTCGATACGCCTTGAGTGTTTTGCAATTGATGGTTTAACGTCGTGAACTCCGCAGTGCGATCGCGGCTTTCTATTGGGTAGTTGCAGGTCAGTGCGATCGCGAACTTGAAGCCTAAACTTCTCGATATTCTGTGCGATCGCACACAACCGATGCGATCTCTTTACATATTTGATCAGCGATCCTGATCTCTACCCTCATGAAAGATTTGTTGAGACGTTGCAGAAGGGCGCTGTTAAAGCAGAATCATCCTATTCTGCATGATTAAGATTGGAGCCATGCAGAACAATTGTCTAATCAGAATTGAAGCGGTGGGATTTGCTCAACTGCAAATTGGGAAAGTTGTAGCAGGGCTGCGATCGCATGCGAGTCTGATTTCACTGTGAGGAGCGACAATAGGAGACACCTGAACTTCTTTGCTGCAGCCGGGCAAAGATGCTCATCATTTTGTTGAGGAGGGAGGGAGGTTGTCGCGTCTCTCGTTTGTTTGCTCGTCTCACGCTAAGGGGCGGGTCAATTTAGTTCGGCAATGATCGCAGTCGCCAGGTGAAACGCTTGTCGCTTAACAGGGTAAGGGCGGCATTGGGGCGATCGCAACGAGCTTTGTATCCTTCAGGTTATTGATGGTGGCGTCGCCATACCTCATCTGCCCGTGTCAATGACATAATGAATCTCAGGAACTAAATGGGGGCGGTACTATGGTTTCACTGACGTCGCCACTCGTGCTGGAGACAACAGAGGTTCATCTCACCGATGAGCAGTTTTACCAGCTTTGCCTCAGTAACCCTGACCTGACGATTGAACGGAGTGCAAAGGGAGCTTTGATTGTTATGACTCCTGTCGGTGGGGAGGGTGGTAGCTATGAAGCGGACAACATTGTCGATTTGGGCAATTGGAATCGGCAGACGGGACTGGGGAAGGTATTTAGCTCGTCCACCCTATTTAAATTGCCCAATGGAGGCGATCGCTCCCCCGATGCAGCGTGGGTAGAGTTATCTCGCTGGCAGAGCCTGACTCCCGAACAAAGGCGAAAATTTCCTCCCATTGCCCCTGACTTTGTGATCGAGTTACGCTCCCCCACAGATAACCTCGAACTGTTGCAGGCAAAGATGCAGGAATACATGGATGCTGGGGTTCGACTGGGCTGGATGGTGAATCCCCAGGAACAACAAGTGGAGATTTACCGCCAGGGGCAACCCAAAGAGGTACGACTGTTACCCACTGAACTCTCTGGCGAAGACGTGCTGCCCGGTTTTGTGTTACCTGTATCGCGCTTTGAGGACTGAGTGGGAACCTCAGGCAGAGTGACGGAAAGGACAGTGGTGGGGGTTACTTGCAAGCTCAAAGCCATTGAAGGTCGGCTGAAGCAAGGCAATTTGGCGTTCGACCTGTTGCAATTGTGTCGCTTGCAGGCTATTTGATATCGTTAACAAATTAAATGTCCGTCAAATTCTGTTAGAAGAGTGTGTAAAACCAAGAGGATATTATGGGAATAAAGTCTGAAAAAAACCTCTGAGTAGAGCTTTCAGCTGTTTTTTAGAAGGATATTTAACGTATTAATCCTGTCAAAAAACGTGTTAACGACAGACATCTTTAGGACTACCGAAAAACGTTATTGTCTTTCAATAAGTTAGAGAGCGTATGTCTATAAATTTATACGAAAAATTTACTCCTGAGCAAATCGAAGCATTTTCCCAAGCAGTACTTGCGTATACATTGTCAAAACATAGCCTTGTGGGGACAGGGCATCTGCTCTTAGGCTTGTCAAGACAAGGGCAGAATAAAAGTGTTTTTGGCAATGAGGTAATAAATCCAGACTCTACTTTCATTCTTTTACCTGGAATTGCTGCTCAAACACTTCAGGCTGTTAATGTCTCTATGTCTGATATTGAAAATGTTTTTGATGACATCCTGTCTCAATCATCAAGGGAAACAATTGATCCTTCCACACAGGCCAAGTCGGCAATATCCAAAGTTTTTACTTCTGAGAATAGAGAAATAATAGCACCACCAGGAAAAGCATATTTAACTAGAAGTCTTGTTCCATTAAGCTCTCGGTGTCTTCATGTATTTGCTTTAGCCTGGAAAAAAGCGCAACAGGCAGGTTTTGTTTCAATGACAACCGGGCACATTCTTTTAGCGCTTATTCAAGGGGGTAAAGAGATTTTTGATGGAAGCCCTAGTGATGCTTTTAGAGTGCTGGGGTTGTTAAAAGTTGATTTGTTGGCAGTTGAGAACCAAGTTACACATCTGTTGAATGAAAAAGGATAAACAGCAGTTGATGTTGACTTGTGTGAAATCGATCAGGGTGCCAACCGTTTTAGAGTTTAAAAACCGAGAGAGAGATTGCCCCTTCCAAACCTTGCAATCAACCAAGGGGTGCCTGGTTCACCAACGATATGCGCTGAGTAAGCGATTATCACTCACTTAAGTGGTTTACTTTCCCCTCCACCTACAGCCCGCCTCGACCAAGTGTCAATTAACAAATTAATTAAAATATAGTAGCTAAGCTTTAGTCTGACATTCTTTTAAACTTAAGGCAAAAAATAATGCGCTTATTATTTAGGTTTCTTGTATTTATATACATCTTTTCATCAGTCTCATTAGTAGCAGGAATTATATTTCAAACGATTCTTGATAATGATTTTTCCTGTGGAATTTCCACTATTGATCCTGCTCCTTCCTGCTCTAGAGCTGAATTCTTTGTTGACCAGTTATTTTGGTTACCCCTCTATGTCCTTTTTTCACCTTTTATTCTGCCAAACTTAGTTTCTTCTCTCTTCACTAATCCATTCAATTCTGCAAGTTTATATACTATCTTTGGAATGTTGATTGGGCTAATATCAGCATTATATTTTTTCCGGTTTTCGGGAAGTTGGCGTTAACTGAGATCTTGCACCAGTTTCAACAAGGGGTTGCCAAAGAAGGAAAAATCTGAAAGAAAGGGCGTAATCAAAATTTAACTGAACGGTTATGGAAACCATTGTTCAACACG
>DVDV01000147.1 GCA_015296075.1 Leptolyngbyaceae cyanobacterium M33_DOE_097 | reverse complement strand
CGTTTGACTGATTTTGATGACCGACTGATGCTGGTTGCAGCAGGACTTTGGAACTTCTATCTGGATGCTGGCTAAGTCAGTTTACTGGAAGAGCCAGATCATTCTTGTTCAATTTACTTCTTATTTCCCAACAACTCTATTAAAATCAGTCTGATAGATCTAACATCTGGTATACGTGCGACTCGATAGGGCAACCCTAATATAAATTTCTAGTCGTACCCCAGAGAAAGCAGATGTCATCTCAATTAAACCGCAACCTAGAGAATCCCAAGCTCGAAGAACATTCTTTGTTTGATCGCATTTTTCGCGATGCTCAAGGCAGAATTGTAATTGCTCAAGTACCAAACTTGCCGCTTTTGGTCGGGATAGGTGCAACCTTAATTCATTTCATTCTTCCAAGCGGCAAAATTGACGCAGCATCAGGTTTAATCGCATTTGGCGCTTTGTTTACTTGGACTTGGCAAGAAATTTTTTCAGGCGTAAATTATTTTCGTCGTGCGCTTGGCTTACTCGTGCTGTCAGGCATTTTGACACTACTTTTAACTTGAATAATTTCTTATTTTTTGATGTAGTCTAATAAATTCCACTTTAGCTATCTTCTGAGCTGCTCTTAAATTAGAGCTTCTCACAAGGTAAAGAATCTTTATTTGCTATAGTCCGCACAATAACTCTGTTCGGATTAACAGTGGGTTGAGTATTTGGTACTGTGCTTTTGTCGCTTATTAACGCATCATATTTCTTGTATTTCTCTGCTATGAGCCTGATGTATTTCTAATCTTTACTAATCAATACTCATTGAGTCACTTTTGAATCCAACTTGTCATTCTCTTAATTGCTGATTGCCAAAGCTTGATTCACATTAAACATTTCAACCATGTGCTTTTGAGCGTAAGGGACATTTTGCGATGGATTACAGACCAGTGATTTGAGAACTCGCTGCGCCGCCTTGCCCCCAAAAACAAGCACTGTAATCCTAATGAAGGTAAAGTCCAAAGGGATTGATCAATCAGCATCTTCTTATGAAATAGGGTGTAGATAGGTTGAGATGAGATGGCTGAGATCTGAGCGGGTAAGATTCAGTCAACTAATCTTACAAAATATTAAGGTTTTTAACTCTAGCATCCAAATATTGTTGAAAGGTCTTTTTAACCAAGTTGATTTGTACAAATGCTAAAGAGAAAAAACTTAACTCTGCCAAACGTGGTATTTAATTGACAGAGACCATATTTTTTCGCTGCGATTAATCAAAATTTACTAATTTAAATTGAGGAATAACCATTATGGTTGCAATCCCTCCTGAACAGGCGCAGGACATATCCATCAGTGCTTACGGACAAGCGCGATCGACGGTTGAAGGTGCGCCACTAAATGATGAAGAATTAAAAAGGCTCCATGCTTTTTGGCGAGCTGCCAACTACCTCGCAGTCGGCATGATCTACTTGCGCGATAACCCACTATTAAAGGAGCCACTCAAACCTGAGCAAATTAAACAACGATTACTGGGGCATTGGGGTTCTAGCCCTGGCATCAGCTTTCTCTACACCCACTTAAACCGAGTAATCAAAAAGTTTAACCAAGAAATGTTATTTATGGTGGGGGCTGGACATGGTGCCCCTGGCTTTCTTGGCCCCTGTTATCTTGAAGGTAGCTATTCTCGCTACTTCCCGGAATGTAGTGAAGACGAAGAAGGGATGCGGCAGTTTTTCAAACAGTTCTCTTTTCCGGGTGGCATCGGTAGCCACTGCACCCCTGAAACTCCTGGTTCCATTCATGAGGGTGGAGAACTTGGCTACAGCCTTTCCCATGCTTTTGGAGCGGCATTTGATAACCCAAATCTGATTGTGGTTGCAATGCCGGGTGATGGGGAATCTGAAACAGGGCCACTCGCGACTTCGTGGCATTCTAATAAGTTCATCAACCCGATTCGAGATGGAGCCGTACTACCCGTATTGCACCTGAATGGGTACAAAATCAATAACCCCACGATTCTCTCTCGCATTAGCCATCGAGAGCTGAAGGCCCTATTCGAAGGGTATGGATACGAACCCTATTTTGTTGAAGGTTCTGATCCTGAGTCGATGCATCAGGCGATCGCTGCTACTCTCGATCACTGTGTAGCAACAATTCAGAACATTCAGCAGAAAGCCCGCTCAAGCGGTGTTGCAACCCGTCCAATCTGGCCCATGATTGTTTTGCGATCGCCCAAAGGGTGGACAGGGCCAACTGAGGTCGATGGTCATAAAGTCGAAGGCTTTTGGAGGGCACATCAGGTACCGATGGGGGGGATGCATCAGAACCCTGAGCATCTACAGCAGTTAGAAGCCTGGATGCGCAGCTACAAGCCAGAAGAATTGTTTGATCAGCATGGCACACTGCTACCTGAGATTAAAAGCGTGGCACCGACTGGAAACAAGCGACTTGGCATGACTCCCTACGCAAATGGTGGGTTATTACGGCGTGATTTGAGAATGCCTGACTTTCAAAGCTACGGGCTTCAAGTGGATAAGCCAGGTATGATTGAAGCCGAGAATACCAAACCCCTCGGAATCTTTTTGCGAGATGTCATGAAGCAAAACATGACAAATTTTCGCGTGTTTGGCCCTGATGAAAACACCTCAAATAAGCTTGGTGCCATTTATGAAGTGAGTAAGAAGTTCTGGATTGCCGATTACCTGCCAGAAGATGCAGATGGAGGTGAGTTATCACCGAATGGTCGCGTGATGGAAATGTTGAGTGAGCATACCCTAGAAGGATGGCTGGAAGGTTACCTTCTCACAGGAAGACACGGTTTCTTCTCAACCTATGAGGCATTTGTGCATGTGATCGACTCAATGATTAACCAGCACGCTAAGTGGTTAGAAATTTGTAATCATATCCATTGGCGAGAAGAGATTTCATCATTAAACCTATTGATCACTTCTACTGTATGGCGTCAAGACCATAATGGTTTTACCCATCAAGACCCAGGCTTTTTAGATATAGTCCTCAATAAAAGTCCTGAAGTTGTGCGGATTTATGTGCCGCCTGATGTGAATACGCTCTTATCAGTTGCGGATCATTGCCTACGCAGTAAGAACTACATCAATGTTATCGTGTCAGATAAGCAGCTGCATTTGCAGTATCATGACATGCACACAGCTATTATCAATTGCTCAAAGGGCATTGATATTTGGGAGTGGGCTAGCACTGATGCTGGAAAAGAACCCGATGTGGTGCTGGCAACAGCAGGCGACATTCCAACTCAAGAATCCTTAGCGGCATCGTGTATTTTGCGTCAGCATTTTCCCAACTTAAAAATCCGCTTTATCAATGTGATTGATTTGTTCAAGTTGCAACCTGCGTCTGAGCATCCCCACGGTCTCAGCGATCGCGACTTTGACTCACTCTTCACCGTTGATAAACCTGTTATCTTCAACTTTCATGGCTATCCCTGGTTGATTCACCGCCTCACCTACCCTCGTACGAACCATAAGAATTTCCATGTACGTGGCTATAAAGAGAAAGGCAACATCAACACTCCGTTAGATCTGGCGATTTGCAACCAGATTGATCGATTTAGTATTGCGATCGATGCGATTGACCGCATTCCTCAGCTACAGGTCGCAGGTGCTCATGTTAAAGAGATGCTCAAAGACGAACAAATTTCATGTCGCAGTTATGCCTACGAACATGGCATTGATCGGCCTGATATTGTGAACTGGAAATGGCCCTATTAAACCAGTAGCGAAGGAGGAGTGAAACGCATTCCTCCTTCCACAACAGCCAACCAAGCTAACGCACTCGAATCGAGGCTTAACACTGATGGAAGTCGAACGTATCAATGCTAATCAGATCCTTTAGTGTCATGTAAGTCACCACACCAGCAGCGCGGCGAGTCAACCATTTGCGATCGCCCAGGGGTGATCCACATAGCGATCGTCTGGTTAAACGCAGGGTCAAGCCCAGCTGAAGCAACTGTGTGCCGAAGAATTTGCCTCCTCTTGTGCCAGTTGAAAGTGCGCAGTGTAGGATTCATGAAACAATGTAATTGTTCAGCTAATTCGCTTCCTTCATCTTTACAGTGGATATAACAGCAATGGCTACAACCCCGGTCGGAGAATCTTCTCTGCTAACTGAGGTAGCCATCGTTGCAGCACGAACAACAGCTTGACTTTCCCAATGGGTATCTCATAATGATGCTGTACGTTAGGGGTATACCAAACACGGCAAAAAGTCTCCCAAAACTCATCCACTAAGGCATCCGGGGGCATCTTGCCTTTACCTCGTCCAGCCGTCATGGGTGTGTCCACTAAAGGCGCAATCACCTCAAAGACTTTGACTGAAGTGGCTTCTAACTGCCAGCGTAAGGCTTTTGTGGCAATATGCAGTCCGGCTTTACTGCCGCAATAAACCGGGGCAGTCTGCTTGGGAACCAGTCCTAACCCAGAAGACACATTGACGATCGCCGCTTTTGGCTGCATCAATAACTGCGGTAGCATCAGCTTTATCAACTGCAAAGGTGCAATCAAATTGGTTTTTAATTCTGTTTCGATGAACTCAATGGGAATACTTGGATCAACAAAATCATAGTTGTATTGAATGCCTGCATTGTTGATCACAATATTCACATCGGGATGGCGATCGACTAATTTTTGCAACGCTTCCAGATCTGCCATATCCGCAACTTCGGTGATAATTTCTGGATAGTCAGCCTGTACATTTGCAAGTTTTTCGGCATTGCGTCCGGTAATGATGACCCGATTTCCTGCCTGCAAGAACCGTCTGGCAAATGCAAGTCCAATTCCAGATGATCCTCCGGTAATCAAAACGGTGTTGCCACTGATGGAACGTTTTGACCCTATTTTCGAGATGTGTTGTACCGCAAGACCTGCCAACAGCATTGCGATCGCCCCCAATCCATAGGGGGTAATGGGATGAACACTTTGATAGAGCCATCCTGCAACTAACGGAGCGATCCCCCGCGCTAATGCCTGGATCGTTTGCAGGCTGCTGTTAATGCGTCCTTGTAAACTCGCACCCACACTGGTCGAAATTAGCCCAGTCAGCGCAGTCTCTGCGATCGGTTGTCCCAACCCGACCAGTACACTGCCGACATAGAGAGACACAGCAGAGCCTGACAGGGGAAACAGGCTGTAAGCCACAAAAGCACTACTTGCTAACCCAGTCCCCAGCACAACCAAACGAATTTCACCGAATTGGGGAATCAGCTTTGGAATGACGATCGCTTGAGTCAACACACTCACGCAACCAAACAGGGCAAACAGCGGCGCAATTTGTGCGGGTGTCCAGCCGAATCGTTCACTCGCAAGGGCAGGTAGATTGGAGATCAGGGCAAACATGGCGAGATTCACCAGAAAAAAGCTGGCAATCAATCGCCGCACATGGGGCAGGGTCAGACTCAGCCGCAACTGGGTGAAAGGATTAAGATGTCGCCAGTTGGGGAGGTGCGATCGCTGTGCGCCCGGTAAGCTTTCTGGCATGGCAAAGTAGCCCCACACCAACGCCATCAAAAACGCGATCGCAACAAAATACACCGGAGCAACGGGACTCAACCGGGACAAAATACCGCTCACAACCGGTCCCACGATTAGCCCCAACGCGATCGCCGCACTCACCCAGGAGAAGGCCCGAGTTCGCTGCTGGGGTGTTGTTGTGTCGGCAATAGTGGCAAAGACGGTACTGGCAACCCCATCGGTCAATCCCACGATCGCCCATCCGAGAAACACGATTCCCAGTGTTGCCCCTGATGCAAACAAGAAATAGCCCAGAGTTGCTCCCAGTAGGCTGATCAACATCATGGTTCGCCGCCCGCGAGCATCGCTGAGTGCGCCAATGCCGGGTAAAGTCAGGAATTGTGAGAAAGAGAATGTTGCATAGAGCAATCCTACTTCCCAGGCGGTGCCGCCGTACTGTCTAATCAAGGTGGGTAGAAGTGGATTGAGAATTCCAAACCCTAAGAAGGCGAGAAACCCACAATACAAGATAAATGGACTTAATCGAATCAAAGCGCGATCGCCCTGCAAACCGCTAGAGGGTTGAGATGACCAATGTTTTTGAACCATGAGAATTGACGATGCTGACTGATTTCTTTGTACCGTCAGGGCGATCGCACCGTCATTAACATAGGTTAATCGGCAATGAGTGACTTGCGAATGCGGCTCAGGGAGACTGGTGAAATGCCAAGATAGGACGCAATGTTAGGGTAAACGCACATGATTCTTAACAAAAGGTGAAAAGAGAAAAAGAGGTCAGTAGAATTTAGCGGTCGTGGTGATGAGAACTCCAATGAGCCAGCAATCGCCGTTGTCTAGTCTGAAGCAGCACTTCGAGACCATTGAT
>DVDV01000390.1 GCA_015296075.1 Leptolyngbyaceae cyanobacterium M33_DOE_097 | reverse complement strand
TGAAACATTTGTACTGTAGCCAGAGTGTCTAAAGACTTGTGCACTCAATGTTATAAACGGCAGAATGCGGGTTTCAGCCATTCATAAACGTTAAAACCGGACGTTTTTATGAGAATCATTCTCATATCGAGAATTGCTGTCGTGTACCAGCCATTCTTTTCTCACGGGGTCATGTCCGACAATGACGCAAATGTGACCTGAACTTTTGTAGGCAAACCCCACAACAACGGGAATGTTGGCTCGTAGTGACGTAAGCAGATCCTTGGCTGACAAGGTGTAGCTGAAGTAGGAGTCAATCCCCAATTCCTTGAGGGCTTTTGTTTGAGCGCCGTGATCCGTGGTGTCGCCATACTTTCTGACAAGACGCATGTAAAACGATTCTGGTTCTGACATTTTTGCTTGTTGAGCCTGCTTGCCCAATTCTCCTTTCAGCAAAAAGTCGGCCAGCATCGTGTTGCTCGTGGTGTTGCACTGTCGCCAGCCGGGGCCAAAAACGCGCGTATCATTATTTAGCTGAGAGGCATACTTGACTGGGAGTTTGATGGCAAGGCGAGTTTCTTCTCCCTGAACTTTGACATGCGGATCGTAAGCGTAAACACAATCAAGGTTTGTTGTTTTATCTTCAGCTTTAAGCGGCGTTGAGAGCTTCAGAAAGACGTGTTGATTGCGATCGGGCGCATAATCTGCAACCTCAAAGGTTGTTCCCTTCTCGGCAAAGACTTTTTCAGCATCCGATAAGTCGCTTGAGCTAAGCAGACGCTTTTTGAGAAAAGTATTAGCTTCAACGACTACTTTTGGCATAGTGATGTCCCCGAATGTAGATGAAAAGTTGATTTATCGTTGGTGCGATCGCCTTGTTATGCCCGCCAAACGATAAGGATTCTTTGTTCTACAATCATGCCCAAGATAAAAGAAAAATAAACAATTAATTATTTTGGAAAATAAATATCGCAAACTTCTGTTAACTGCAGGAGCTAATTTTCAGCGGGCTTTGAGTGAGAATAAATTTTCCAGGGCAGTCTCATTTACCAATCTTTGCTTGAATTAATAAATTTTCTAATTAAGTGTTTCAACTTGCGTAGTTTCAAGTTGTTCCTAAATTTTCCCTCTAACCTGAAAGTAGAAGGAGATAAATTAAAGTATTCACGCAAAGGTTATTAAATGAAGGGTATAACAGCAGTTGCAATCCTTGTCCTGAGCCTACTTGATGATGTTGTTTTACTAGGAGTTTCGCAGGCTGGGCTGCACATTTCATGGCTACATCGATTTGTTCCACTCATTTGGGTCGTCATGATTATGAGCCTAATTATCCACTTCTTTCCTAGAAAATATTGGAGTAACAATTCAACCGCTAATTGATATTTGTCAGTAAATACCACATTCAATAAAAACTGTTCTTTTTTGTTTCAAATTAACCACTTCATCTATTTTTTGCGTTATCAGCAACTAGCAGTAACCCCATTTTGTCAGAATTTAGTCAGTCACATCAGAGGCTTGTGCTGCATTGATTGCTTTCTGAAGATAGCCCTCTGCTTCTTGTAAAAACTGTTTTGCCTGCTCAGTAGAAAGGTTTGTTCGAGCAATCAAGATGGCGAGCTTGACATCGTAGTTGGTCAACTCTAATAATGCTTCGGCTTGGGCGCGATCAATGCCGACCGCTTCGCGTAAGATGCGCTTGCAGCGCTCGATCAGCTTGGCATTTGAAGCTTGTACATCGACCATTAGGTTGCTGTAGACCTTGCCGAGCTTGATCATTGCCCCAGTCGATAGCATGTTGAGCACCAGTTTTTGGGCGGTGCCAGCTTTCATACGGGTTGAGCCAGTGATCACTTCGGGACCAGGTAATGGCTCAATCGTAATTTTTGCGATCGCGCCAATCTCTGAGTTGTGGGTGCAAGCAACCGCAATCGTCATTGCGCCCATGTTGTTTGCATACTCCAGCGCGCCGATTACATAAGGTGTGCGGCCACTGGCGGCTAAGCCAACCAGCACATCTTTTGCCGTAAAAGCGATCGCGGTGAGAGCTTGGGCACCCTGCTCACGGCTGTCTTCTGCCCCTTCAACTGCCCGACGAATGGCCTGATCGCCACCTGCAATCAGACCAATGACCTGGTTAGGGTCGGCTCGAAAGGTCGGTGGACATTCAGATGCATCTAAAATTCCTAGCCGACCGCTGGTGCCTGCCCCGACATAAACCAAGCGTCCCCCCTGCTTAAGCTGTTCAGCGATGCAGTCAACCGCTTCCGCAATTTGGGGCAAAACGGCTTCAACTGCCAGAGCAACACGCTGATCTTCAGCGTTGATCAGTCGCACCATTTCTAGAGTCGAGACGAGATCGATCTCAAGCGTGTTGGGGTTGCGCTGTTCGGTGGCAAGCTTTTCTAGATTAATGGTCATGTAACAGTCCTGAGTCGTGGCTTTGTTGGATGGGTTGCTTAAACAAAAACGAAAGAGCCTCTGACTTCGGATGTGAAGCCTAGCCCCTTGCTCCCTCAATTTGGGCTTAAGAGCGGATTTTTGACATAGAAACGCGAAGCTCAAAAGCTAATCTCTAAATCGCTCAAACCATTCTGTCTGTGTCAGTTTTACACAACTTACTGACAACAAGAACAGTAGCCCAGCTTGATATCGGCTGAGCTACACAAATTTCTAAAAAGGATAGTGCGACAGATTTTAAGCGAGTGTTTACCCTTTACAGCATGGATAGCTCGCCTGCTACCTCTAACCGGGTCACATGGCTAACAGTCATGAACGTTTCAGCCAGTGTTTCAGAAACAGACGGGCTAATCCAACCCATCTGCTTGAGGAGATGAACGGCAACTGCATGTTTAGCTCGTTTGGCACCATCAGCAACCTTAATAGCAAGGCCCATCCCTTCACCAACGCGACCAATACATTGAATGCCCTCTGCGCCAGATTTGCTGATCAGCTCCCCGTTTGTGAGCTGCATAACAGTCGTGTCAAACTCACCTTCGCCAGAAATCATGGTGGGGTGGTGGATCATCGCACGCGCAATTCGCTCCAGGTCGAGGCTACTACCCGCCGCAAGTTGGGCATAGAGCCAGGCAATTTGCCCCAACTGCAAGAAGTAAGTGGGTGCCCCGCAATCATCACGCGCACCAATAAACTCTTCGGCAGGCATCCGCAGCATCTCAGCCACTTTGTTGAGAATCAGCTGCTGCACCGGATGACTACGTTGTAAGTAATCGCTCATCAACCAGTTACGTTGTTGGCACACAGCAAGCATTCCTGCGTGTTTGCCAGAGCAGTTATGCTCAAGCGGACTAATCTTGCCAGGAGGTATGGGGCACTGCAATGCCGATGGGTCAATGTCGCACCTCCAAAGAATCTTAAAGACCTGCCGGACTTGCTCAATTTTGCCGCGATGAGAACTGCAAATGATGGCTAAATCTTTGTCGTTTAAACTGTAGCGATCGAGCGTGCCAGTTGTCGTAATGGCTAACGCTTGAAACGGCTTGAGTGCCGAACGAACAAAAGTTGCAGATTCTGGATCGCCTGCGACCATGAGCGTGCGCCCACGGTTATCGCTGACAACTGCCTGCACATGGTGAGTAGATTCAACGATTCCCTCGCGCAGGAACCGAACTTCTAACTCGGCTGTTTGTGTACGTCTTCCCCTAGTCATTCTTAGGACTTTAACACCTGAAGAGAATATTAGTAAGAATTTTTTGACTACTTAATCAATTGGCTCAGATCAAAAATTGATTGAGGTTTGATACCCTTTTTGGTATGGCAAATTACAGGAATTGCCACACGATCGCCCCTGCCAGCGCCACTCCACCTAAGACAGCAAAAGTGCGGTTAAGCCGCTGAAAGACAGGCTGCACTTGGTAAGTAACGATTAATCGATCTTGTGTCAGCACTTCAACGGGTTTTTCCCAAACTTGCCCATCGTACCAGCCTGACTCTTCGTAGAAAATCGTTGGGTTTGCCAACCGCGATCGCACATGCCCCCAGCCAATATACAGCCGAATCAGCATCAGCACGACAAAGAAAGCGGCTCCGGCTGAGGCGGTAAGGGCAAACTTGACGGGATATTTTGCAAACGGAAAGCTAACGGCCGCAACAGGGCCTGCAACCAGCCACCCCCAAGCCCAAACCCACAATAATTTGCGAATGTACAGAGACACATCAATCGTGCCCCAGCGAAAAAAGTCAGATTCACTGAGTTCACGATATTCATTCAACGGCTGCTGCTCAAAAGGAACTGGGCAGATTGAAGGAGGAATTCCGCGGGTAGTAACGTCGTCGGGTTGCACGATCAATCCTAAGACTGGAGCTTTCACTAGTTAGTATAGACGACACCTCTCTGGGAAGTAAGGGAGAACGCAATTTGATAATTGCAACCGAGGGTAGAAAAATCTGAGCTGGGGGAAAGTCCCCCGGTCTTGCGGCTCTGCTGTCCCAAAATCTCCCGCTTTACTCCTATCAAAAAGCTTTTTGAGAGAAGTTTTTCGAGCCAGCACTTTTGGAGGGTTACTCTGAAAAATCTCAGCTTTACCGACACTCTCTAAGCTTGCTCGATTTGGTTGAGCAATTCTTGAATCGCGATCGCATCCTCAGCCGCAGGTGTCTGCTCCAGGTAAGCCTGCAAGTCTTGTTGGGCTTCACTAAGGCGATTGAGACGGTAATATAAAATGCCGCGATCGCGCAGCTCTAATAGGGCTTCTGGCATCAACAATAAAATCCGCTCAACCGCCGCAACCGCTCGTTGCAAATCGCGTTGGTTAATGTAAATCGCTTTTAAGTTGGTTAACATGCGGGTGAGATACTGCCGATTCGTCACACTAGGCAAGTACTCAGGACGCAGCTCAACAGGCTGAGCGTATAGCTCTGAAAGCATAGCCTGACAATCTTGGGGAAACAGAATTTCACCCTTATTGAACGCATCGACAAAAATCTCCATCTCAGGCAGCGTCGGACGAATCAAAAAATGCCCCGGCATCCCCACCCCTTCCATTGGAAAGTCAAGTCGGCGGGCGATCGCGAGATACACCAGAGATAACGTGATTGGAATGCCCATACGTCGCTCAATCACTTCGTTGAGAAAGCTGTTACGGGGATCGTAATACTCCGTTGTGTTACCGCGAAAGCCCAAATCTTCGTAGAGGTAGCGATTGATGGTTTGCAATACTCGCAATGGATAGCGATCGGAAGGTAAACGCTCTTCAATTTCCTCTGCCATCGTGTCTAATGCATTCAGATAAGCATCTACATCTAACGCTGGATAATCCTCCCATGCAAGATAAAGCGCTGCCCGCTCTAAGACAATTTGCTCGTCTGCTGGTTGAATTTCTTGAAAGAAATATTTGCGGGCAATTAAAGCATCCATTTTGGCTCAGCGCTTAAAGCAAAGATGTCAGAGAGGCACACTTAATCGGCTATTACCATTCTGACATTTCGTACAAGCCCCATGGTGACTCAGTCGATTCGTCAGCAACGAGAGATTGCCCTCTAAATATTCTCTTAGTAAACCATACCGTTGGATTGTGAAACGTTTCTGACACGGTTTTTCGCACGTTTCTCACTCAAGCAACTGGTTTGCTGCTGAATTGAATCATGAATTAAGGTAATGCTCTAACCATCAAAAGCTATTCTTTTTGTGATGGGATCGATAACGCTAGCTACAGAGTCAAGATATTCGAAACAACATTGTTCCTTGAGTAAAAAGTAGAAACTAAGAGAGAATGTTTGCACAATCTCGCATGTTTCACCGAAAGTAATTTTGCAAGTGAGAGTGAATAGGGATCCAGAAAAAAGTGAGCGAACGCCCGGACAGAAGCATTTGCAAACATCATCATTGCGTGCTTACTCTAGCTTTTTCCTCTTCTCCAAGCGAATAACCGATTAACTTAATCTGTTAACTATTTTCGCTAAGCATCAGGAGAAATACCAACCTGCCGCAAAGCAATATCTCGTGCCCGTTCCGAGAGTTTGTCCAGCAAAATTTCGCCTGACTCATCAATTAATCCTTCTCGATGCATCAGTTCTACCACTGTTTCAAACAAAAGGCGTTCAACCTTGTGGGCTTGATCGGAAAGCCACAGATGCGTGTCTGTATCTTCGGGAAACTGATCGATACAACTGTGGGTATATCGTTGAAAGACGCGCACTTGTCGTAAGAGGCGAGCAATATATCCGGGGCATTCGCAGGCTATCACTTCGGCAGAGCGACAAATATCAAGGAGTGTATCGTCAGAAATATCAGTTAGCTTGATTGTCGGTTGAGTCGTATCCATAATTTCCTGCTCTAGAGTTTTAGCCTCATTCTAATGATCAGCTGCGCAAGTGTTGTTAGGTAGAAGCCCCTAAATGATGCGGGTGATTGGCTTAAATATTGCTCAAGCTAGAGTAAATCACCAATGGAAATAAATTTCCTAGGAGACATATTAGATGAATTGCGCACCTAAAACATCTCTCTCTAGAATGCTCTCTTTTGCTGGCATCGCAGCTAGTGAAAGGATCTTCTGTTGCTAATCCTATGATCGCACTTTTGCCAGGTTGGTCATGAGGCTCAATGTTCGCTTAATTTGAGAAAGATGCCACTGCGTTGAATTCCTTCAGACGAGCCATAGCCACTGATTGACAGGGCATCCAGGTGTTGAACGAGAGGTTTAATGGCTAACTCTACCACTTTTAGCACTGGTAATTTGGCTTCTAAAATTGGTTGAGCCTTTTGCCAATCGAGATAGAGATAACCATTGTTGGGTTGTTGTAGGGGGGCGATCGCCTGCTGAAATTCACCCTGTTTGACTATTGAAGCTGCATCGGCTTGGAGCGCGGCAGCCATTGCTGCCAGGGAAGTAGCAAATATTTCGTAGTTGCCTACGGTAGTGTGGACGCCCTGAATCGTAGCTTGTAAGGCCAGGGGCGATCGCTTAGCAGAAGCCGCACTCAATTGAGTCCAGGCAGATACAGTCTGCTCCCCTAATTGTACAGGACCAACGCTTAGACCTTGTTGACGCGCCAAATCATCTAAATGGGCGATCGCGTCTTTGGCTTCGGTGCCTTTGCGCTCAGCAACAAAGACCCAGTCTTCGCTAAAGGGAGACGTGCTCGACAAGCCAGGTAGATCAGCCTGTTTGCGCTGTTTGCGTTTAGTGGCTGCTTGGGGCTGCTGATTGGGGAGCAGGGCGATCGCGTATTCACCCTTGACCCAGGCAAACACCTCTTGAGGAACGTCAATTTGCCAGCGCTTTTGCAGACTGGTCAAGGCTTGATCGACAATTTGCGAGAATTTATCGGTTGAGTCTGGGTCGTTGGTGACGCCACTCCAGAGTCGGTCAAGACTGACGCCTGACGCTGCGATGGGGCTAGCCATCGGGATGTATTGCAGCGCCGTAACAGGGCCTGCCAGTTTTGGCTGGAAACTTTCTTGGGTCGTGCCGATCAGGGCTGTCTCGGCCAGTAGCCCCTGGCGGTTTGGTTGCAGGGCGATCGTGAGAGCCTGGGCTGTACTCCCTGGCTTTAGTTCTGTCGCAGTCGGTTTTTGTCCGGGTAGAGCGGTTTCTTCGGCAAGCCAGTCAACTAAGCCCGGTAAATTAACATAGCTCAACCCAATCCGAGGTTGTTTGAGCGCGGCGATCGCCTGCTGGTAGGGACGAGCTGTTTCAAGGCTGAGATCAGGAGCTTGCACGTTGTTGATGGCGTCGCGCAAAACTTTGGGATAGTTGGCAAACAACAGATAGCGATCGCCCACAGCGGCAGCAGCCACATTTGGCGACGTTAGAATTGAGAGCGGTCGCAAAGCCAGATTGTTAGCGGTGACACCTGACTCTGGGTAAGTCACTTTGCCGTAGATCAGCTTAACGCCTTTATATTGCTCAAAGACCAGATCAGTACCCGCGATCGCGCGCTTTTGCCAATAGAGTTGAAGAAATTCACGCGCCCGTTCGGGATCCTTTGCAGATAGAACTAGCAAATAACCCGGTTGCCGCCCATTTTCTAAATCGCGGTCAATATCGAGCGTGCTAATCGCCAGGGTCACTTCATCCCCCAGCCAGGGCTGTACATCTTCGGTGTAGTCAAGCCCGGTGTTTGCCAAGAGTGCTTGTTTGAGTTGGGCAACCTCTGCCTGAGCCTGTTTGCGTTCTCCAGGGGTGGCAATTACAGTGCGAAAAGCCGCTAACCGATCTGGGTTGACCAGAAGCGATGCCATCAACGGTGCTTGCCGGGAGACAAACATGGCTGCCGCAGGTGTTGTCGTTGGGCTGCCCTGTAACAACCGCAGCGGATTTTGTGAGAAGAGCCAGACAAAACCGCCGATTCCCATTGCCAACAAGACAACCGACAGCACGAGTAAGGTCGAGACAAACGAACGAAACTTCATGGAAGAAACTCTATCGCTCTGAGGCGATCGCGCAAACAATCCAGGATTCATTATTTCAGCACACATGCCCAAACGAACAGGCAAAATCTTTTGTCGGCGTCTGATTTGGGCTGTTGTCTCAGTAAATTTAATATTCCTTTACAGAAAGGGAATGAAAATTGCTCTGCCAGACCGATTTGATTACGTTTGTTTGCGACATTAACGTGTGAGTGGATTTTGATTTTGGGCTGCGGCTTGAACGGTCTTTTCGATCCGGCTGAGCCGGGTTTCGAGCCGTTTGGCGCTGCTAATCCAGTACAAGATTGTTTTTTTGCTAGAGTCGCTAAATCGCTCAAAATAGCTCTCGGCTAACGGATTGGCTGCCAGTGCTTGCTGCAAGTCTGCCGGAATCACCAGTGCCTCGATCGCATCTAGCGAAGTCCATGAGCCATTTTGTTTGGCCGCTTCGATTTTAGCGAGTCCGGCTGGGGTCAGCAATTCTCATTTTGAAACATTTGTACTGTAGCCAGAGTGTCTAAAGACTTGTGCACTCAATGTTATAAACGGCAGAATGCGGGTTTCAGCCATTCATAAACGTTAAAACCGGACGTTTTTATGAGAATCATTCT
>DVDV01000166.1 GCA_015296075.1 Leptolyngbyaceae cyanobacterium M33_DOE_097 | reverse complement strand
GAAACATTTGTACTGTAGCCAGAGTGTCTAAAGACTTGTGCACTCAATGTTATAAACGGCAGAATGCGGGTTTCAGCCATTCATAAACGTTAAAACCGGACGTTTTTATGAGAATCATTCTCATATCGAGAATTGCTGAATCCGTAAGGTTCAGATTGACAGACCTTTCATCCACACGCCAAGATGAAAGCAGGAATATAACGGTTTGTAAAGCTAATGTCATTGGAGTTTCTCTCACTAGAGACAGTTGAAGAAATCGCTCAGCAGTATGGTTATTGGGCCGTCTTTCTGGGGATCTTGCTTGAAAATATTGGCTTTCCAATTCCTGGAGAAACTGTGACCTTAGCAGGCGGTTTTTTAGCAGGCAGTGACCAACTCGATTACTGGATTGTGTTAGCCGATGCTACCTTGGGGGCTGCGATCGGGGGCAACATTGGCTATTGGATTGGCCGCACAGGCGGATGGGCACTCTTAACCCGAGTGGGGAAACTGTTGCGGGTTAAAGAACCAAAACTACTTGCCCTCAAACAGCAGTTCAGTGACAACGCGCCTAAAGCAGT
The DNA here is from genome assembly GCA_015296075.1 of Leptolyngbyaceae cyanobacterium M33_DOE_097. Classification (GTDB taxonomy): domain Bacteria; phylum Cyanobacteriota; class Cyanobacteriia; order Leptolyngbyales; family Leptolyngbyaceae; genus DSRU01. The sequence goes on along the minus strand of DVDV01000166.1, from coordinate 8,747 downwards.
TTTTCTAGGCCGATTCATCGCGCTTTTGCGAGTCTTTGCAAGTCCGCTCGCGGGCATCGCTGAAATGCCCTATCCTCAGTTTCTTTTCTACAACACAGTAGGAGCCGCTACTTGGGCAACGGTGATGGTGTCGCTCGCCTATTTCGCAGGCCAGGTTGTGCCGCTTGATCAGCTAGTGGGGTATGCCAGCAAGTTTGGCCTGGTCACTTTTGTAATTATTGTTGCCTGGCTGGTTGTGCCGATCTGGTTAGAGTCCCGTAAATCTGAGGCGATCGCAACAGAAGCATCAGAAAAACAAGACTAAAAGTTGGGGGTAGCATCCGCTACCCCCCCTTTTGTAGATGCCTCTGCACCCCTTATTTACTGACGTCCAACTTCAGCCCAGACGCGAGTTGGCAGTCCCCAAACGTACACAAATCCTTCAGCGGCTTTGTGGTCAAACTTATCTTCAGCTCCATATGTAGCCAGGTCAGGGCTATAGATTGAGTTTGCTGATTTTCGCCCAACGGCGCTCGATAGTCCTTTAAAGAGCTTGACGCGCACTGTGCCTGAAACTCGTTCTTGCGTCTTTTGAATAAAAGCATCCAAGGCTTCTTTCAAAGGACTGTACCACTGACCGTTGTAGACCAACTTGGCATAAGTTTCTTCGAGGGTGCGCTTATACTGACTCAAATCGGGCGTGAGTACTAAGCTCTCAAGATCTCGGTGCGCTTGAATTAAAACACTGAGAGCAGGCGTTTCATAAATTTCTCGCGACTTGATCCCAACCAGGCGGTTTTCAATCATGTCAATTCGCCCGACACCATGTTGTCCAGCCAATTGATTCATTTCTGTGATCAGGGCAACGGGGTCGTAAGCGGTGCCATTAAGAGCAACCGGAATCCCTTTTTCAAAGCTGATCTCGACGTAAGCTGGCTCGTCGGGTGTGTCTGCGATCGCGGTGGTCATTTCATACACTTCTTCGGGTGGCTCAGCCCAAGGGTCTTCTAGCACGCCCGCTTCGATCGCCCGACCTAACAAGTTTTTGTCAATACTATAGGGCGACGATTTCTTTACCGGAGCGGGAATTCCATACTTCTCACCGTACGCGATCGTCTCTTCCCGACTCATCCCCCATTCACGCGCTGGGGTCAAGACTTTAAGGTTGGGGTTAAGGGCAGCGATGGAAACATCAAAGCGTACCTGGTCATTCCCTTTGCCTGTACAACCGTGAGCCACGGCATCGGCACCGTACTCTTCAGCGGCCTCGACCAGCATCTTGGCAATTAAGGGGCGGGCCAACGCGGTTGATAAAGGGTACTGATTTTCGTAGAGTGCATTCGCCTGAATCGCTGGAAAAGCGTAGTCTGTCACAAAGGTCTCAATACCATCAACCACCAGCGAAATGCTGGCACCCGAATTTAGGGCTTTTTCTTTAATTGGCGCTAATTCGTCTCCCTGACCCAAATCGGCAGCCAGGGTAATCACTTCTTCTACGCCCCATTCATGCTGTAGGTAAGGGATACAGACAGAAGTGTCTACCCCACCAGAATATGCCAGGACAACTTTTTTGGCGCGACCCATGACTTCCTCAGTTCAATTCAAATGACTAAACCTCAACATTATGCAGTGAATTTAGTCCATTACTGTCTGAGAAGACACAGAAAATGCTACGTCAAGACTACACATTCACCAATAATCCACCAGATCCTAAAGTGTGAATCATGTTAGCCAGTCTTGATCAATGAAAATTTAGCAGTCAAACCTATCAAGATTAGCAAATGTTTTTTCTGAACAAACTATCAGGACTAACCTCAGAAATAGCCATTTAAAGGTTTGCTCAATTTTTAATACCCGTGTTGGCAATACCTTGAATAAACTGACGCTGGCCTAATAAAAATAAACCCACTACTGGTAATGTAGCGATCGCAACAGCAGCCATTAACAACGACCAGTCACTTGTGAATTGCTCTTGAAATTCTGCCAGCGCTAACTGCACGGTGCGTAGCTCAGGTCGCGTTGTAAATACAAGTGGTTTAAATAAATCATTCCACTCGCCAATAAAGGTAAACAAAAACAGGGTCACCATTGCGGGGCGTGCCAGTGGCAACATGATTTGCCAGAGGATTTGCAGCGGATTAGCACCATCTAAAGCAGCGGCCTCTTCTAACTCAATCGGAATAGTCTGAAAATATTGCCGCATCAAAAAAATACTGAAACCATTTGCCGCAGTCGGTAAAATTAAAGCTCCGTAAGTATTGATCAAATTTCCCCATTTCAAAATTAAAAAGGTTGGAATCACTAACATTTGAAATGGGATCACCAGTGTCGTCAAAATCACCAGCAAAACGGTTCTTCGGCCTCGAAAAGAAAGCCGGGAAAGGGCATAGCCCGCCAGAACGGAGGTGGCAATTTGGCAAAAGGTAACGGCGATCGCTACTAATGCAGAATTGGCAAAAGCGAGGACAAAATTGCCCTGTGCCCAGGCCTGACGAAAATTTGCCAGCGTCCACTCAGAAGTCGGTGTCGAAAAAGCAATGACTAAAACTAATCCCAACGGACTTAAAACCAGTCCCGCACTAATAATGAGTAAGCACTCATTCAATCGTTGCCATAGAAACCTACTAATAGAAGATGCCTCACTAGACAGATTCTCAAAGGACATGGTTATTAAGCGCAAGTAACAAGCTAAAGTGATACAAGCACAGGTTGAGATATATTGTAAAATCCAGCTTGAATTCGCAACTAAACTGTACTTAATGCCGAGTTATCGGCTGCATTTCTGAGGAGATGAGAAACTTATGCCGCAACTTGAGGCGAGTGTAGCAATTGACTTTCACAGTGAAACTTACAAAGACGCCTACAGTCGGATTAACGCGATCGTCATTGAAGGTGAGCAGGAAGCCACTCAAAATTACCAAAAGTTGGCTGAGCTACTGCCCGACGATCACGACCAGCTTCTCAGTCTTGCCCGGATGGAAGGTCGTCATAAGAAAGGGTTTGAAGCATGTGGCCGCAATTTGAGCGTGACACCTGACATGGAGTTTGCGCGTGAGTTTTTTGCCCAGCTTCACGGCAATTTTCAGAAAGCTGCCGCAGAAGGTAAGGTTGTTACCTGCCTGCTGATTCAGGCTCTGATCATTGAGTGCTTTGCGATCGCCGCTTACAATATCTATATTCCGGTTGCTGATGATTTTGCTCGCAAGATCACCGAAGGGGTTGTCAAAGATGAGTACAGCCACCTCAACTACGGCGAAGAATGGCTCAAAGCAAATTTTGAAGCTTCTAAAGCAGAACTCGAAGAAGCCAATCGGCAAAATCTGCCTTTGGTTTGGCAAATGCTAAACCAGGTTGAGCAGGATGCCCATGTGCTTGGCATGGAAAAGGAAGCGCTCGTCGAAGACTTCATGATTCAGTACGGGGAAGCGCTCGAAAATATTGGCTTCACAACCCGAGAAATCATGCGGATGTCTGCGAGTGGCTTAGCTGCCGCTTAAGTTTCACCTGGCAGGCGTGGGGCAAGGGCTTTGCTCTTGCTCCTGTGCCTTGCGATCGCTCAAAGTTTAAGATTTATTAGCTAGTGCCCTTCATCTATAAGAACTTTTGAAGCATTAAATTTGCTGGTTGTGCCTCAGATGGTAGTGAAGAACACCGTTCTTGGGTACGCTAATGACGTTTGCTCATTTTTGCAACATATCTCCGCTTAATTTTTTTCGGGACTGTACATGTTTGGCTTAATTGGTCATCTCACTAGTTTGGATCACGCTCAGGCAGTCGCTAGGGATTTAGGATACCCAGAATACGCAGACCAGGGACTCGACTTTTGGTGCAGCGCGCCACCGCAAATCGTAGACGAGATTAGGGTCACTAGCATTACCGGGCAGACGATCGAAGGGCGCTACGTTGAATCGTGCTTTTTACCTGAAATGCTTGCGACCCGTCGGATTAAAGCGGCAACCCGCAAGATTATCAACGCGATGGCTCATGCCCAAAAGCATGGCATTAACATCACAGCTCTGGGCGGGTTTTCCTCCATCATTTTCGAAAATTTTAATCTTGAGCAAATTCACCAAGTTCGCAACGTTGTCCTAGACTTCAAGCGATTTACGACAGGTAATACCCATACGGCTTACATCATTGCCCGCCAAATCGAGCAGGCCGCCCCCATGATGGGCATCAACCTGTCAGATGCAACGGTTGCCATTTGTGGGGCAACAGGTGACATTGGTAGCGGGATCTGCCGCTGGCTTAACCAACGCACGGATGCCAAAGAAATGCTATTGGTTGCTCGGAACCAAGAACGTTTACTTGCTCTGCAAGATGAACTTGGTCGCGGCAAGATTTTGACTTTAGATGAAGCTTTGCCACAAGCCGATATCATTGTTTGGGTTGCCAGTATGCCGAAGGGGGTTGAAATCAACCCAGCAGAGCTAAAACAACCTTGTCTCTTGATTGATGGCGGCTATCCTAAAAATCTGGGCACCAAAATTCAACATCCAGGTGTCACAGTCCTCAATGGTGGGATTGTCGAGCATTCGCTTGACATCGACTGGCGAATTATGAATATCGTCAATATGGACGTGCCAGCCCGTCAATTATTTGCCTGTTTCGCTGAATCGATGCTGCTAGAGTTTGAGAAGTGGCATACCAACTTCTCATGGGGCCGAAACCACATCACCGTTGAGAAGATGGAGCAAATTGGTGAGGTTTCTGTCAAGCATGGATTCCGTCCTCTGCTGGTTTAATGGGGAATTCCGCGAAATTAGGTTTAGGATAAGAAATTGGGTATCCGCCCTAGATTAACCATCTATTGTTTTCGATACCCTGTCCCGATTTCTGTTGATTCTGTATATGGCTCCTGAACGCAAACCGATTCTGCTAGATTTTGAAAAACCTCTGGCTGAGCTTGATGCCCGCATTGCTCAAATTCAAGAACTGGCAGAAGAGAATGAAGTGGATGTCTCTGAAGAGATCCGCCAACTTGAGCTTCGGGCTGTGCAGCTTCGCCAAGAAATCTTTAGTAGCCTTTCTCCACTGCAACGGCTTCAGGTGGCGCGTCATCCCCGTCGCCCCAGCACGTTGGACTATATTCAGGCCATCAGCGATGAATGGATGGAGTTGCATGGCGATCGCTGCGGTTCTGATGACTCGGCGGTTGTCGGTGGTGTTGCCCGGATCGGCGGTATGCCGGTTGTGATGTTGGGGCATCAGAAGGGACGGGACACCAAAGACAATATTGCTCGCAACTTTGGGATGGCTTCTCCGGGTGGTTATCGCAAAGCCATTCGGCTAATGGAACATGCCAATCGCTTTGGCATGCCAATTTGCACCTTTATCGATACGCCTGGGGCAAACCCCAATGCTGAAAGTGAGCGCTTGGGGCAAGGTGAAGCGATCGCCTACAATCTGCGTGAAATGTTTCAGTTTGAGGTGCCAATTATTTGCACCGTCATTGGCGAGGCTGGCTCTGGTGGAGCTTTGGGAATTAGTGTGGGCGATCGCTTGCTGATGTTTGAGCATTCAGTCTATTACGTGGCTAGCCCAGAAGCCTGTGCTGCGATTCTCTGGCGAGATGCGGGTAAAGCGCCTCAAGCCGCAGAAGCCTTAAAAATTACAGCTAACGATCTGAAACAACTCAATTTAATTGATGAAATTTTGCCAGAACCGATTGGGGGTGCCCATGCCGACCCATTAGCGGCGGCTGAAACGCTGAAATCAGCCTTGTTGCGACATCTTACCGATTTAAACAATCTCACCACTCAACAACGTCGCGAGTTACGTTATCAAAAGTTTCGGGCAATGGGAGTGTTTGCTGAAGCGATCGCAGAGTGAGGTTAATTTCGCCCACAAACGCGAAAACGCAGTGATATAATGGTTAAGTTACATTTATTCACACTTCTCTAAGTTTTTATCTGTCTACACATTCTGACCGCTATCACTAGCGGTAAGTAGTTGTGGACGACCGATTTTTAACGTCAGCTTTTCCTCAGTTTGTCTCAGTCGATCGCCCCCTTGCCCAAGACGTTACGGAACCCTGGAGATGACACTCAAAACTCAGCTACGTGCCGTGATTACCGGAGCAAGTAGTGGGATTGGCAAGGCAACAGCTCTTGCTTTTGCTCAAGCTGGCATCAACCTTGTGTTAATTAGCCGCAACCAAAGCAAACTCGATGAGGTTGCTCAGGCAGCTAGTGCCTACGGAGTTGAGGTCAAGACCTATTCAGTTGATTTATCTGAAGTTGAGCAAGTCAAGGAAAAAATTGAGGCAGTCCTCAATGATATTTCCCCTGTTGATATTTTAATCAACAATGCTGGCATGGGGTATACCAGCACCCTGATGGATACCTCTCTATCAGATTGGCAGCAGGTTCTCAATCTCAATCTCACCAGTGTCTTCCAATGTATCCAAGCAGTCCTACCACAGATGCGGCAACGCCAACATGGGACGATCATTAATGTGGCATCCATTGCTGGACATCAAACGTTTCCAGAATGGGGGGCATACTGTGTAAGTAAATTTGGTTTAATCGCGCTTTCTAAAACCCTGGCAGCGGAAGAACGACCTCATGGCATCCGGGTGATGACGATTTCACCTGGATCGGTCAACTCTCCAATTTGGGATACAGAAACCGTCCAGGCAGATTTTGATCGATCTAAAATGCTGACCCCTGAAGTGGTGGCTCAAACCATTCTTTATGCGGTCTTGTTGCCTACTTCCGCCGCGATCGAAGATCTGCTGCTACTGCCTAATGTAGGCACCTTCTAGTTTTTCGTGATGCCCCTTTGACCCATTCAAATTCATTGTCGAGTTATTGATTTACCATGACTATTGCTTCTTCTAACGGTTTCAATGCTTACGTTCCAACTTCACCTGAAAATCCAACTCGTGTGCAAACTCGTCCCGATCGCAACACCCTGGATGGCACTCAATCTCCCAAGCTACACAAGCCAACAGATGAAACGCAAGAAGAAATGATGGACGCTGTGCGCACAATTCTGCTTGGGGTAGGGGAAGACCCAGATCGCGAAGGGTTGCTCAAAACTCCAAAGCGGGTTGCTGAAGCAATGCGATTTTTAACGAGTGGTTATCATCAGTCCCTTGAAGAGCTAGTCAATGGTGCCATCTTTGATGAGGGGCACAATGAAATGGTTTTAGTGCGTGACATCAATGCCTTTAGTTTATGCGAGCACCACATGCTGCCATTCATGGGTCGTGTTCATGTGGCTTATATCCCCAATCAAAAAGTGGTTGGCTTGAGTAAACTCGCTCGCATTGTTGAAATGTATTCTCGCCGCTTGCAAGTGCAAGAGCGTTTGACTCGTCAGATCGCTGAAGCCGTTCAAGAAATTTTAGAACCTCAAGGGGTCGCGGTTGTGATGGAAGCAACCCATATGTGCATGGTCATGCGTGGCGTCCAAAAGCCTGGCTCCTGGACAGTGACCAGCGCAATGTTAGGTGTCTTCCAAGACGATCAAAAGACTCGCGAAGAGTTTCTCAACTTGATTCGGCATCAGCCTGCTTTTTGGTAAAGCGCCGAATGGCAATGAGGTTATCTACCCTTTAGAGGTAGCTGCTGAAGCTAGTTTAGCAATGCTATACTACTTCAGCAGAGTTTTGCCGATGTGGCTCAGTGGTAGAGCACTCGATTCGTAATCGAGCGGTCGCGGGTTCAAATCCCGCCATCGGCTTAGATCCAACATTTATTTTGGGTATCGTTGCATTCTTATTTAGAAACGGGTGCCTCAGATATGAGAGCGGTGTTTTGCTACAACCCAAACGCTCTAGCAAATCTGTGCAGCCCAAACTTATCAAGCAGACATTTACAGAGACGTGCGTTTTACTTGCGTCAGTTATACCAACTTTGCTTTATGACACTGACTTAATTGATAATCTCGTGATAGGATTCACGAGATTTTATTAATTTTCACCTGATAGTAAATTCTTACGCATGGACTTCATTTCTGATCGCCCGGATGGTTTGTTGGATGTAGAAGCCGTACAAAAAGCCATCAATCGATCGCGTGCTTCGGTCTATCGCTATGCCAACACCGACCCCAACGAGTTAAACCCGCTTTACAACCCTAAGCGACTCAACCCAGAATTACGCACTAGCAAAGATGACCCCTTGTTGTTTCACCCGAACGAAGTTGCTCGTTTTGCCACCAATATTCTAAAAATTCGGGATGTCAAAGTTGAGCTAAAGCAAGTCCCCCCTGACCGGACTCAGGAGCTTTTGCAAGAAATCTTGACAGAACTAAAAGAAATTCGCCAAATGCTTACTCAGAGCAGCTCTTAAGGGGAATCCACACCTCATAGGGGAGGTTGAAACCTGGAGAGTTTAGTTAAAATCTATGAACGTAGCCCAACGTTGGGCTTACTGGTTAAAACTGATACAGCTTGTGATTACACAAAGAATATATGCAATCAGGTAGTTCATCTAGCAATTCACTTGATCGACCGCGAAGTCATTTTGGAAACTTTTTTGGCACCGTCATTGCATTGCTTACGCTTGTCTTGCCCCTTGTGATCATCAACCATTATTCTGGCATTCGTGATTCTTCACCAAGTACCTACCCGACTCCACGGCTCAGAAAATAAACGACTCGCGACATTCGTCAGCAGGTTCGGGTCAGCAATTCTCATTTTGAAACATTTGTACTGTAGCCAGAGTGTCTAAAGACTTGTGCACTCAATGTTATAAACGGCAGAATGCGGGTTTCAGCCATTCATAAACGTTAAAACCGGACGTTTTTATGAGAATCATTCT
>DVDV01000223.1 GCA_015296075.1 Leptolyngbyaceae cyanobacterium M33_DOE_097 | reverse complement strand
AGAATGATTCTCATAAAAACGTCCGGTTTTAACGTTTATGAATGGCTGAAACCCGCATTCTGCCGTTTATAACATTGAGTGCACAAGTCTTTAGACACTCTGGCTACAGTACAAATGTTTCAAAATGAGAATTGCTGGCAAATTATTGATCAAGTTGATTTCGCGATCGCACTCTGTATCTAAAATGGTGAGATATCGATCAACCGTCTGCCTTTTTTCTAATTTCGTGACTTCGTCAGGCGCATTTCGTTCTTGAGCAAGCGCAATTTTTACCATCCGAATTGCCATTCGCATATTCGCAACAGGGGAGCGCAGTTCATGAGACGTGGTGCTGAGAAAACTATCCTTGAGTTGGTCAAGTTTTTTCATCTGCTGAATCTGAACATGAGAAGCTTCATACAGTCGGGCTTGCCGAATTGCGATCGCGCATTGGTTTGCCACCTGCTGAACTAAGCGAATTTCTGACTCACTAAAGCCGTCGTGCGGCGGCTTGAATAACCACAGATCTCCCAAAACATCCTGGTCATCCACAATCGGGCACGCCAAAATCGTAACAGAACGAGCTGAGTTCTGATTTAGCTCACAAAACTGAAAATACTCACCCTGTAAAAGCTGGCGGTAAGCCTCGGGCAAAGTTTCCATCGCAACAATCTGGCCTAACGCTGAAGGGGAGCTAGCAACCCCTTCAAGCCCACGGTTTGTAAACTCATAGCGAATCATGGAGGTGGCTAAAGCGAGGTCATACAACGCCGTATCACAGCAAATTAAGCCCAGTACAATCGCGAGTTCTTGTACCACGGTCTGTAAAATCTGACTTTCATCCAAACTATCCCGCACTTTATCGGTAATCCGTTTTAGACCTGCCTCAAAATCAAGTGCTTGCCGCAAATCAGCCGTACGCTCTTGCACCTGGCGTTCTAGCTCCGCATTGAGGTTTTCTAAAAGCCGCTCGATTTGCTTGCGCTCAGTGATGTCGCGGAGCAACCACCGGAGGCTCATGGTCTGGTTTGCGGTATTACGCACGACAGTCACCGTTAGGGCTGCGTCAAACGGCGATCGCTGCGGTGAGCGCAGACGGATCTGCCAGTCTTGTAGCTTGTCTAGCTGCTGTAATTGATCGAGCTTGCGATGAAATAGAGAGCGATCAGGTTGATCAATAAAAACCAGCAGTGGTTTGTCTACCAGAAACGCCTGTGAAACATTCAGGAGAGTCGCGATCGCAGTATTTGCCTCCTGAATTCTGCCATTGGCATCAGTGACGAGATAGCCATCTGGTGCAAGCTCAAACAATTCACGGTAGCGCTGGCGCTCAGACTCTACCGCCTGGCGAGTGTTGATTAGCACTTCATTTTGCTGACGCAGTTCTGCCTCTGCTGCTTGCAATTCTTCTAAAACCGCCTGAAGTTCCTCTAGCGCCTCTGCTAAAAGTGTTTGCTGCGATTCAGGCAGATCGTTCGTCCGTTGTTGCAGGATGCTCACTCTTTGATACACCGCTTGCAGTTGTGGGGAGAGCATACCTATTACCCCTTAGCTTGTTTCAATAGCGGTTCTTGCTGAGAGTATATTACCTGACACAGATATGTTACTATATCCATCCATATACTGATACCTTATCCTCACGCTTGACTAATTCGGCCTACTAGGCGTGCCACCATCCAGATCAACTGCGTCAGCTCCAATGGTTTCGCCAGATACTGCTGAAATCCAGCATCAAACGCCTGCTGTTGCTCTTGTTGGCTCACATAGCCAGTAATTACCATTGCCGGAATTTGTCTTCCAGCGATCGCATCCATCTCCCTTACCTGCCGAATCAACGTAAATCCATCTTCATCGGGCATCCCAACGTCAGACAGCAACGCATCATAGCGGTCAGGTGCGGCTCTTAGCAGCGCGATCGCCTCACTCACGGAGGTTGCCGTTACAACATCCGCCCCCGCCGTTTCTAAAACGTATTTCATTACCTGCAAATTATTCACCTCGTCATCCACCACCAGAATATGCAAGCCTGCAAGTGAAGGCGTCAGTTGCGCTACGGCTTCCTCAGCTCTTGAAAGTTCTAGATCAGTGGTCAAGGGTGATCCTAGACGTGGGGTTGGGGCATCAAGGGGGGAGTTCTCTGCTGGGGAAGGAGATAAAGCCTCAGGTGAGGTTGAGGGTTGCAGAGGTAGTCTCACGAGGATAGTCGTTCCCTGGCCTTCACCGAGGCTTTCAGCTTGTACTGTCCCTCCATGCAGTTCAATAATATGACGCACAATCGATAAGCCAAGACCCAGTCCATGCTTTCGTTTTGTCGTACTGGAATCTCCCTGCCAGAAGCGATCAAAAATATAGGGAAGCAGATCTGCCGGAATTCCTTGCCCCGTGTCGCTGACTCGAATTTCAGCATAATCTTGCACTGACGCGACTGTGATTTCTATGCGTCCCCCAGTGGGGGTGAACTTAATAGCATTCGTCAGCAAATTCCACAGCACTTGTTGCAAGCGATCGCTATCACCTAAAACAGTTATATTTTCTAGCTGTGCAACAATTTGAATCGTTTTTGCCTCAGCCGTGGGTTGAACCGATTCGATCGCAAGACTCACAATAGAACTGAGATCCAGCAGTTGGGTGTTGAGGTTGAGCCTGCCACTGGTAATGCGGGAAAGATCTAGCATATCTTCGATCAGTTGAAATTGGGCTTTAGCACTCAGCTCGATGACTTCTAATGCACGAGCAACATTTTTTTCATCTAGTTGTCGAGTGTGGAGCAGTTGCAACCAACCCAACATCGTGTTTAGTGGGTTCCGAAGTTCGTGGGAGAGGTTCGACAAAAACTCATCTTTGGCACGGTTAGCAGCTTCTGCCTGCTGCCGAGCCGCTTGTTCTTGGCGCAAGAGTTGAGTTCGCTCAATTTCAAACTGCTTGCGAGCCGTGATGTCTTCGATCGCCAGCAAAATTCGTTGAGTTTCCTCGGTCTGAACAATCCTCCAGGCATTCAGTAGCATCACTTTGTGGCCAATTCGCTCAAAATCATGCTCAACCTCAAAGTTGTGTAAGCTCGTCTGGCTGATCAAAACGTTTTCTAGCAGCGATCGCAGGCCGGGAATATTCCATTGACCGTTACCCAAATCAAACAGTAGCGTTTGTGCCGTTTCAGGGGGAGCCACCTGAAACGTGTCATAGAATGCGCAGTTCGCAGTATTCACCCGAAAATCAGATTCCAGCACAACCAACGGGACTTGCACCGTTTCGACGATCGCTTCGGCGTAATTTCGGGCGTCCTCTAAAATGGCAGCACTGCGTTTGAGGGCATCAATATCCAACAACACCAAGACCACCCCATCAATCTGGTTCTCAGTTGTGCGGTAGGGGCGTATCCGCAACATATACCAATATCCAGCCTGAGTTTGCACTTCCAACTCTTTCACACTTAAGGTTTCCAGCACCTCTAGAAGCAACGGCTCTAAGTCTGGAATATTGAGATTGGCGCGAATGTCGCTCAGTGGTCGTCCCGCATCCCCTGGAATGAAGTTGAACAACCGCTGTGCCATCGGCGTGAAGCGGCGAATACGTAAGTCGTTCGTTAACATCAAAATTGGGATATTGATGCTAGCCAGCAAATTCGTCAGATCATTATTTACCTGATGCAGTTCTGCATTGCGGCTACGGAGTTCTTCATTGGTCGTATTTAGTTCTTCATTCGTTGCTTGAATTTCTTCTTTTGCCGTTTCTAATTCCTCATTTGTACTTTGTAATTCCTCATTGCTCGACAAAATCTCTTCATTAGCAACTTTGAGATCTTGATTGGTATATTCTTGTTCTTTAATAATTGCCTGCAAATATTCCTGAGTGGCGGCTCGCTCCTGGCTGGCGATGGCAGGTTCGGCTCGGAGCCGTGCGTTTTCTTGCTCTAACTCCCCTTGAGGAATATCAGAATTGATAGGGTTAGGATTAATAATGGCAGGCGCATCTTCAAATAGCACTAAAAAACGACGTTCTTCTGTAATTGGAACTTTGAAAGGAATAACCTGAAGATTGATCACTGTAGAGCGTTCATAGGCTGATTCACCACGAGCAGCACTCGCTTCTAGCCGCAGCCCGTTCTTCATGACGGGAATCTCTTGTCGTTGGGCTTGATAAATAGCCGCTCGCACCTCAACCAGTAAGCCATCTCTCAATAAATTGAATAGATTGAGGTTTGCAACGCCAGAGGTAAGTTTCAGGTAGCGATCAACGTTTCCTCGAAATTGCAGCACCTGCATTTTATCGTCGAGTACCACGCCTACCGGAGCGTAGTGGTTCGCAATCAGGTGATCAACCTTCTCCTCTAAGTTAAATTCTTCGGTTGGAGCAGGTATCGGTTGGCGAGCTGTTCTCAGCGGCAGATAGCTGCTTGGCATAAACGATAAGGTTGGCCGCGTTGCAACCAGATTCTTAGCATAAAGCCGATACTTCTTTTCGACTGGCGTAAACAGATCTGATGCTTGACCAACGCTCTCTGAGGTGCCCAACAGCAGAAAGCCCGTCGGGTTAAGGCTGTAGTGGAAGATCGGCATCAGCCGCTTTTGCAGCGTATCGCCCAGATAGATCAGTACGTTACGGCAACTGATCAGATCAAGATTGGAAAATGGTGGATCGCTGCCTAAATTTTGCCGAGCAAACACACAGAGTTCGCGCACCGTCTTACTAATTTGAAATCGTTCACCTTCAATCGCATGAAAAAATCGACGGCGGCGAGCAGGAGAGACTTCCACCATCTGATTTTCGGCGTAAATACCAGCTCTGGCTTTTTCGATCGCCACTTCGCTAATATCCGTTGCAAAAATCTGGATCGGAAATTGAACAGCCCGGTCTTCTAAAAATTCCAGCAGGCAGATGGCGATCGAATAGACCTCTTCACCCGTTGAGCAGCCTGCTACCCAGATCCGAATTGGTATGTCGCCTGACTTATTCTGCGTAATTGCCGGAAACACTACTTTTTTTAGTAGATCAAACACTTCTGGGTCGCGGAAAAAGCTGGTGACATGAATCAGAATTTCTTCATATAAAGCCGTAATTTCAGCTGGATATGTTTGGAGATGGGCAACATAATCTTCCAAGTTTGCCAACTTATACAGCAGCATCCGTCGTTGAATCCGCCGATTGATTGTATTGGGCTTGTAGCGACTAAAGTCAACCCCTGTGTGCGATCGCAATAAAGCAAAAATGGTCGCTAGAGCATCCGTCGATTGGGGTGTTTCTTCCGTCAAGCTAACTGACTGGGAGCGCACCAGCATCGGATTGCAGCTCAGGTTTGCCAGTTCTTCAGCAATTTTTTCAGGCGGCAAAACAAAATCAACATCGCCAGTGGCCACGGCTGTAATTGGCATACTGTCAAATTGAGCCGTCTCTTTACACTGAGCAAATGTCACCCCACCAACGGCTTTGATCGCCTTTAGGCCCAGCGACCCATCACCATCTGAACCCGATAAGACAACCGCGATCGCTTTGTGCCCGCGATCGGCTGCCAGCGAAGTAAAAAAAGCATCCCCAGGCATATAGCGACCAAACACCTTTTCACGGGGCGATAGTTGCAGCACGCCGTTTGAGAGCACCATTTTAGTGTTCGGCGGAATCACATAAACGTGATTGGGTTCGACGGTTGTGTTGTTTTGGACTTCGTGGACAGGTAGCTGAGTCACCCGCGCGAGAATCTCGCTCAACAAACTTTCGTGATCGGGTGCTAAATGCTGAATCAGCACAAACGCCATCCCCGTATCAGTTGGAAGATGGCTGAGTAACTGGGTAAAGGCTTCTAAGCCACCGGCAGATGCCGCTACGCCCACAATGGGGAAGGGTGCCTCAATTGGTTCCCCAGTCAATTCAAACATTGGTTGTTGTGAGGGATCAGGAGGCATGGGCTAACGTTAAACACCTCAAGATAATTGCTATCCTCCTTTACTCTAAGATGGTTTGCCCGATCCGGCCTATTAAATTTGAATAGAGACTGGAAAATGTACGTTTTAATGGTAAATCCATTACCAGATTCTTATTGCAATCATAAAGGCGACAAATCTTTACATCAACCCTATTCTTCTCAGGAAAGACCCAAGAGTAGGGGTTCCTACTCTTGAGAAAGGGGTTATGCAGGCATCAACACGGTATCAATGATGTGAATCACTCCATTATCAGCAGCCACATCAGGAGTGGTTACTGTCGAATTATTCACCTTAACGCCTTTGGAAGCATCGATCGCTACATCTGATCCTTCAACAGTTTTAGCCGATTTGAGCTTTGTTACATCCGCTGCCATGACCTTACCTGATACGACATGATAGGTCAAGATTTTCTTGAGTTTGGGAATGTCTTTGAGAAGGCCATCTACAGTTCCTTCTGGTAATTTGGCAAACGCCTCATCGGTTGGAGCAAAGACCGTAAACGGCCCCTTGCCTTTGAGCGTATCAACCAAATTTGCGGCTTTGATGGCAGCAACCAGGGTGCTGAAAGAACCAGCATTAGCAGCAGTATCAACAATGTCAGCCATATGTTTTACCTAGTGTGTCATCTGTTAACAATGACTAGTATGGCAGACTCATGTTTGAATTCATGTTTGATTTAATGTCTTAATCCATATTTAATCTATTAATTAAATTATGTCCAGAATGAATTATGCAAGAACAATCTAATTAACTAGAAAAGCATCAGATATGGAAGAGCATGTTATCTAGACTTCCTAGATTTACGACGGATCAACCACTTCTCTACCTCGATCGCCATCAAAATCGCGATACTGAGCGAGAGGCTGATCAAGAGATCAATTGCAGATAGAGCAGTTGTTTGGAACACGGATTGTAAGACCGGAATGTAAATAACAGCCATTTGCAAGCCAAACGTTAACACGACAGCTCCTAGCAGTGGTTTGTTTGAGAGCAAACCAATCTGAAATAGAGAGTCGCGATCGGAACGCATCGCTTCAGCCATGCCCACTCGCGATAAGGCCAGGGTTGTAAACACCATCGTTTGCCAATTGGCCTGACCTGTAAACCAATAGTGATAAGCAACAGCCAGCAAAACCAGCCCTAGCAATAGCCCGATCCAAACAATTCCTCGGCCCACCCCACGCCCAAAAACGCTCTCATCTGGATGACGTGGCGGACGACGCATAATTTTGCGTTCCGAAGGTTCTACACTCAACGCCAGAGCCAGTAGACCATCCGCCAGCAGGTTGACCCACAAAATTTGTAGAGGAATTAATGGCAGGGGCATTCCAAACAGTGGAGCCAATAGAATCACCCAAAGTTCACCAGCATTTCCGGTTAAGGTGTACTTGATAAACTTGCGAATGTTGTCATAAATCACGCGCCCTTCTCGGGTTGCCGCCACGATGGTGGCAAAGTTATCGTCGAGCAACACCATGTCAGCAGCCTCTTTCGCCACATCAGTGCCAGTAATGCCCATTGCAATTCCAATATCCGCTTGCTTGAGAGCGGGTGCATCATTCACACCGTCTCCAGTCATAGCAACAATATGTCCCCGTTCTTGCAACGCTTGCACAATATCCAATTTATTCTGAGGTGAAACACGGGCATACACAGAAACCGCTTCAACCTGTTCCGTCAAGTCCTGCTTAGATAGACGGGATAACTCTTGCCCAGTCAGGATGTGATCATTTGGCACAATTCCCAGTTCACGGGCGATCGCTTGAGCGGTGAGCGGATGATCTCCCGTAATCATCACCGGGCGAATTCCTGCTTCCTGACACATCAGCACCGCATCTTTGACCTCAGCGCGAACCGGATCAATCATGCCAATCATGCCAATAAAAACCAGGTTTCGTTCCAGCCCTTGTAGATCGGCATCAATAGGGAACAAAGTCAGCGGCCGAAAGGCAATCCCTAAAACGCGCATGCCGTTTCGAGCGAGTTGGTCATTGTCCTCAGAAATTTTTTGCTGCCAGTTCTCATCGAGTGGCTCAGCCTTCCCATTTACCCAAACTTGAGCGGAGACATCCAGCAGACTCGCCACACTTCCTTTGGTAAAGGCAAGGCAAGTAGCGTCTCCTAACTCGAAAAATTCAGACACAACCAGTTTTAATGCTTCTGGCAGTGGTGCTGTGACAGGCGGAAGAGTATGCACCGTTGTCATCCGCTTGCGGGTGGCATCAAACGGTTTTTCTGCGATCCGAGGCAATGCTTGCTCTACATTTGGCTTCCACAAGCCCAGACGAGCCGCCGCTATGATCAGTGCGCCTTCCGTTGGGTCTCCCACAGCATGAAACTGCTGGGGTAGCTCAGGATGGGTTTCCAGAAGGGCATCGTTACATAGCACAGCCCCCATCAAGAGCCACGCCAGAGTGGATTGCTCGCTTAACAGGCTCAACGAATCTGTATGGACGTTGAGAGCATCACGGTGCTGGGATGTCGTCAAATTAACTCGGTGTCCTGCTGCCGCCAGAAACGTGGCAGTCATCCGATTTTCGGTCAGTGTGCCTGTTTTGTCTGAGCAAATGACTGTTACGGAGCCTAATGTCTCAACCGCAGGTAACTTGCGAATTAAGGCGTGCTGTTTCAACATTCGCTGTGCCCCTAGAGCCAGGGTGATAGTGACAACAGCAGGCAAGCCTTCTGGAACAGCGGCAACAGCCAGGCTAACAGCCGTCAGAAACATGAGTGACAATTGCTCACCTGAGATCTTGCACCAGTTTCAACAAGGGGTTGCCAAAGAAGGAAAAATCTGAAAGAAAGGGCGTAATCAAAATTTAACTGAACGGTTATGGAAACCATTGTTCAACACGCCCAAGGATTAGTGTATAGCCTGCTTT
>DVDV01000151.1 GCA_015296075.1 Leptolyngbyaceae cyanobacterium M33_DOE_097 | reverse complement strand
TTGTGACGTATTACCTTCAACATAAGCGTCAACAATTTTTTGTCTAAGATCGAGTGAGTAGGGTTGCACTTGATTGAGAATGAAGTAAATGGATTGAATTAGTATATCAAATACGCCTCACTAGATCGGAAAATGCTGTAAATTGATCAGAAGCGACTCTCAAATCCAGCAGAAATAGCATTTATAAAACATGCTCATGCTTTTCTGAAAGTCAATAAGTTTCTGCCGTTCGATCTAAAGAAATAAATTTAGGTGGGGCTTTTTAAGTCAACTGAGAGATCCATTCTTTTTGAGAAAAGACTTTAATTTAGATCATCGCAAAGAAAAATTTAAGTTTGTTTTGGAGGTTAGCGTGAGCGATAACGTTATTCAAAAAGATGGTTACGATCCCCATATTATTCCTGCTGAGACAGCTGCTCGAAGTGAGCGTGAAGGCGACGATTTTAAGAATGCTAAACCTGCTGGGCAAGAAACTGACGATCTCGACACTACCGGTGGGTACACCGTTGATAAAGAAGGCTTGCTGAATAATTACGCCGTTGAGCCAGAGATGTATTACGAAGTTCCGGGCGATCGCACGGCCATGATCGAAGCCGAAGAAGCAGAGCGGGCTGAAGAACTAGCCGAAGCTCACCATAACGATGAGACTGGCAAGCTGACTGAAGAAGGCGATGCGCGGGGTAAGGGGCCTGGTTTGGTCTAACAGTTCAGAGACAGTCCACCGCGCTAACCGACACAGGAGAAGATAATGGAAATGGTTCTTACAACTCTATTCTTAGCAGAAGCGGCACAATCAACCGGACGCGCTCTCGATGCAACGGTATTGGTGTTTCTCTTCGTCATTGGCTTTATTGCGGCCGTCACGCTTGGTTCGATCGCCTGGTATAACTCTCGTCGTCCCCCCGGTTGGGAAACAAAAGAGCGCCCTGACATCGTGCCTCCTGTAGACGGTTCGGTTGAACCACGGGGCTAAGGTCTTCGCGATCGCGCACCGCTTAGAGTTCTAGCACTGTGATGTAGCGGTTCTCAGGCATGTACCCAGGTAAGGCTTGAAAGCTTCTCTAAATCAGCTGATCCAAGTGTGCTTTCAGCAGAACTGCTACACCATACAACAGGAGATTGACACTGTATTCGCTGGATCGGGTTGAGGGTAAAGTTTGACGCAAGGTATAGCTCCTTAACCCCATTTTTTTGCTATGCAACTTCAACAAAAATCCCCAGATTCGTTTGAACCTGGGGATTTAGGCTGTTTAGCTATCTTTTAGTAACTAACTATTTTTGAGTAACTCGGCGATCGCCTGACGCTCAGCCGGTGGTTGAGTGGGCACTTCTTGACGGGCATCGGTAATCAGCCAATCAAGTGAAGCGGCCTGCACGTCAATCGTGGCTCCGGTTTTGTCAACGCAGTAACGACCATAAACGAGCTTATCGACTAAGCGCACACCAGGGCCTAAGCGCGAATAATCGAAAATGACACTGTTATCAACTACTGCACCGCTGCAAATCCAGCAGTTAGGGCCGATCATGGTCGGGCCAATAATCGTTGCGCCATCTTCGATATGGGTCATGCCACCAATGTAAACGGGGCCTTGGATATTCACCTTGTCCCAGTTGGCGGAGACGTTTAGACCTGTGTAAATGCCAGGTGCAATTTCCTTTCCGGGAATCTGCACGTTTTTGACATCGCCTTGCAACACTGCGCGAATCGCGTGCCAGTAGTCAGGCACTTTACCGATATCAACCCATTCAAACTCCATGGGGACTGCATAAAAGGGCGCGCCCATCTCAACCAGCTTGGGAAATAGCTGGCTGCCAATGTCAAATTCTTCATCGGAGGGCACGTAATCTAAAACTTCTGGTTCAAAAATGTAGATACCTGTGTTGATGCAGTTGCTTAATGCGTCTTCGACCGATGGCTTTTCTTGGAAGGCTTTGACTCGGCCTTCTTCGTCAGTCACCACAACCCCGTAGCTCGACACTTCCTCCATTGGGACTGTTTTGCTAACAATCGTCGCGATCGCCCCTTTCTCTTTGTGAAATTTAACCGCAGCGGTTAAATCCAGATCGATCAGAGCATCACCGCACAACACCACAAAGGTGTCGTCGAAAAAGGGCGAGAAGTCTTGAATTCGCTTCATCCCACCCGCCGAACCCAGAGCTTGCCCGACTAACTCCCCATCAATGATTCGTCCTTCAAAGGAGTAGGCAATTTGTACGCCAAACCGCTGACCATCCCGGAAGTAGCTTTCGATTTCATTCGCAAGGTGACTTACGTTCACCATGATCTCAGTAAAACCGTGTTGCCGGAGTAGCTCTAAGAGAAACTCCATAACCGGCTTTTGCAGGATAGGAATCATGGGTTTGGGAATGGTGTAGGTAATCGGTCGCACACGGGTTCCTTTTCCTGCTGCCAAAACCATGGCTTTCATAGATTGCTCTCTCCCAATGAATAGGCACCTAAATTTTATCAACCGCTAGATGGCTAAATTTGTGATTTGTGTCAAAAGCTTACAGTGTCTAAACAAACGAATGGGCCAAAATTAACAAACCTCACATGAAAATCATACGGAATTAATCACTCGCTTCAGGATTAATTGTTCGGCTGATTTTGGTGATATCGTTCGTTACGGCTGATTTTTGTAGAATACAAGGCCTTTTGTGGCTGCGATCGCCCCAACTGTTCTAGTTTTTTACAGCTCTCTCACGAGCTTAACAATCTAGATTAGAGTGACAGAAATTGATGTTGGTTGGTCTTATGGATTACTCACCCTTTTTGGTGAAACCTGGCTCAAAAGTTTCGCTAAAAGATTTTGACCCTCGCTACACAGGCAAATTTCAAGACAAGACTGAAGCTCAGGGCAAACTGCAAGCAGGTGTTCAACAATTGGGTATCTATCAAGATGTTTTGTATGCCCAAAATACCTATGCCTTGCTGATTATTTTTCAGGCAATTGATGCGGCTGGCAAAGACAGCACCATTAAGCACGTGATGTCGGGAGTCAACCCCCAAGGGTGTCAGGTTTATAGCTTCAAAGCTCCGTCGGCTGAAGAACTCGACCATGACTATCTGTGGCGCAGCATGAAAGCGTTGCCAGAGCGAGGCCGGATTGGTATTTTTAATCGCTCTTACTATGAAGAAGTGTTGGTGGTGCGAGTCCATCCAGAGCTGTTGGCTAAACAACAATTACCTGAATTACCTGAAGGCGATCGCATCTGGCAGCAACGGTTTGAAGAAATCAACCACTTTGAGAAGTATTTAGTGAACAATGGCATCATTGTGCTCAAGTTTTTTTTGAATGTTTCCAAAGCGGAGCAGAAGAAGCGCTTTTTAGAGCGCATTAATCGCCCTGAGAAAAATTGGAAGTTTGAGATGGGTGATGTTAATGAGCGTCAGCGCTGGGATGAGTACATCCGAGCATACGAAGACACTTTCTCAAACACCAGCACAGAGTGGGCACCCTGGCACATCATCCCAGCTGACCACAAGTGGTTTACCCGGTTAGCCGTTGCCAACCTTATTTGCGATCGCCTGAAATCGTTGAATCTCAATTACCCCAGCGTCAGCGCTGAGCATCGCCAAAGACTGCTGGAGGCAAAAGAACAGTTGGAGAATGAATAAGAATCCAAAACAAAAGGATTTTGGTGAATCAGTCCGTTGGGCTGAAGGATAGGTATGGCTGGAGACTCGATTTAGCAACTTCTGCCACTTTGGATTGGTACGTTCTCTGGCAGCATGGTAAGAAGTCTGGCACGAATGCTAGATCAGACAAGATTTCTTCAACGAACAACAGAATGTTCTAAATTTTTAGTGACCTCTCCATTGCAATTACGCAATTGTGATGTGTGCTTGGCTAATGTCTAACCAGGCTAAGTCACTTCACCTGGCGAATTTTGAGATTCAACCATCGGTATTGTGCCCCCTATTCGAGAGTTGACTGCTGCTATGAAAGTTGCTTTCTTCAACACAAAAAAGTACGATCGCTCGTTTTTTGAGCTGACTAACAGCAAGCATAACCACGAGTTGTTCTTTTTAGAGCCGAAACTTGATGCGGTCACAGCTCCCCTGGCGGAGGGGTGTCAAGCAGTTTGCATGTTTGTCAACGATAAGGCAGACGCACAAACCTTAGAAATCCTGGCGGCGCATGGCATTCGGTTACTGGCGCTGCGGTGCGCTGGTTTCAATATGGTGGACTTGAAGCGTGCGGCGGAGTTGGGCATTACGGTCGTTCGGGTGCCAGCCTACTCACCCTATGCCGTTGCTGAACATGCCGTAGGACTGGTGCTGATGCTCAACCGCAAACTATACCGGGCCTATAACCGCGTGCGAGGTGATGACTTTTCGCTCGATGGGTTGATGGGATTTGACCTGCACGGTCGTACGGTAGGGGTAATCGGGACGGGTAAAATTGGGCTGATCTTTGCTCAGATCATGCATGGCTTTGGGTGTCAGGTGTTGGGCTATGACCCAATGCCTAACCCCAGTTTTGCGGCGATCGGGGCGGCTCGGTATGTCGAGTTACCGGAGCTACTCGAAAATTCTGACATCATCTCTTTGCATTGCCCGCTGGTGCCTGCTACCCATCACATTATTGATGCTGAGGCGATCGACCAGATGAAGCCAGGGGTCATGCTGATCAATACCAGTCGGGGTGCGCTGCTCGATACCAAGGCGGCGATTAGTGGCATTAAATCCGGAAAGATCGGCTATCTGGGGATAGATGTGTATGAGGACGAAGACAATATTTTCTTTGAGAACCTTTCAGATAGTGTCCTCTTAGATGATACGTTTCAATTGCTCCAGTCTTTCTCAAATGTGGTGATCACGGCACATCAGGCATTTTTTACCAAAGATGCGCTGCAAAGTATTGCCGATACGACGCTGACAAATATCACTCAATTTGAGCGGGGGTTGCCCTCTCAAAATGAAGTGAAATACCAAGAAAAGGTCATTGCAAAATCTCCAGCATAGGTAATTTATGGATATTCGTACCGTAGCAACCCAACCCTACTCTGACCAGAAACCGGGTACTTCTGGCTTGCGGAAGAAAGTGCCCGTGTTTCAGCAACCAAACTACCTGGAAAATTTTATTCAATCCATTTTCAATAGTCTTGAAGGTTATCAGGGGCAAACCCTGGTGGTGGGTGGCGATGGTCGCTATTACAATCGGCAGGCGATTCAAATCATTCTCAAAATGGCTGCTGCTAATGGTTTTGGTCGCACCCTGGTTGGTAAGGGTGGCATTCTCTCAACGCCAGCTGCCTCCTATGTGATTCGTAAAAACAACGCCTTTGGTGGCATTATTCTTTCTGCGAGCCACAATCCGGGTGGTCCCCATGAAGATTTTGGGGTGAAGTACAACATCAGCAATGGGGGACCTGCGCCTGAGAAAGTGACAGACGCCATTTTTGCGAATAGCAAGACCATTGCTGAATACCACTTGCTCGATGCCCCCGATGTTGAATTGGATCAGGTCGGTCGCTTTAAGCTGGGCGAGATGGTGGTCGAAGTGTTTGACTCCGTTTCAGACTATGTGGAGTTGATGCAGTCGTTGTTTGATTTCGATCGCATCCGTCAGCTTCTCACAGGCGGGCAGTTTCGCATGTGTATGGACTCGCTGCACGCGGTGACGGGTCCCTATGCCCACGCGCTCTTTGAAGAGGTGTTGGGTGCCCCGGCTGGAACAGTGCTAAATGGAGTGCCCTTAGAAGATTTTGGGGGTGGCCATCCTGATCCAAACCTGGTTTATGCCCATGACCTGGTTGAGATTATGTTTGGTGCCGATGCCCCTGACTTTGGAGCTGCATCGGATGGAGATGGCGATCGCAACATGATTTTGGGGCGCAATTTTTTTGTGACTCCCAGCGATAGTCTGGCGGTGTTGGCGGCAAATGCCAAGCTGGTGCCCGGTTACAAAGATGGTCTGGCTGGGATTGCGCGATCGATGCCGACTAGCCAGGCTCCCGATCGCGTCGCCGCTCGTTTGGGGATTGAGTGCTATGAAACGCCGACGGGCTGGAAGTTTTTTGGTAACTTGCTCGACGCGGGCAAAGCAACTCTCTGCGGTGAAGAAAGCTTTGGCACTGGCTCGAACCACATTCGCGAGAAGGATGGTTTGTGGGCAGTTGTGTTCTGGTTGAATGTTTTGGCCGTGCGCCAACAGTCGGTCGAGCAGATTGTCAAAGAGCATTGGCAGCAATTTGGGCGTAACTACTACTCGCGCCATGACTACGAAGCAGTTGATGCCGAGCGAGCCAACAAGCTGATTGAAGGCTTGCGCGCTAAATTGCCAACGCTCCCTGGGCAAAAGCTGGGTTCCTATGAGGTCGAGTATGCCGATGACTTTAGCTACACGGATCCGATCGATGGCAGTGTGAGCCAAAAGCAAGGCGTGCGGATTGGGTTCACCGATGGTTCACGCATGGTGTTTCGGCTGTCGGGGACGGGCACGCAAGGAGCAACTCTGCGGCTTTACCTCGAAAGCTATGAACCCAACATTGCGAACCACGGTTTAGACCCGCAGGTGGCGCTGGGCGAAATGATTCAACTGGCGGATGAGTTGGCTCAGATTAAAACCCTAACGGGCATGGATAAGCCAACCGTGATCACTTGATCTAACAGCCAAGCTCCCTCATTAACCGAGTGCCCTGGGGAATTGAATCTCCAGGGCAGTGGTGCGATCGCCCACTACTTCACAGTCAAGGTATAGTCGCGACGGACACGTGGCGTTGTGGTGCCAACCCAAACGTTGTAGGTGCCTGCTGACCAATCGGTATCGTTGATAATCGCATCCTTATTGTTAGGGCTGCTATCATCCCCACATCGCACTACTCCGCCAGGCCCTTGAACCACAAGGGTGGTGTCGGCTCCACCGGAGTTGACCCGCAACTGTAAGCGCGCAAAATCTTGCTTTAAGATCAACTGGTGGTCGGGCTGGTCGTCTCCAAAACCGAGACACGGATTATTGTTGCGATCGACATTGCTGACAACAGCGGGTAAAGAAACGCCACCACCTGTTGAGCCTGACAGCACACCCGATTTAGTGTTGCCATTTAGAGTTAACGAACCAAAAGAAGTATTTTGACCAGCGAAGACAGGGAAGGCCGCACTCAGTAAGCTGATGCTGCCTAACACAACGACCCGATTAAGCTGAAGCGTCATTATTGTTTTCTCAAAAATGATAGGTAGCCTAAATCAACTAAGCAGAAACGAAGGCTTCCGCCAATGACTAAAAGGTGTGACTCTTTTACTTCCTGCAAATTTTAAGCAGGCTAGAGAGTCAATCGGCGACTTAAGCCTTAGATTAGGGTGGAGGGCCAAAACCCCTAATCAAGAGTGCAGTCTCTCAACTCCTTCACTCTGCGCATTGAACATTACTGATTTGCCAGCTCTCTTTCATGCTCAGAGCAAAGTTGCGCTTTTGGGATAGGGCAAACGTCTTCAGGTTACTTTTTTTGACGCATACAACAGTCAAAAGTTCCGCAGAATTGGTGCCAAATTTCGAATTTCTAGAGTCTTACTAAAACTCCAGGGGTGTTGGGCACGTTAGCGCACAGTTGACACGATCGCCGCCAGAACGCAGAGCAAAATCAAAACCCAGATCGCCATCCCAGGAATCACCCCCAACAGCCGAAAACCTCTTAGCACCCAAACAAAAAAGGTGATGCCGATCAAGATTAACAATGCCGCTGTTGTAGGCTTCAACGTCTGTTTCTCACGCTCAATGGTTCCATGCTATTTTGGCACGTCTCGCAAAAGCTTGTCAGCGATTGATGGCTAATAACCCCATCTGTGCAACTGTTTGGAACGGGTCGAAACGGTCTAATTGGTTAGGATTACCGATTTTGTACGGAGAAGAAATGAAAGCTTGTTGATTTCTTCATGGTATTCCGCAATCTTTCTTCACTAAAACCAGGTTATCCTCGTAAGCAACTCGATTGAATCCAGTCGATTTGACAGTTTTTCGACTCCTCTGGTCTTGCTCTCCAAAGAGGCAGGCCCGCCGATTCATCTCAAGGGAGACATCTGATAACTATGGTTGCTGTTACTTCTTCTCGGTCGCTTGCGCTGCAAAGTTCTCTTCATCAAGCAAAGCAAGCGTTACCGACCCTCTTGCAAGGCGAAATTTTGCTCACAGTTAAACCGCATACAGCCTGGGGAGCAGCTGTGACTGCCCAGATGTATGTACCGAGCCTGTGTGAATCGGTTTGGCAGCAGATTACAGACTATCCCCGCTGGGTCGAGTTCCTGCCAGCTTTGAGCCGAAGTCAAGTGGTGCCTGGGAGTGTGCGAAAAACGGAAACTGGAAAGAAATTGTGGCTCCAGCAAACAGCAACAAAAGATTTTTGGCTCTTTAGCGCAAGTGCTGATGTAGAGCTAGAGGTGCTTGAGTTACCCGATTATCAAGTTCAGTTTCAGCTGCGATCGGGCAACTTCACAGATTTTGCTGCAAGCCTGCAACTTCAGGATTTAGAGGGGGGAACATGGCTGTGTTACTCTGTGCAAGCGACTCCCTCTATCCCAATTCCGTCGATGTTTATTCAGCAAGCTATTCAGCTGGATTTGCCGGCAAATTTGCGGCAGTTGCGTAAAGTTTTATGTCGTTAGACAAATATCCGTCCTAAGAGAGTAATTTGGTAGCCTCTACTACTTTTTAATTAAAGGAACTAGGGAATCATCACGAAACAAGAGATTGAGCTGCTGTGAAAAAGCAACCTTAAAAAAATTGCGGTTGTTTGTAAAGCTCGTTTCTTTACGAAAAATTATTCTTCTTGGGGCGAAATACCTCTTGTTCGGTTTAGTAAGTCTGCCATTTAACCTGGTCTTTACTAAGCCGATGTACCGTTGGGGGGAAAGTTTACCAAGTGGAATAATTATGGTTCCCTCAAAGGCTACTCAATGGGTACTTCCTGTCTCTGCTGTGGCGATCTCTCTGGGTTTAGCAGGTTGTCCCGGTCCTAATGCGACAGCCCCAACAGCAACTAGCCCTGGTGCTTCTCCTGCTGCCAATAGCGGTGCGGCCGTGCGGGTCAATGGTGCAGGCGCTACAGCTCCGGAACCTCTGTATCAAAAGTGGTTTGCTGCCTACAATCAACAAAATCCTGGTGTTCAGATTGGTTATCAGGGAGTGGGTAGTGGTGCTGGTATTAAGCAATTCAACGCTGGCACAGT
Organism: Leptolyngbyaceae cyanobacterium M33_DOE_097; assembly: GCA_015296075.1. Lineage (GTDB taxonomy): Bacteria > Cyanobacteriota > Cyanobacteriia > Leptolyngbyales > Leptolyngbyaceae > DSRU01. Next base: position 13,741 of record DVDV01000151.1, on the reverse strand, counting down.
TGACTTTGGTGCAACCGACGCTCCCCTTAAAGAGGATGAAGTGAAAGCATTCCCTGCAGGGCGTGGCGCTGGCCCAATTCAGATTCCTTCTACTGGGTTGTTTGTTGTTTACGCTTACAACTTAGATGGTGTTGACAATCTGAGATTATCTCGCCCGACCTTCTGCGGTATCACTGACGGCACCATTAAAACCTGGAACGATGCTGCTATTGCGAAAGATAACCCTGGTGTAACGTTGCCTTCTACCCCAATTACTTTTGTTTATCGTTCTGATGGTAGTGGTACAACCGATATTTTCACCAAGCACATTGAAGCCGCTTGCCCCAACTGGAAGGCTGGTTCTGGTAAGACGATTCAATTTCCTGTTGGTACAGGTGCGAAGGGGAACCCTGGTGTAACCGCGCAGATTCAGCAAACTCCTGGTTCAATTGGCTATACCGAGTACTCTTTTGCGAAAGAGAACAACTTGAAAATGGCGACCATTCAAAACAAAGCGGGTACGTTTGTAACCCCGACCCCTGAAGCTGCATCTAAAGCTTTGGAAGGCGTGACTCCTGCGGCTGACTTCTCGGTGCAAGTGCCTGATCCGGCTGGTAAGGAGGCTTACCCCATTGTGAGCCTGACCTACTTGCTGTTCTATGGTCAGTATGACGACCCAGCAAAGGCAGAGGCACTGAAGAAATTTGTTTCTTGGGCGCTGAACGATGGTAAGCAGGCAGCAACCGAATTGGGTTATTTGCCATTACCTAATGATTTAGTGGGCAAGATCACCTCTAAAGTTGATACGATCGCTACTAAGTAACTTACTTTTTTTTCGAAAACTTCCTTCTAAGGGAAGAAAGCGATAGAGCGATCGACTTGCGGTGGGCTTGACTCAGCACATTGGTTGAACATCCCACCGCAAGCAGCTAGAGCGAGCAAATTGACCAGTGTGGGTCAAAGAACATCATTCTGTACGGCTAAAGTTGTATGACTTCATCTCCCAATCTTCCTCCTGAGTCTTCGAGTAAACCTGCTTGGAAGCGTTCTGACTCTGCTCGTTTTCTGGATAATGGTTTTGTCTGGGGTACTGGAGCGTTTGGTTATGCCTTAATGGCCATTCTGATTGGGATTGCCCTTCAGGTGGGTGTACAGGCAATCCCGGCTTTGCAAAAATTTGGTCTGGGCTTTCTGTTCTCTACAAACTGGAACCCGGTTGAGGATCTGTTTGGGGTGTTGCCGCAGCTCTACGGAACCTTGGTAACTTCATTTATTGCGCTGCTGATTGCTGTACCGATTGGTTTAGGTATTGCCTTGTTTCTGAGTGAAGATTTTCTTCCTGAGAAAATTCAACGTCCACTTGTGTTTTTAATCGAGCTGTTGGCCGCTGTACCCAGTGTTGTTTTTGGTCTTTGGGGCATTTTTGTTCTGATTCCCTTTCTGCGACCTCTTGGTATATGGCTAAATCAGAATTTTGGTTGGATTCCGTTCTTTAGTACGCCTCCGGCTGGGCCTGGTATCTACATTGCAGGCATTATTTTAGCAATTATGATTCTGCCAATTATTTCAGCGATTTCTCGTGATGCGCTGGTGGCAGTCCCTCTAAAGCTGAGGCAGGCATCCTACGGGTTGGGTGCAACTCGTTGGGAAACTATTTTTAAGGTCATCATTCCAGCTGCCTTTTCGGGGATTGTGGGGGGTGTGATGTTGGCACTTGGAAGAGCCATGGGCGAGACGATGGCAGTCACGATGGTGATTGGTAACGCAAATGCGATTTCGCCATCTCTGTTTGCTCAAGGGTCAACGATTTCATCTTTATTGGCAAACCAATTTGCTGAAGCGAGTGGGCTGCAATCCTCTTCGTTGATGTATGCCGCATTGGCGTTGTTTCTCTTGACGCTAATAGTCAATGTGATTGCTGAGTACATTGTTCGCCGCTTTAGCATTAAGTACTAGGTTGAAGGATTTGTCTACCTGGCTTCATAGTTCTTTGTTGATGGTGATTAGATTTAGTTGTTGAGAGGTCTAGATGGCAGTCCCAGAGAGTATTGGCGGCTACGAAAGCATCAATCTGAAGAAAAACTCCTCGTCGCCCCGTACGTTATTTTCAACAGTAATGTCGGTTGTGGCGACCCTCTGTGCCGTTTTAGCAATTATTCCGCTGTTTGCAGTTTTGTTTTACCTTCTACGGCAGGGGGTGCAGTATCTCAGTCCAAGTTTGTTTGTGAAGCTGCCACCACCGCCGTTAGCTGATATTGGTGGGTTTGGCAATGCTTTTGTTGGTACACTGTTAACAGTTGGAATTGCCTCCGCCATCAGTATTCCGGTTGGAATTTTGGCAGCTGTTTTTCTGGCGGAGTTTGCTAAGGATACGGCTGCCCCAGATGAGAATTGGATTGATTTTGCCGTTAATATTCTGGCGGGTGTGCCGTCGATTGTGATGGGTACGTTTGCCTGGGCAACGATTGTATTGACAACCGGGACTTATTCCGCAGTTGCAGCAGGTGTAGCCCTCGCAATTCTGATGTTGCCTACGATTGTGAGAACAGCCTCGGAAGCTTTAGAAGCGGTGCCTGGTAGCTACCGACAAGCCTCGATTGGTTTAGGGGCTGGCAAGGTGGATACGGTGTTGAGAATTGTATTGCCAGCCGCAACTCCAGCGATCGTGACAGGTGTGATGCTAGCCGTTGCACGAGCGATTGGCGAAACAGCCCCCGTTTTGTTTACTGCTCTATTTAGTCAGTTTTGGAACCGTACAGTTTGGGAGCCAACGGCAACCTTATCCATGTTGGTTTATAGCTTTGCTCAGGTGCCCTACAAGAATCAGCAAAATCTGGCGTGGGCTGGAGCGCTGGTGCTGGTGGCGATCGTTTTATTCTTAAACATTTTAGCGCGCTGGATCACGCGTAAGCGGTAGCACTTTGCTTGTGAGTCGCTTCTTGATACTTAAATCTTCTCTGAACTTCATCTACTTCTAACCTATGTCTTACAACCTGAAAACACCAACCCAAGTTGAAACCGTCTTTCGTACGGAAAACTTAGACATTTATTACGGCGACTTTAAAGCGGTGCGGGATGTCAACATTGACATTCGAAAGAACCAGATTACGGCTTTTATCGGCCCCTCTGGCTGTGGTAAGAGTACCGTGCTGCGCTGCTTTAATCGGCTGAACGACTTGATCAAGAGCTTCCATATTGATGGTACGGTTTACTATCACGGGCAAGATTTGTATGCCGCGGACATTGACCCAGTCGAAGTTCGGCGTCAAATTGGGATGGTCTTTCAACAGCCAAACCCCTTCCCTAAGTCGATTTACGACAACGTTGCCTATGGTCCCCGGCTTCTGGGTTACAAGGGGGATATGGATGAGTTAGTTGAAAACTCGTTGCGCAAGGCGGCGATTTGGGATGATGTGAAGGATAAGCTAAAGGCTTTAGGAACCGATCTGTCGGGTGGTCAGCAACAGCGGTTGTGTATTGCACGGGCGATCGCAGTGAAGCCCGATGTGATTTTGATGGATGAACCTTGCTCAGCCCTTGACCCGATCTCAACCCTCAAGATTGAGGATCTGATGCAAGAGTTAAAGCAAGACTACACGATTGTGATTGTGACGCACAACATGCAGCAAGCATCACGCGCATCCGATCGCACCGCTTTCTTTAACGTTGAAACGAATGAAAAAGGTAAGCGGACAGGCTACATTGTGGAGTATGAGCCAACCGAAGTTCTTTTCCAAAGCCCCCGCGAGAAGGCGACGCAAGAGTATGTCAGCGGTCGTTTTGGTTAATCAGTGGGCGAGCTATTGTTGATTAGAAGTAGAGTTTTCTTCGACATCTAGACTCTATGTCTAGGGCTGTATCTAGCGGTAGGCGCAATGCTTGCCGCTTTTGTTGTTTGGGGGCTGGCGGCCTGCAAACGATTTACAGGTAGAAAGCTCGTTGACTGACAACTCTTTTTCCCTCATCCCTCAATCTCTTCTCCCCTTGTGGGCGAAGGGACTTCAACCCGAACGGCTGGTTTAGAAGCCCCTCTTAGGTATGCAATGTGATGGGTCGCAACTATGCAAGTCAGCGTAAGTGTTGGGTTTCAGCGCGCTTCTTAAGCTTTCGCGATCGATCTAAAGGAATTTGCGAAAGGTCGGTAAGATTGCAAAGAGTCATTCCCTAGCTTAACCTTTGACAAAGATCACCATTCCAAAGATGGATCTTATGAGAAAGCTGGGAATTGTTGCGCAACCTTTTACATTCCTCGGAGATCGCATAAATTCTTAAAGAATAAAAAAACTTTCGACATTGAATTCACTAATACATTCACAATCTGAAAACCTTTGATAGGTTGAACGTTACTTAGCAATATCTGCTGGGAGACGAGAGTGTCTGATTTTCTTCCACCTCTAAACGAGCACAATTTACCTTACCCCGATACCATTCACCCGATTGTCGTGCATTTTGTGATTGCAATGGTTCTATTTGCTTTCTTATGCGATGTGATTGGTTACTATACGCGCAATAGCCGCCTCTACGAGGTGAGCTGGTGGAACTTGTTTTTTGCCACTATCTCTATTTTTATTGCTGTCATTTTTGGGCAGGTTGAAGCAGGTTTAGCAGAACCGTATGCCGCTGCTGAGCGCACTCTGAATGTGCATACGCTGATCGGTTGGTCACTTTCGGGCATTATTGCGGCAATTACGGGTTGGCGTTATATCTTGCGATCGCGCGACCCCAAACAATTGCCAGTTTCCTTTTTAGTGATTGGCGCTCTGTTATCGGTGCTGGTGTTTTATCAGGTGTACCTGGGCGATAAGCTGGTCTGGGTGTATGGCTTGCACACGGTGCCTGTTGTCGATGCAATTAAGGATGGAGTGTTGTAATGAACCCAGAATTAATTGATCAACTCAGTGGACAATTGGGGCCAAATGGGTTGCCTTATACCATTCCGATTCACCCAAATCTTGTGCATCTGACGTTGGGGTTGTTTATTGTCGCGATCGCCTTTGATGTTGTCGGTGTCTTGTTTCCTTTAGAACGCCCCGTATTTAAACTGCTGGCAATTCCAGCGGCTCGCTCTAACTTTTTTGATGTCGGTTGGTACAACATGCTGGCGTCGGCGATCGTCACCTTTTTTACGGTGGCGGCCGGCTTTTATGAGATCATGCTGGCGCAACCCGCAGCGACTGGCGCAAGTGCCTGGGGTCTGGAAGCAATGGAGACGATGCTGTGGCATGGAGTGGGTGGTGTGGTGCTGCTTGCGATGATTGTTGGCATGACCGTATGGCGTGGCTTTCAACGGTTTGCGTGGCGCAAAGATCGGGCCCAACAGGTGCAGTGGAGTTACCTGATCGTCGGTTTATTGATCTTTGGGATTATGTTCATCCACGGCACCTTGGGGGCGCAACTGGCGGCTGAGTTTGGCGTTCATAACACGGCTGACATGCTGCTGCAAGAGGGGCAAGATCCAAATGCGCTGCTACGCTAAAGCCCTTGTGAATTCTGGTTTTAGCCAATTAGAGATAGCTTAAAAAGTCAAATACAGAACATCGTATGAAGATTCGGACAATCCTAACCCTGGTCGTGCTGGCGATCGCGAATGCGGCGATTAGCTGGTGGGTCGGGCAACAGGCGTATCATTGGTTGCCACCACAAGCTTCGGCTGAATCAAAGTTAGTGGATGAGTTGTTTAGCTTTCTGGTGACTTTGGGTTCGTTTATTTTTCTTTGTGTGACGGGTGCTGTGCTCTACACGGTTGCGGTGCATCGTGTGGGTCGCTATGACACGAGTGACGGCCCACCAATTGAGGGCAACATTCCGTTAGAAATTGTCTGGACCGCGATTCCAATCGCGCTCGTTATTTGGATTGCCGTCTACAGCCAACAGATTTACGAAAAGATGGCTGTGCATGGCCCGATGGAATTGGTGCATCTACATAACCCAATTGGGATTGAAGCCGCCTACGCTGCCCCGATGGAAGCAATGTCGCCCCCTGAAGAGATTGAGGTGCATTCGCGGCAGTGGGTCTGGGAGTTTCGCTATCCCGGTCAGGATGTAACCAGTACAGAGTTGCATTTGCCGGTTGATCGACGGGTCAAACTCGCTTTGCAGACCGAAGATGTGATTCACGGTTTTTACATTCCGGCCTTTCGGTTAAAGCAAGACATCATCCCCAACAAGGTGATTGACTTTGAGTTCACCCCGATTCGCGAGGGCAAATATCGGCTGCGCGATTCGCAGTATAGCGGCACCTATTTTGCGGCGATGCAAACCGATGTCGTTGTGCAATCAGAAGCAGACTATCAGACCTGGCTCGCGCAGGCGGCGAAACAAACCCCTGTGACTGCCTATAACCGAGCCGCAGCCGAGTACACCCGCGCTTCTGAAAAGCGCATTAACGCAGGCTGGAAAACTGTTCCCCCGGCCCCTGCCCCAATTGTTAACTACGCCGCAGAGGAAGGTCGAGCATGACAAATGTGCCTATCGAAGCGATCGCCAACAGAACTCCTCAGCCTCTGCCAGGTGCGCCGGATAACTGGAAGCGATTTTTCACCTTCAGTACCGATCACAAAGTGATTGGGATTCAATATCTGGTGACGTCTTTCACCTTTTTTCTAGTCGGTGGCTTTTTCGCCATGATTATTCGGGGTGAGTTGGTCACGCCTGAAGCCGATCTGGTCGATCGCACAATCTACAACGCCATGTTTACGATGCATGGCACTGTGATGTTGTTTTTGTGGATGTTTCCCTCCCTGGTTGGGTTGGCAAACTATCTGGTGCCGCTGATGATCGGTGCCCGTGATATGGCTTTTCCCCGACTCAACGCGATCGCCTTTTGGATGGTGCCTGTCGCGGCAATTTTGTTGATGGCGAGTTTTTTTGCTCCCGGGGGGCCATCGCAGTCGGGCTGGTGGGCTTATCCTCCCGTCAGCTTGCAAAACCCAACGGGCAAACTGCTCAACGGTCAGTTTCTCTGGTTGTTGGCGGTTGCGATTTCCGGTGTTTCGTCCATCATGGGGGCAGTCAACTTTGTCACTACGATCGCCAAAATGCGTGCCCCTGGAATGACGCTGTTTCGGATGCCCATCTATGTCTGGACAGTGTTAAGTGCCCAAATTATTCAGTTGTATGGATTGCCTGCACTAACAGCGGGTGCGGTCATGCTGTTGATGGATCTCACCTTTGGTACGTCGTTCTTTGACCCGGCAAAAGGTGGCAACCCGGTGCTTTATCAGCACTTTTTCTGGTTCTATTCGCATCCAGCGGTTTACGTGATCATTCTGCCGATCTTTGGCATCTTCTCCGAGATTTTTCCGGTGTTTGCCCGTAAGCCGTTGTTTGGCTACAAAATTGTCGCCATTTCTTCTATGACGATTACCTTCGTCAGTGGCATTGTTTGGGTGCACCATATGTTTGCCAGTGGTACGCCACCCTGGATGCGGATCTTCTTTATGTTCACAACGGTGTTTGTGGCAGTGCCAACAGGGGTTAAAGTTTTTGCTTGGGTCGCAACGCTCTGGGGCGGCAAATTGCGGCTGACGACACCGATGCTCTTTGCCCTTGGGGCATTGATTATGTTTGTCTTCGCAGGCATCACTGGCATCATGTTGGCAACTGTCCCGATTGATATCCACGTTAACAACACTTACTTTGTGGTCGGTCATTTCCATTATGTGCTGTTTGGTACTGCCACAATGGGAATGTTTGCAGCGATCTACCACTGGTTCCCCAAAATGACAGGTCGCATGTACAACGAAGGTTTAGGTCAGTTGCACTTCTGGTTGACTTTTGTTGGTACAAACTTAAACTTTTTACCAATGCATCCGTTAGGTCTGATGGGGATGCCCCGTCGAGTGGCGTCTTACGATCCAGAGTTTGCTTTTTGGAATGTGCTGGCCAGTATCGGTGGCTTCTTGTTAGGGATGGCGACCTTACCGTTTATTTTGAATATGGTGGGTTCCTGGGTGCAGGGTAAGAAAGCGCCAGACAATCCCTGGCGGGCGATCGGCCTGGAATGGATGGTTTCTTCGCCGCCTCCGGTAGAAAACTTTGAAGAGATCCCTGTTGTGGTTGCAGAGCCGTATGGCTACGGCAAAAACGAACCACTCGTGGCGGGCGATCGCGCCGCTGATCTTGTGACAGAACCGAGTTGAACAAGCGATTGTCCCTAGAGCCACACCAGCGGTTTTGTGGGCGATCGCGCATTAACCATCTATCCCCTTTATTGCTCTCAACTTCCCCCAGCGCATTATGGAAAGTTCTTTAGACCAGGCCCCTGCTATTGCTCACGCTCACGCTCATGCCGCAGAGCATACCCACGATGAAGCGGGTAACGCCTTATTTGGTTTTATTGTTTTTTTGCTGTCAGAAAGCGTCATCTTTCTCAGCTTCTTTGTCAGCTACTTTCTCTACAAAATTACGACTTCAGATTGGTATCCCGATGGAGTGACCGGGTTAGCCACACGAGAGCCTTTAATTAACACGATTGTGTTGGTTTCGAGTAGCTTTGTCATCTTCATTGCCGAGCGGTTTTTGCACAAGCGTAACCTCTGGGGATTTCGGGTTTTCTGGCTGCTGACAATGGCGATGGGGGCTTACTTCTTGTTGGGACAAGCCAAAGAGTGGTCTGAGTTGCCCTTTGGTTTCACTTCGGGTTTATTTGGTGGTACGTTCTACCTGCTCACCGGGTTTCATGGCTTACACGTCTTAACCGGAATTTTGCTGCAAGGACTGATGCTGATTCGTTCATTCATCCCCGGAAATTACGACAAAGGCACCGTTGGGGTGGAAGAAACATCCTTGTTTTGGCACTTTGTCGATGTGATTTGGATTGTTTTGTTCATCTTGCTTTACGTCTGGCAATAGTGAATCAGCTTTTGGATAGGGGGCTGTTTTGTTGCTGATTTGCTAAACTTTGGTGTCTCAAAGTTGCCCTACTAATAATGCCTACGAGGGAGAGTCGGAATGATTGTTGATGACCAACACTACGATGTAATCATTATTGGCACAGGGGCCGGTGGTGGAACGCTGTTGCACAAGCTAGCACCCACAGGTAAGAAGATTTTGGTGCTAGAGCGGGGCGGCTTTATGCCCCTAGAAGAACAGAATCGCAGTAATGTCGATATCTTCAAAAAGGAACGGTATCACGCACCAGAACAGTGGTACGACAAAAACGGAGAGCCGTTTTCGCCCCAAACAAACTACGCGGTTGGTGGTAACACCAAAGTCTACGGTGCGGCACTGCTACGCATGCGCGATCGCGATTTTGAAGCAGTCAATTATCAAGAAGGAATTTCACCAGAGTGGTGTCTGCAATACGAAGATTTAGAGCCTTACTACACTGAGGCCGAGCAACTGTATATGGTGCATGGTAGCTTGGGCATTGACCCAACGGAACCCGCACACAGTGCCGATTATCCCTATGCAGGTGTGACCCATGAACCCTGCGTGCAAGAAGTGGTAGACGCGATCGCCAAAACCGGACTACATCCAACGCCAATTCCACTCAGCTTAACGCGCCAGCAAGACGACCCGACAGGCGACTCAGAAGTGTTTGGGGTCGAGCCTGCTCTCAAGTTACCCAACGTGACGCTAAAGACTTCGGCGCGGGTTGTTTGCTTGCACACGAGTCCTTCTGGGCGGGAGGTGAAAGCGGTTGAAGCGCGAATTGGTCAGGAATCGTATTTATTTTTGGGTGACATTGTCGTGTTGGCCTGTGGTGCGATTAACTCAGCCGCTATTTTGCTGCGATCGGCCAATGAAAAACATCCGACTGGGTTAGCGAATCGCTCTGACCAAGTGGGTCGCAACCTGATGAAAAATCAGCTAACTGCCGTTGTGCAACTGAGTGCGCCAAATTCAGGTAAGTTTCTCAGAAGTGTGTCGATCAACGATTTTTACTGGGGTGATGCTGACTTTGCTTACCCGATGGGGCACATCCAAAATACAGGTGGGTTGCTGCAAGACATTATCTATGCCGAAGCGCCTCCAGTTTTGTCTGTTTTCTCGAAGCTGATGCCCGGTTTTGGCATTCGGCAGTTAGCAACGCATTCGATTGGTTGGTGGGCGCAGAGTGCGGTGCTGCCTGACTCTACCAATCGAGTTCGTCTGGATGGTGACAAGCTTTACGTCGATTACACGGCTAACAATATCGAAGCCCACGATCGCCTCGTTTATCGCTGGATCGATGTTTTAAAAACAGTTGAGAAAGAGTTACCCACTTCAATGCTGCAACGGGGGGGTATGCACCCACGGGGTGAGTCACCACTTCAGGTTGTTGCTTACCAGTGCGGCACCTGTCGTTTTGGCACCGATCCCTCCACTTCGGTGCTGGATGTGAACTGTCGCACCCACGATGTCGATAACCTTTATGTTGTGGACAGTAGCTTTTTCCCGTCGTGCCCCAGTGTCGGCACCGCTCTGACTGTGATGGCAAATGCTTTACGCGTGGGTGATCACCTGGTTGAGCGTCTCCAATAGAGAGGGCGCAGCAGTGCCACGCCCTTGCCTGCTACTTATCATTAGGAGGCAATTTTTTGCTGGCTTCATGCTTGCCAAATAGAAAACCGCCTGCCCCGGTTAGAACGGATGTGAGTGTTGTCCTGGCCCAGCTCTTGTCTTCTTGCGTGGTGTTGGAGTCGATAATTGTGAGCGCGCTGGTGATGCCAATTGTCACCGCGACTGCTCCGGCACTACCCAAAATTGCAACCTCTTTGATAAAGGCTTTCCATCGTTCTAAACGGGCATCTTCTTCTTTAATGCGTCGGGCTGTCTCGGCATCTTCAACGGATACAATTTTTTGAAACGATGACGTATTTTCCACTGGTTTCTCCTCTTATTTGATGTATGTCTTGAATGATGCTTCCTGTTGTCTTCTAATCTATGGAACTGTTGCTATTAAGTCGATACAGAATAGTACAGATGTGTTTTTTAAAAAGCTCAGAAAAGTTCAGCTAAATCTTCAGTTCACGTATGCAATTGGCCTGAAAGGTAGGATTAGCAGACCTCGTAGGGTTATATCCAAAAAATGACTTGCGAAGGTAAGATGGCGAATCATCCTCTCCAGCGATCGCCCAGACAGAGGCCAATTTCTCTACCTTAAGCGATCTGATGTTTCTTGCTCTGAATAGACCTCTAAGGCATCTGACCTTTACTGAACATTGCTGTATTGGCTTTCTCTGCTGCGATCGACATACTGAAAGGAAGCCGAATAATTCAAAGCATGGCACAAACCAAAATACCATGTCTCTACATTGTTCGATTCTTTCATCTGAACCTAGTGGTATAAATATTATGATGATTCTGCCTTTGATCACCTTGATCGTCTTGATTTCATTATTCATCGCTGACTCTGCCCCACCTCCACCCAAATCACCCGAAGAAGAATTTGGCGAGGCGATCGCCAAGTATCTTGCGAATGGTTTAAAGGCTAGCTTGGAAGATAAGAAGTAGTTTGTCTCCGGCTACCTCAGCAAGCATTTACCATTTTGCAGGATTGCGTTGAATGTAGGTACGGATGCGAAGCCATGCCATTTCATCACGAATGACGCGATCGTGATAATCGCGTTGCCAAACATGGGTGCCCGGTGTTTTACGGATTTGGTTAATGCGTCGTGTCGTCACCGATTTGAAATTTTGCACGATCGCCCCCACCGATTGCGATCGCGTCCCGTTCGGATATTGGAGGGGTAAAGCATTTGACCCTAAATCATTGGTCTTACTCGTAGTTTCTAAATCAAATGCTTCACCCCTACCGGGGTTATCGGTCAACACCAAAATCCCGTGAAAATGATCGGGCATCACCACGAATTCATCCAATTCCAAATTTGAAAAATGTCGCGGCAACCCACGCCACACCGCATCCACCATCCGACCCAAATGATTTAACCGCATCTTCCCCGCCACCACCTCACCAAATAGGCATTCGCGGTGGTAGGCACAAATCGTGATGAAATAGCCCCCTGCCCTCGTATAGTCATAACCGCGTAACCGAATCGATCACCGATGATGTTTGCGTGGGTCATATTTCATAATCCATTGAAACCCTGATCTGTCTAACACCAGAGTTCCCCATCGCCTCGACCTAATCTAGAGGCTCTCCTAACCCACAAAACATTCTTAAAATAGAAGCGATCGCAGCCTTCTAGCGTATGCTGTTTCCGATTTCGCAGTTCTTGCCTCAAACGCCTCCCCTCGTCGAACAGTCTCCAACCTATTGGTATGGCGGGCAATGCCCTCTGACGAACAAGTGGGTGCAGTTGCCTCGCACCCCATTTGTTGAAGCGATCGCTCAGGGCTTGATGCAGCAACTCGCCGCTGAACCCTTTAATCGCGAAGGAAAAATGTACGGCGTTTTGCTAGTTGAAACTCCAACGGGTGAGAAAGGCGTGTTAAAAGCCTTTTCTGGTTTGTTGAATGGCGCAGCAGAGGTCGCAGGTTGGGTGCCGCCGATTCCCGGTCGAGAACAAGTCGCCTTAGCTGAAAGCTCAACCCTGACAGCCTTAGAAGCCATTAAGCAAGAATTGTTGGCTCTAGCCCAACGCCCAGAACCGACGCAATATCAACAGCTTCTGCAAGCTTGGGGCGATCGCTGGCAACACCTGACAAGCGAGCATAAACAACGCAAACAAGCCCGCCAACAACAGCGCCAGGCGGCTCAGTCAATCCTCAGCAAGGAGGACTACGCCACCCTGTTAGCCCAGCTTGAGCAGCAAAGCCAACAAGATGGCATTGAACGCCGCCGCTTCAAACAGCAGCGAGATGCAGTATTACAGCCTTTACAAGCCGTCGTTGAGCAGATTGCAGCCCGTCAGCGAGAACTTCGTCAGCAACGCAAAACCCTGTCGCGTGAACTTCAGACCCAGATGCATACGGTCTATCGCCTGACAAACTTTGCTGGAATTTCGCTGCCCCTACAAACCCTGATGGAGTCACGCCCTACTGGAACGGGCGAATGCTGTGCGCCAAAACTGCTACACTATGCCGCCACGCATCAACTGACCCCGCTTGCAATGGCTGAGTTTTGGTGGGGCAACACAACCCGCGATCGCACCCCAGGCGAATTTTATGGAGCCTGTGTCGAGCGTTGCCAACCCCTAATGGGATTTTTGCTATCCGGTTTAACAGCCCAGGTGCAACGCTCAAACACCCTCACAATTTTGTATGAGGATGAATGGCTCATCGCTGTCGATAAACCGTCTGGTTTGTTATCTGTTCCCGGAAGGTATCGCGATCGTCTCGATAGTGTTCTGCTGCGTCTACAGGAACGTGAGCTAAACTCACAGCCTTTATATCCAGCGCATCGTCTTGACCAAGACACATCGGGTATCTTAGTTTTTGCCAAAGATCCCGATACGCACCGCCAACTCAACCGTCAGTTTCAACAACGCACGATTCAAAAAATCTACGAAGCCATTCTTCAAGGGATTCCAACAGAAACAGAGGGCGTGATTGATTTACCGCTCTGGGCTGACCCCAGCGATCGCCCCCGTCAAAAAGTAAACGACCAACTCGGAAAACCGAGCATCACTCATTTTCAAGTGCTGACTTCCCAATCAGAAATAACTCGCATTGAGTTCTACCCCCTCACCGGACGCACCCACCAGCTCCGCGTGCATGCCGCCAAGGGACTCGGTACCCCCATTCTCGGCGATCGCCTCTACGGAACCACACCCACTAACACCCGCCTGCATCTCCACGCCCGCGAGCTAACCCTCAACCATCCACAAACCCATCAACCCCTACACCTATCCACCCCAACCCCCTTCTAACTCCC
>DVDV01000007.1 GCA_015296075.1 Leptolyngbyaceae cyanobacterium M33_DOE_097 | reverse complement strand
TTAAAGTCTGTGGAGCGAACATAAGACCTGATAGGCATGAGTCTAAAGGGCAGTTGCGAAAGTCCAGTAATGGAAAGAAACAGAAACCTAAGTCGTGAGTCTTAGGAATCCCACTCCTTTAGGGGTGGGAGGATGTCAACCATCATGTATCCAGGTTTCGAGGGGCAGGTTTTGCTTCTGCACCTCTCGATTGGCTTGAGGTCTGTCTGCTAAACCCACCCGTACAAATATCAGCATTCAACCGGATCTGATATTACTCGATTGCCTGTTAGATGCCTGTAAACAGAACTCTGAGGAGAAAGCGGGGATGCCTGTCACCTCAGAGTTATAGATAAACCTGGTTAGCGTCAGTTGGGGCAGAAGACCAGATTGCTAGTACTGCTGCCAACTCGACTGTTGAACATCCACCCGGTACCCGGTCGGTTAAATGGCGCACGATTTGTGTCAATTTCAACCCAGTTGTATCCGTCTGCAACGGCGCTGCTGACCGAACCGCTTGGCTTGAGCACGACATAAACGCGATCGCCCCGTAAGGCTTGACCAATTACATTGGCGTTACCGTTTCCTTCAGGAATGTTGGGTTCACGCCGCACGTTGGCAACTGATGCATTTTCCAACAAGCGGCAAGAGGTACGCGGGGGTGGGGGTGGGGTTGTGCAGGCCTTTAGAACTCCCGTTTGGACATAGCCTTGGATCGGCTTGCTAATCGCAATTAAACCATCTTGGGCTTCGCCTGCCAGCGTAACTTGCTCATTGACGGCAATGATGCGTAATGCTGTTGTTAACGTAGAAGCTCCAGAAAAAATCGGAGTTGGACGGTTCGCTGCACGACATTGACCCACTAAAGAGTCGCTCGTTTGGGCCTGAACAGGAAGTGAGACCAGAGCGATCGCCCCCAGTGAAAAAGTTAGAGTAATATTTCTTAAACACTGTGTGATTGTCATTCTTAAAAGCTCCTCAAGAATTAAAACAAACGACAAAGGTTACTTAAATCAATAAGCGAGTATGGTTGGACATACAGTATTTCACAACTGATTGGGTCTTTTGCTAGAAGCCCAATCAGTCGCTTTGTGGATGATTATGTCATAGGACTATGAAGCAGAGGCAAATTGATCCAAAAGTCTATGGTTTGTTTCTTTGGTGTTGCACAACTATACGAATTGAATGATGTGGAGTAGGTATACAACCAAGCTGCTTAGCCATTAAGAGCGACGGATATTGAGACAACACCAGTCTTTGCGTTTCCAGAGTGCGGCTACAAGCCAATGATTTTCTTCAAGAATGTCAGCAACGGGCTTTGCCTGCTCAACCAAAATTCCGCTTAAAATTCCCCAGGTGTTGGCGTGGGCAAGTGCCGTCATAGCTGGCACAAGATCGATGATGACCTCTGCCAAGATATTGCAAACAATGCCATCAATCGGTTCGGCGGCTAGCTCCATGATGCGATCAACGCTACCCTGCTCAACGACCAACTGATCTTCCGCAAACCCATTCAAGACTCGATTCTCTCGCGTGGCTTTAACGGCCAATGGGTCGGTATCTGCTGCATAGACACGCTTTGCTCCGAGCAGTAGCGCCCCGACAGAGAGAATACCAGAGCCACAACCGACATCAGCAATGACCTGGTTTGACGGATCGTCACCCAGACGCATTTCTAACGCTTCGAGACAGAGTTGGGTTGTGGGATGATCGCCCGTACCAAAAGCGGTGCCAGGTTCTAACCGCAACAGTAAGCGATCGCTCGTTTCAGGCAGCGGCAACCAGGCCGGATAAATCAACAGGCGATCGCCAATGTTTTGCGGTTGCCAATGTTGTTTCCAACTACTGGCCCAATCTTCTTCGTCAATGAGCTGCCACTGCACGGCAGGCACGGGCAACCCAATGCAAAGAGCATCCTGGCGCAGCAGCAGAGAAAGCGCTGCGAGATCAAGCACATGCGCCTGATCTTTAGGAAGGTAGGCCATGACCCAACTCGCGCTGCCTTGACGACGACTCGCACTGCCACTACAGCCGAAATCTACCAAGCGCCAGAAAACGGTTTCTTCTAATGAAGGGTCACAAAGAACCTGAACTTCCCACCAGGTGTTTACCATTACCAATTAGCCATAAAGGACGGAAAGAGATTTGCCATTTTAGAGAAATTGGCTCTCTTACAACGTCACAGTATAAGCGTCTCGGATACCAGGCTCCTTAGATATCTCGCTTAAGATACCTTCTGGTAGTGGATCGTCAATGCTTAACACCATCACAGCATCGCCCCGTACAATCTTACGACCGACCTGCATACTGGCAATGTTGACGTTAAAGCTGCCTAACAGGGAGCCAATCTTGCCGATAATACCAGGCATATCACGGTGGAGGGTGAAGAGCATGTAACGGTTGGGTGGCACGTTCACAGGAAACTCGTCCACGCTGGTGATGCGAATTTCGGTGTCACCCAGCAAGGCTCCACTCACCGAGTGTTCACCGAGAGAACCTTTAGCGGTTAAGTACAGCGAACCCCCTGTGTAGTCTTTAATCGAGGCATCCCGTGTTTCAATTACGTGAATGCCCCGCTCCTTAGCTTCAATGCTGGCATTGACGTAGTTGACTCGTTCTTGCAGCGCATTGGAAAGTAGACCTTTGAGCGCCGCAATCACAATGGGTTGGCTCTGATTAGTGGCCAACTCTCCCTGCAGACGAATATTGAGGGACTCGACTCGACCGCCTGCCAATTGCCCAACCAGGTTGCCGAGTGTCTCTGCCAGTTGCAGATAAGGACGCAGCTTTTCAACGATGTCAGGCCGCAGACCGGGAATGTTCACCGCCGATCTCGCGGGTAAGCCCAACAGCACATCGCGAATCTGCTCAGCCACATCAACGGCCACGTTAACCTGCGCTTCTTCGGTCGAAGCACCAAGGTGAGGCGTCAGAACAATGTCTTTTCCTAATTCCTTTAAAGTGGACTCGCCCAGAGGCTCTTGCTCAAAGACATCAAGGGCAGCCCCTGCCAATTTGCCTGCTTTGAGTGCGTCATGGAGCGCGGTTTCGTCAATAATGCCACCGCGTGCGCAATTAATGATGCGGGCAGTCGGCTTCATTTTGGCGATCGCCTCGGCGTTGATCAGGTGCGTTGTTTCGGGAGTCTTGGGCAGGTGCAGGGTCACGTAATCGGACTCTTGCAATAACAGATCCAGATCGACCAGACGGCAACCCAATTGCTCGGCCCGTTCATGTGACACAAAGGGGTCATAGGCTAAAAGCTTCATGCCCATTGCCCGTGCGACGGTTGCGACGTGGGCACCGATTTTGCCAAGCCCGACAACACCAAGGACTTTCTTATAAACCTCATTCCCGGTGTAGCTCTTGCGATCCCACTTGCCGCTTTTGACTGATTGGTTAGCGTCTGGAATGCAGCGTGACAGGGCCATCATCATGGCTAAAGTGTGTTCAGCCGCAGCGATCGTGTTGCCTTCGGGCGAGTTGACAACCACAATCCCTTTACGAGTTGCAGCGGGTACGTCTACGTTATCGACCCCAACGCCTGCCCGACCAATGATTTTGAGGTTATTGCCTGCTTCGATCACCGCTTGTGTGACGCGGGTGCCAGAGCGAATCATCAGCGCATCATATTCGGGAATAACCTGTACAAGCTCTTCGGGAGATAAGCTTGTCTTAACATCAACTTGAGCGACTTGAGAGAGGATATCGATACCAACCTGATCGATTGGATCGGAAACGAGTACCTTAGGCATGAGATCAGTTTTCGCTAGGGAAACGGCAATGTTTGTAGGAAATTACACAGACGGATGAAGTACATACCCATCCAGATAGTAAAGATTACGCCATTTTGGGATTCAATTTGTAGAAAGTGCCGACTTTTTTCGCATTTCCTCAAAGATTGTGGCCGAGCGATCGCCCGATTCATGCAGTCTTTATTTGGGGATCATTTCTTGACGCAGGTTTTAACTTTGGCGAAGACAATTAGAGCGCATTTGTTTTGCTGCCAATTTTATTTGGGCTTGAGTAGTGGCTCCTCTTTCTAAAGAGGGGGTAAAGCCATCTTTTTCTAAGCGTTAATGAGTGTGGTTAACAGCTGAGAAACGATGAGTTGTGCGTTTTAACCAACACGTTTCAAAAAAAAAGAAATGAAATTGTTACCGTTTCAAGACAGCTTTAACTGGAGGGTTGGATGTTGCAAAGGAATGGCAATTAAATAAGTTCGATGTTGGATAGAGGCGGGTTTTGCCGTTAAATCTGTTGCAGGATGCAGATAGGCTGCTAAACCCGCCTGCACAGTTTGTGGATTGATTAAATTCGCGGTGCTAAGCATTAATTGAGTGATTGACTCAAGACAGGGTAGCGATCGCCGCTGTACTTCTTAAAGATGTCAACAACTGTCTGAACGGCTTCAGGGGTTGGCGGTTCAACATCTTCTAATTGGTACTCATAACCTAACTGCTTCCACTTATATTCACCCATTTTGTGAAAGGGCAAAATTTCAACCCGTTGCACGTTGTTAAGGGTTGAGACAAATTGGGCTAAGCCTTTCACGTTATCTGGGTCATCTGTTATGCCCGGTACTAGCACAAACCGAATCCACGCGGGTTTGTTGATGTCGCTTAAGTGACGAGCAAATTGCAGGGTCGGAGCCAGAGATACACCCGTCAAACGTTGATAAATATCAGGGTCAAATGATTTGATGTCGAGCATCACGAGATCGGTATGCTCTAGAACCGGGAGAGCCGCTGGGAGTACCGTGTAGCCAGATGTGTCTAAGACCGTATGAAAGCCAGCTGCTTGACACCGCTTTAAAAGGTTAGCGACAAATTCGGGTTGCATGAGGGGTTCGCCTCCACTGACGGTAACACCACCGGGCGATCGCAGGTAGGAGCGATAGCGCAAAATATCGGTCATTAATTCTTCAACGCTCGTAGGCTTGCCATCTTCCCAGTAGCGGCATTCGGGGTTGTGGCAGTAGAGGCAACGGAGCGGGCAACCCTGAGTGAAGACGACGTAACGAATACCGGGGCCATCGATAGTACCGAGAGTCTCGATGGAGTGAAGTTGCCCGATGGTAGGGGAGTGCATGTTCATAGTGAAGTGAATGCGAGATTAATACTGGATTTTAGAAAGACATGTTTTTTGAAATCGGAGTGTATTCCTTAAAGATTTGCAAGAGATTCTGACGGGTGATTTCCCTACTTTTTTGAAGAGCTTTTTGTGAGTGTCAGAAATGTAATGGAATGGACTGTTGTATCCCTTGAATGAGCGATCGCTCCAGGGCAAGATAGGTCACTTTTGAATTCAGCGGTTGGTGGTCAGTCGCAAATGAGTACGAGACTACCGTTAACTTCGGCGTGTTCTAACATTTCATGCGCTTGAGCGGCTTCAGCCAGGGGCAAGCGTTTGGCAATCACCGGATGAATATTACCTTGAGCGAGCCAATCAAACAGGAGGGTCAAATCGCGGCGGAAATAGGTGGGAAACTGACGCTTGAGATCGGCAATGCTATAGAACTCTACCGTTTTGTCGCCGCGCTGTTGTTGGAGTAAAAACAGGTGGACGAAGTTCATCAGCAAGGCGATACGGGGATATCTGGATTTTTCTATAGCGGATAAGAAGCCATAGTTGATGAGTTTGCCGCGCGATCTCAAGACTTTGAACGATCGCCAAAGATGGGCACCCCCGACCGCATCAAAGACCGCATCAACGCCTGTTTCGGTGAGTTCTTGTATGCGCTGAACAAAGTTTTCGGTCTGGTAATTGATCGGGGTTGCCCCCCAGGCGCGGATCAGGTCGTGTTTTGTGGGGATATCGGTGCCGTACATTTCGAGTCCGGCCAGGTGACCGAGCTGGAGTAGGGCTGTGCCGACACCGCCGCCTGCGCCATGCACCAAAATGCGATCGCCCCGGCGCACATGGGCGTAGCGATGCAGCATTTGATAGGCCGTGACGTAAGGCAGCACCAGACTGACGGCTTCAGCCGGGTCGAGATCGTCGGGGACGGGCACCAAATCAGTTTCGGGGAGGCAAATATATTGGCTGTAGCCGCCTGTAATGGTGAGTGCGGCAACCCGTTCACCTGGCTTCCAATCGGTAAAGTTGGTCGTGCATTTTTCGATCAGCCCAATTACAGCATAACCAGGCGAGAAGGGGAGTTCGGGCACACCTGGATAGAGACCTTTGCGAATCAGAATATCGGTAAAAGCAGCACTGGTTGCCAACACACGGATCAGTGCTTCCCCTGGTGCGGGTTCTGGCACTTCATCTTCGACGAGTTGTAGCACTTCGGAGCCACCGTAGTGGGTGATGAGTACGTGTTGGTATTTCATACTTGCCTCGGATAGCGTTGAGTAGGTGAAAAGAATTAGAAAAGTGGGAAAGTAAGATGATCGTGAGTTGCAAAATGAGACGTTTAATTGTTGTTGGAGTCTATCAATTTTGCTTTTTAGACCAGAAACATGACTTTCCCACGGTTGACTGACTAGACGCGCTCGTGGAAAGTGCGGTTGATCACATCCTTTTGCTGTTCACGGGTTAGTTTGATGAAATTGACAGCATAGCCAGATACGCGAATCGTAAGCTGGGGATAGTTCTCAGGATGCTCCATCGCATCAAGTAACGTTTCACGGTTCAACACGTTGATGTTGATGTGATGCCCGCCATCGTGGAAGAAGCCATCAAGTAGTTGGGCGAGATTGGCAACCTGATCGCCTGTTTGCCGGCCCAATGCGCCTGGCACAATCGAAAATGTGTAGGAAATACCATCTTTGGCATCGGCATAAGGCAGCTTGGCAACGGATGCTAGTGCTGCGATCGCCCCTTTTGTGTCTCGACCATGCATCGGGTTGGCACCGGGGGCAAAAGGCTCACCGGCTTTGCGTCCATCGGGGGTGCTACCTGTCTTTTTGCCATAGACTACGTTAGAGGTAATGGTGAGTACGGATTGAGTTGGCTCTGCATTGCGGTAGGTGGGGTGTTGCCGCAGTTTGTTCATAAACAGGGAGACCAAATCAGCCGCAATTTGATCGACGCGATCATCATTGTTGCCAAACTTGGGATAGTCCCCTTCGATTTCATAGTCGGTGATTAAGCCTGCCTCGTTACGAATTGCTTTGACTTTGGCGTAGCGAATGGCCGAGAGTGAGTCAGCGACAACCGATAGCCCCGCAACCCCACACGCCAAGGTGCGATAGACATCGCGATCGTGAAGGGCCATCTCAATCCGCTCGTAGCAATACTTGTCATGCATGTAGTGAATGACATTGAGCGTGTTGATATAGGTTTTAGCCAACCAGTCGAGCATATGGTCAAACCGGGGCAAGACTTCGGCTTCGTTCAGCTCGTCACTGGTGATTGGCTCAAAGGCAGGTGCAATTTGTTCGCCCGATTTTTCATCTTTGCCGCCGTTGATGGCATAGAGCAACGCTTTGGCAAGGTTGGCACGAGCACCGAAGAATTGCATTTGTTTGCCAATTCGCATAGCCGAGACACAGCAGGCGATCGCATAGTCATCACCAAACTGAGGCCGCATTAAGTCGTCGCTTTCGTACTGAATCGAGCTAGTGTCAATCGAGACTTTAGCGCAAAACTGCTTAAAGGCGGTTGGTAACTGTTCTGACCAAAGCACTGTCAGGTTGGGTTCGGGAGCTGCGCCCAGGTTGTAGAGGGTTTGCAAGAAGCGGAAGCTAGTTTTGGTGACGAGCGGTTGCCCCGACTCGCTGATGCCTGCGATCGCCTCCGTTACCCAGGTGGGATCACCAGAGAATAGTTCGTTATAGTCAGGAGTCCGCAGGAAGCGCACCAGGCGCAGCTTCATCACAAAGTGGTCAATCAGCTCTTGTAGCTCGGCTTCGGTGGCCTTGCCCGTTTGCAAATCGCGCTCAAAGTAAATATCTAAAAAGGTGGAGGTACGCCCCAGCGACATGGCTGCTCCGTTTTGCTCTTTAACGGCTGCTAAATAGGCAAAGTAGAGCCATTGCACCGCTTCTTTGGCATTGCTGGCGGGTTGACCAATCTCAAAGCCATAGCTCGCCGCCATCTGTTTTAGCTCAAACAGGGCTTTAATTTGCTCAGAGATCTCTTCCCGCAGGCGAATTGTGGGTTCGGTGATGCTGTCGAGTTCGAGGGATTCTTGCTGCGCCTTTTTGTCATCAATCAGGCGATCGACCCCGTACAGAGGCACCCGTCGATAGTCGCCAATGATGCGGCCCCGGCCATAGGCATCGGGTAAGCCTGTAATAATTCCAGAGTGGCGCGCCAGTCGCATCTCGCGAGTATACCCATCAAACACGCCATCATTATGGGTCTTGCGATATTGGGTGAAGATGGTTTTGAGATTGGGATCAAGGGTGTAACCGTAGGCTTTTAGCGCCGCTTCGACGACTCGAATGCCACCAAAGGGCATGATTGCCCGCTTTAAGGCTTGATCGGTTTGTAGCCCAACGATCTGCTCCAATTCCTGATTGATGTAACCGGGAGCATGCGATGTGATGCTGGAAACAACACTTGTGTCGGCGGCAAGAATGCCCCGCTCACGCTCGATCGCCATTTGGTCAGCAACCAGTTTCCACAGAGCCTGGGTGCGATCGCTGACGCCTGCTAAGAAATGTTCGTCACCCGTGTAGGGGGTGTAGTTGGTTTGAATAAAGTCTCGGACATTAACGGTTTCGGTCCATTCACCGGTTTGAAACCCTTCCCATTGCTGAAACATCGTGATGGCCTCCTGAAGTGTGGCTGATGCAGGTTCACGGTCGGAATGTTGAGTTGGACTGTGAACCTGAGTTCTGATTAAATCAATGCGTGTTCTTGGGTTGGCTGCTCTACTTCAGCCTCTTTAGAATTCCCATTTGTTGTGTTCTCACTATCAACTGGATGATGAGTTGTAACACCTGTTTGGCAATACCCTTGGAAGTAATCATCTTCAACATCTTCACCTTCATACGCTCGGATGAAGAGTTGTTGCAAATCACTAATTAATGGATAGCGTGGATTAGCCCCTGTGCATTGATCATCAAATGCTTGATCCGCCAGGGTTTCCAACTTGGAATAGAAAGCGGCATCGTCACGATTTAAGACTTCTTTGATGGTGAAAGGAATCTCCAAATCTTGTTTCAACTCTTCAACCGCAATGATTAATCGTTCGACTTTTTCATCGAGTGTGTTGCCGCCTAAACGTAGCGAGTCAGCAATTTGGGCATAGCGATCTTTAGCATTAGGGTATTTGTATTGTGGGAAAATCGCTTGCTTAAAGGGCACATCCGTCGCGTTATAGCGGATCACGTGTGAGATCATCAGCGCATTCGCCAGACCGTGCGGGATGTGGAAAGTTGCGCCGAGTTGGTGCGCCATTGAGTGACAGATGCCTAAGAACGCGTTGGCAAAGGCCATGCCTGCAATCGTTGCTGCATAGTGGACTTTTTCGCGAGCTTCGGGATCGCTGCCACCATTCTTGTAAGACCGGGGCAGGTATTGGAACAGGAGCGCGATCGCCTCTAGCGCTAAGCCATTGGTAAATTCGGTTGCAAACACCGAGACGTAGGCTTCGATCGCGTGAGTCAATGCGTCAACACCGCCCCAAGCAGTCAATTTAGGAGGCATGCTCAGCACCAGGTCAGGGTCAACGATCGCCATGCTGGGCGTTAAGGCGTAGTCTGCTAGGGGATACTTGATGCCAATGCGATCGTCGGTGACAACGGCGAAGGGGGTGACTTCAGAGCCAGTGCCCGACGTGGTCGGGATCGCGACTAGCGTTGCTTTTTGACCCAGCGATGGCATTTCATAGACCCGCTTGCGAATATCCATAAACCGCATCGCGATGCCTTCAAACTCGATATTAGGCTGCTCATACATGAGCCACATGATTTTGGCGGCATCCATCGGTGAGCCACCACCCAGGGCGATAATTACGTCAGGCTGGAAGCTACGCAGGAGGGCTAACCCTTCGTTAACGTTGCTCAGGGTGGGGTCGGGTTCGACTTCGTGGAAAACGTCGTACTTGATGTCTAAACTATCCAGAACGTTGGTGACTTTTTCGACAAAGCCCAGCTCAAACAAGGGGCGATCGGTGATGATGAAGGCGCGCTGTTTGCCAACTAGCTCACGCAGCGCAATGGGGAGAGAACCCGCCTTAAAGAAAACTTTGGGTGGCACACGGAACCAGAGCATGTTTTCGCGTCGCTCTGAGACTGTTTTGATGTTAAGCAAGTGTTGGACACCCACATTTCCTGAAACCGAGTTGCCACCCCACGAGCCACAACCCAGCGTCAGCGATGGGTCAAGCTTAAAATTGTACAAGTCTCCGATCGCCCCCTGCGAGGATGGCGTGTTGATCAGCACACGACCCGTATCGAGTTGGTTTTCAAACTGGTGAATCGCCGCCTGGTTGGCTGGATCGGTATAGAGAACAGCGGTGTGACCGCGACCCCCAAAGGTCACCAGGGTATCTGCCTTGGTAACGGCATCGGCAAAATCAGTGGCCTGATACATGGCCAGAACGGGCGACAGTTTTTCAAAGGCGAATGGCTCGGTTTTGCCAATCTCTTCAACTTCCCCAATCAGCACGCGGGTGCCTTCGGGCGGCTGAATGCCAGCCATCTGGGCGATTGTTGCGACCGATTGACCCACAATCTCAGCGTTGATGTGTCCATCTTTGAGCAGAATTTGTCGGACGGCTTCCTTTTCATCCTGATTCAGGAAGTAAGCCCCTCTCGTTTGAAATTCTTGTCGCACGGCATCATAAACAGCCGCCTCAACAATTACCGACTGTTCTGAAGCGCAAATCATGCCATTATCAAACGTCTTACTCAGCAAAATCGAGCTGACAGCCGTGCGTATTTCAGCCGTTGCATCAATCACCGCCGGGGTGTTGCCTGCGCCTACACCTAAAGAGGGGTGCCCTGACGAGTAAGCTGCTTGCACCATGCCCGGGCCACCTGTCGCCAAAATTAGCTTAATGTCGGGGTGGCGCATCAGGGCTTGCGATAGCTCAACCGAAGGTTCATCGATCCAGCCGATGATGTGTTCGGGGGCACCTGCCGCGATCGCTGCTTCCAGGACGGTACGAGCTGCCGTGAGGGTGCAGCGTTTAGCGCGGGGATGGGGCGAAAAAATAATGCCATTGCGGGTTTTGAGCGAGATCAACGCCTTAAAGATGGCAGTCGAAGTCGGGTTGGTGGTCGGTACAATCCCTGCCAGTAAACCAATCGGTTCGGCGATCTTTTGAATTCCAAAGGCAGCGTCTTCTTCAATGACTCCGCAGGTACGTTCGTTTTTGTATTTGTTATAGATCGTTTCTGATGCAAAGTGGTTCTTAATCACTTTGTCTTCGACAATCCCCATATTTGTCTCGGCAACAGCCATTTTGGCTAACAAAATCCTGGCTGAGTTAGCCGCTTGAGCCGCTCGCTTAAAAATTGCGTCAACCTGCTGTTGTGAAAAGGTTGAATAGGTTTCTTGAGCGGCTTTTACAGCTTGAATGAGTTGTTCTAATTCTTGAAGGTTGGTGACTCTCATAACTGCCTCCGGCAGATGAAGGTGAAGCGTGCAAACGAGAGGGTGGTTTAGACCTGATTGCTTGTAACTAAACCGATTGTGGAAAATTTCGCCTACATCAACAAGACCGTTACATAAAGCAACCGATAGTATCTAAAAGGAAAAGATTGATACGCCTCCGATGCTTCTGACTTATCTGAAAAAAGAATTAAATTTTGTAAGGTGTTACTCTTGGTTACAAATAAGATCAACAAGGCTCAGCTATTAAGTTAAGTGGGCATCCTTCACTGGGTAAAAAGTAGCGGTTCAGAGTGAGCGATCGCTCATCGGTTGTTGTTGTGTCAAATCGCCGAGTGGAATAGGCAGACTATTTGCCAGCCTGCTGCGCCCTCAGTCCTGCGACACCAGCGATACCGAGAAATCGGAGACTGATACCTGAGAAGGGCGCTCTATGCGGCTGGCTTACAGCAGAATCAGGATGATAGGCAGTACATAGGAGTGAGTTGTGGCTGAGGCAACAAATTGTCAAGAATTTAAATGCCCAATTCAGTACACGCTCGACCTCTTAGGTGGAAAGTGGTCAGTGTTGATTTTGCGCGAGTTATTTTTGGGCGATCGCCGCACCCATGAATTTCTGGACGTAATGCCGGGGCTGAGTACCAAAACGCTCATGTTACGGCTGCGAGAGCTAGAAAAGCATGGCTTAATTGAGCGGCGAGTCTATGCTGAGATTCCGCCACGCGTTGAGTACTCACTCACCGATAAAGGACGCCAGATTCAGCCAGTCATGGCGGCACTCCATCAGGTTG
This sequence comes from Leptolyngbyaceae cyanobacterium M33_DOE_097, assembly GCA_015296075.1. Classification (GTDB taxonomy): domain Bacteria; phylum Cyanobacteriota; class Cyanobacteriia; order Leptolyngbyales; family Leptolyngbyaceae; genus DSRU01. The sequence goes on along the minus strand of DVDV01000007.1, from coordinate 12,903 downwards.
GCACTTATTGGCTTCAGCAAGGAGACTGTGCCTGCCCGATGGATTTTCCATCCGCTCATCTCAACGAGCAACAAGAGCACTCGTAGAGCGTGCCTGAGTCGAATTGAGCGACGTTGCCAGTGAATCGCGCTCCTCCTTTCTCTGACTATTCCATGCCAAAGCCTTCATTTACGAAGTCTGGTTTGCCTCTGAGCGGTTGGTATTTTGCATCTGGTGATAATTCCACAGTTTGCCTCGCTGCGCCAACAGTTCGGTGTAAGTTCCCTGCTCGACAATCCGCCCTTGCTCCATCACAACGACCTTATCGGCGTTGGAGATCGTAGACAGGCGGTGCGCGATCGCGATGACTGTACGGCCCACCGAGAGTTTCTCAATTGATTCTTGAATTAACCGTTCTGAGACGGAATCAAGCGCACTGGTGGCTTCGTCTAAAATCAGAATTTCGGGGTTGCGGAGCAGCGCCCGGGCGATCGCAATTCGCTGCCGTTGCCCACCTGAGAGCCGCACCCCGCGATCGCCGAGAATGGTATCTAATCCTTCCGGGAGGTCTTCAATAAAACCGACAGCATTCGCGAGTTGGGCTGCTTCCATCACCTCTGCATCACTGACATTCTCTAAACCGTAGGCAATGTTGTTGCGGACTGTTGTGTTGAAGATAAAGGTGTCCTGACTGACAACCGCAATCTGTTGACGCAGTGAAGTAATATCAAATTCGCGTAAGTTGCGGCCATCCAGATAAATGTTGCCCTGAGTCGGGTCATAAAACCGGGGGATCAGGTCAGCCAAAGTCGATTTGCCCGCTCCCGATGCACCCACTAAGGCCACCGTTGTGCCTTTGGGAATGCTGAGAGTGATGTTCTTCAGCACAAGCAGGTCGGGATCGTAACCAAAGTCAACCGAAGCAAATTCGATCGCTTGATGTAAGCCTGAAAACGCTTGATGACCATTCTTTAAATAGGGTTTATTGTCTCGTCGCAACAATTCTTCGATTGAGTGGACAGAGCCTTGCATACTGACCATGGCGGCAAAGCTACCATTCACCTCCTGAATCGCAGGAACTAAACGAAACAGGAGAAAGATGAATGTGAGTAAAGCGCCCGTGGTTAATACACCCTGTGCAACAAAGAAACCAATCCCCGCAATAATCATGCCGATCAAAATTGTGCTGGCGATCGCCTCTACGAGCGGACGCACAATCGATATCTGCATGTTTGCGCGGTTACTGGCTGCGGCGATTTTGTCACTCGCTTGATAGAAACGGCGACGTTCAAAATCTTGCGTGGCAAAGGCTTGCACCGTACGGATGCCGTTGATGAACTCATTTGCGATCGCGGTAAATTCACCCCGCGCCTGCGACACCGGAAAACTCAACTCGCGGGTTTGCCGATTAAGCCGCGATAACCCGGCCGCCATCAGGCTAAACAACAGCACAGCCGCCAGAGTTAACTGCCAGGAAATTGTCAGGGCAATCACCCCATAAACAATCAGTACCTGCCCCCTGGTGAATAAGGTGCTAAAGGAACTAATAGAATACTGCAACTGCCCAACTTCTGCCGTCAGGGTGTTGATCAATTTGCCTGCCTGAACTTGACCAAAAAAGGTGAGGCTGAGCGCTTGTAACTGTTCAAAAATTTTGCGGTTCAGGCGATCGACTAAGAGGATGCGAGCCGTCCCCATGTAAACGGCGGTCAAATAGTTGCAGGTAGCGCGTAGCCAGGTAGAGAGTAAGATTAACGCTGATACGCGATAAAGTTGCTCTAGCTTAGGGGCATCAACCCCCAGCAGCCAGTGATCCACCCAGGTAAGCCCAGTGCGGATTGGCTCAGCCCCTTCACTAACGAGGTTTTGCAGAAAAGCGAGTAAAAAACCAATGCCAAAGCCTTCAAAAACAGCGCCTAAGGATGGAAATAAAAGCGCGAGCAAAACAACCCTTGGAAAATGGCGGAGTTCTTGCAAAACCAAGCGGTTATCTTGCCAAAAGCCAGTGGCTTTAATTAGCCGTTTCGCAATTGTCAGTTTCAATTGCACCTACTCCTCAGCTTCAAAATGAATCGTATCCCAGGCATGCAAAACTTAACTCTACTTCTTACGTTTAGTAACCTGCTAAAAGGCAGGCGTTCCTTGAAGAAATCCTCACAAGCTTGAGCAACTTCTAGAATGATGAGAGAGGAACGATTGGCTCGCTTGGAGTGGGCTTTGCTGCTTGAGTATTGCTATTAAGTTTGGGTGAATTGAACGAAATTAGGTGGAGATTGAAACGCACTCCTGATGTTTGGCCAAGAAATGAGAAGAAACAAAGTTGGCGATCTCTAGGATACCGTTATCGGCCTTTTAAATTTCTTAGATAAAGATATTTCACAAAGAAAGGGCAAGCTTAACCATGAACCATGTTGCACCATTGCCGCTCTCAGCCCAAATCGTGCCTCCGAGATGCTCAACCAGTCGTTTTACAAGTGCTAAGCCTAACCCGGTGCCTCCGTGTTTCCACGGGTCATTATTGGGAATCCGATAGAATTTCTCAAAAATTTGCCCTAACTCACTAGCGGGAATTTCAACTCCGGTGTTTGTCACTTGTAGCTGGAGGTATGGCTGATCGGTGTCAGAGTGGAATGGCTCGACGATCGCGACTGTTAAAATAATTTCACCTTTTGCCGGGGTATATTTACATGCATTGTTCAGTAACTCAGCCAAAACTCGGCCTAAGTGAGAGAGATCGGTTGTGATGTCGGGCAAATCAACTGGAACCTCAATGCGCAAGATTTGCTCATGCAGGCGGGCACGCTCAATGTAGGGGTCTGCAATATGCTCAAGCCACGGCTGTAGTGCCACAGTGGTTGGATTATAGGGTTCAGTACCCGCATCCAACCGCGACAGGTCAAGCAAGTCATTGATCAGGTTAATCTCACGTTGGCTTTCGTCGCGCAAAATTTGAAAGTATTGTTTGAGTCGAGACCAAAGATGGGTGGGGGCAGACAATTCTCCCTGATTAAATAGCAGAATTTCCAACATTTGAATCGACATCTTAATGCTGGACATCGGTGTGCGTAGTTCGTGAGAAACAGTGCTCAAAAAATCATCTTTGAGTTGGTTTAACCGCTCTAATTCGCGGACTTGGGCTTGTGCCGCCTGATAAAGCCGGGACTGCCGCAGGGCGATCGCGCATTGGTTGGCGACTTGCTGCACTAGCCGAATCTCCATTTTTGAGAAGGGATGTTTGGCTGGTTTGACCAACCATAGATAACCGAGATGTTGTCGATCATCAACGATGGGGCTACAGAGAATCGAAAGCTGCCCAATGATTGGATGAGGCTGCATCGAACAAAACTGAAAAGTCTGCTGACATTGCAATTGTGGCTGAATCTCAAGTAAACGGCTGATTCCTAGCAGGTTTTCTCTTAAGGAGTAGCGTAAGTCTGTGTGTTCATAGTAAGTTTCTTGGCGGTTGTTTGCGTCTGAGTCAACCAAGAAGGCATAAGAGGCATCTACAAAACTCAACAGCGTTAATTCTTGTACAGCGGCTTGCAAGATCTGACGTTCATCCAAGCTATCACGCACGCGATCGGCAATTCGCTTGAGTAGCGCTTCGTAATTGAGGGCTTCTTGCAATTGAGCTGTGCGCTCACTTACGAGCACTTCATTGCGCGTATTGAGCTGATGAATCTGCTGGTATAGCTCTGATTGTTGAATGGCAATTCCCGCTTGCACGGCAAATTGTTGAATTAACTCCGTTTCCCATTCTTGCTATTGCCGGGGAGCCTGACAGTGGTGCGCAATTAACAGCCCCCAGAGCGTATGGGAACTGTTGGTTGAGCGATCGGCATCAGCTAGAGCGGGAGACGGTGTTTGTTGACGAATTAAGATGGGTACAACCAGGTTCGCCCGCACTTGCATGGTTTCTAACAAGCTAATGTAGCAGGGAACCAAGTTGGCCTGATAGATATCTGCAATTCCAACCACTCTGCCATTTTGATAAGCCGCTGCTTTGTTGGTCGCAAAGCAAGGGTCGTGGATGACTCGATTTAATAGCGACTCACAATTGGGTTGAACGGCTTCAATCACAATTTGACCGGCCCCACTTGGTTGGAGTTGATAAATGAGTACCCGATTTGTTGCCAGTAGCTCACGTACTTCACTCACGATCGCCCATAAAACGGTGTTGTGATCGAGTGATTCGTGAATGCGCTGCACCATTGAGCCTAACAAGCGTTCACGCTCTGCTTGCAGTCGAAGTTGGGCTTCCAGTTGTTTCCGTTCAGTAATGTCTTGAACGGTGCCGATCAACCGCTCAACCACCCCAACGGCATTACGAATCGCTTCTCCGGTGCCTTCAATCCAGCGGGGGGCGCCATTAGAGCCATAGATTTGTAAGTCGAGACGATAGCCTTCACCGCTGGCGATCGTGTGTTGCACGGCTCGGTCAAGGCGAACCGCGTCTTCTGGGAGATACAACTGCAATAGGGCTGGGTAGTCTGGCTCTCCGTTAACCTGGTCACAGCCAAAGATATGAAATGTTTCGGCTGACCAGGTAATTTTGTCAGATTCTAATTCATATTCCCAACTGCCAATGCTGGAGACATTCTGAGCCAGGGCGAGACGGTTTTGGCTGACCTGCAACTGTTGATTACTGGCAAGCAGCGCAGCGGTTCGCTCATTGACACGGTTTTCGAGTAATTCATTGAGTTGTTGCAGTACCCGTTGCGATCGCTTTTGCTCGCTAATATCACGAAAGTAAATAGTTAGCCCATCTCCTGTGGGAAATACGTGAACTTCGATCTCTAGTTCCAGCGGTTCATAATTCATCTCAAATGTGACCGGAACTCGCTCAGCGATCGCCCGTTTGCATTCTGACTCAGCGATGGTGTTGACTAAATCAGGGTAAACTTGCCAGACGACCTTGCCCAGCAATTGGGTGCGATCGCACTGCAACAACCGCTCTGCGTGGGCGTTGATATAGGTATAGCGCCATGCAGAATTAATCGCAATAAAGCCATCTGTGCTGCTTTCTAGAAACGTGATGAGTTGCTGGTTTGTTTTTTGTAGGTGGTGTGACACCCGGTTGAGCGATCGCGCATTCACCCAAATGAGTAGCGTCAGGCTGCCGATCATCCCTGAGACACCCAAAGCATGACTAAAGCTATGGTTGTAAAGCCGAAACCGCTCTGACCCTGAGTAGATAAGCCAACCCATCAAAATCGGCAGCACAATCGCCCAAGGTAATAAGCGGCGTGCCATTACACCACCTAAAGCCTGATTAGTGATGGGTCGCATTAACCCCACTGTGGGATGCACCATCAAAAGACCGCTGCCCAACAGTAAAAACGTTAGCCCTGACGGCAGGCTCATCAGCGTCGAGGGCCAGATAAGAGATGCCAGCAAATTTGTATTAAACAGGGAAGAACTGAGAGACAGACCTGCGATCGCGAGAACGATGAGAACCAACCCCTGAGCGAGAATCCGATTGAGATTGCGATTCCAACTGAGTAACCACAGCGCGCTGCTGCTCAGCACAAAGCTAACAGCCCCGTTAAAGGACAAAAATTGGTATACCTTGAAGGCTGGCAAATACTGAGAAAATGGAGACAGGTGGAGCATCTTATGCTGCCAGAAATCGCCAATGCGAAGCGCGGCAATGCTAAAAACGATGATTGCTAATACTTGCACACTCCATCGCTGCCAGTTGGCTCTGGTATTTTGTGGCAAAATTGCCAGGGCTGCCCCTGCGCACACAAAGCAAATTGATGCCTCAACTGACATCCAGCTAGAGCCATGCATCAGACCGCTTTTAAGCAAGGGAAGATCGAACCCCCAACCTAACAGAACGACTCCCCCAATCAGGCCGACGACTAATCCAATAATGCGGTGCTTTAAAGTGAACATTGCTTTTAGTGATCCGCGATCGCTCCTCTGTTAATGAAGAACAAGCTGTTTCAAAGGTGAAAGCTGAAATGTCTTGTATTGTTTGATTTGCCAATTTATGACGCCAAGAACGCAAACCTCCTTTTTGCTCAGGAAGAAAATTCTATTATTAGGCTGAAATAACGTGTTTTGCTAGATCTACGCCTTAGGAGGTTTGCATTAAACTTGACTTTAGTGTTATTTCACCTGCTCATCGCCCTATTATTCCCCGAAAATGAGCCTGGTTTATGAGTGTAAAGAAAGAAGACAATCCAGCGGAAATTTCGCTGCTGACAGCCGCCAGCAGCCTGAAGTAAGCAGCCCGTAGCAGTTTCTGAATGACTGCCCGATTTACTGCCTTGTCATTTAATTGGACTTTAGACTAAACGCAATTTTCTACTATACGTAAGGGCGAACGGCAGTATAGCCTTGCGGCAATAGCCTTTGGCATGGCTTCGCTAGGGCTGCGCTAGCGCCCCTCCTAAATACGGTGTGTTTTTTGAATTAGTCCAAACTCCAGATTTAAGGAATTTGCAAGTATATGTCATCCCATGGTCAGGATTTGGCATGCCAAACCCTGAACCACAGAAGGCTCTAGCTCTGGAATCTTATTTGTTTGCGAACCCCTAAGTTGGTTTATTTGCAAGTGAGCGAAGTGAGCAAGTCCTGGCCTCAGTTTCCTCTATAGAAGGTCTGGTCTTGGTGTTTCTGGCGATCGCCCCAAGCGGAGCTGTTGCAAGAGGGATCAGATTGGACAGTTCTATCAGAAAAGTCTGTGAAACGAATGTCATTCGCTTTTGTGTCGCCAGATGGCATCTGCAACTCGGCACGCTTCGCCTACTTCTCTAATATCATGAAGGCGTAAGATGTCACTGCCTCCGGCGATCGCGGCGCAACTGGCGGCAGCGGTGCCCCACACCCGTTGTTTAGGATCAGGTTGATTGAGAATCCAGCCGATGAAGCTTTTGCGCGAAGGCCCGACTAAGAGGGGATAGCCGATCGCCCGTAGCTCTGGTAAGCGACGTAAAATTTCGAGATTTTGTTCATAGGTTTTGGCAAAGCCAATGCCAGGGTCTAGCGCTATCTTGTCAGGTTTAATACCGCAGGAGATCGCAGCAGTGACTCGTTGCTGCAAAAAGTCTTTTAATTCACCGATTAAGTCTCCATAATCGGTCATCTGTTGCATCGTTTGAGGTGTCCCTCGCATGTGCATCAAAATAATTGGCACATCTAACTCTGCCACTGTCGGCAACATCGCTTCTTCATAAACTGCTCCAGAGATGTCGTTCACTATATCGGCTCCGGCTGCGATCGCGGCGCGAGCAACGGCTGCTTTGGTGGTGTCTACCGAGATTGGAGTATCCAGTGAAGTGCGGATGGCTTCAATCACGGGAATCACTCGCTCTAACTCTGCGCTTAAGGAGACATCTTCGGCTTGCGGTCGGGTGGACTGTCCGCCGATGTCTAAAATATCGGCTCCTGCCTGCACGAGTTGCTTAGCTTGCCTGGTCGCCGCTTCAACGGAGTTAAACTGCCCTCCGTCACTAAAACTGTCGGGGGTCACGTTAATGACACCCATCAGGTAGGTGCGAGTTCCCCAAATAAATGAATGGTTGCGGATGTTCCAGGTTGAAAATGACATGAATCGTACTGACACAAAAAACTCACATAGCAATCCTATAGCAGTCCTCAATGATTGGTGAAATCAGGGAGGTGTTGCTCATCCTGGTGGGTTATACCAATGCTTCAAAACTGGGCTACCGATGATTATCGGTAAGGGTAGTATTTCCTTCGGAAACGCTACACGAACGCGAACCGCCCCTACGCGGATCTGTAAATGGGATTTAGAGAATTGGTATTACTTGGCGTGGATATTGCCATTGCCCTCATCCCCCAAAGGAGCAGGAGAGCCGGATCAGAAGTTCCTCTCTGTCCTCAAGATGCAAGCGTGTAGCGCTATGCGCTTCTCGAAGAGTGGGCAAAAGTGACGACAAGCAAAGCAAATGACCCACTAGAACGCCGATAGAGAGTAGGCATTGCAATCGCCCCAGGTATGCTGGGCTGATCAACAAGTCTACTGCTGAGACTGTTGTGGGTACGATTATCTGGAGAATCGAATCAAGAATCGTTATGCCAAAATCAAGCCACTGTGCAGGGCAAAATATTCGTGAGTTAGCGCGCAAGCGACGAGTTAAGGCGATCGCGGCTTTTGCTGCAGCGGGGGGTGTGGTTGTTTTCCCGATCCTACTGCTCCGAGCGATCGACAACTTTTTGAAACAGCTTCCGGCGCTCAGTTCTGTACCACAACCTATACCGGATAATGCGTTGCTGGGTCTGTATCTGCTGATAGCGATCGCGGCCTCAGGCTTGGTGCTGCAAGGGGTTTTCTTATGGAAACGGGCCAACCGCGCGGATCAAGGGGCGCAAGGGGAAGAAGCGGTTGCTCAAGAAATGACTCAATTAGAGCGAGAAGGGTGGCAAGTCGAATATAACCTGCGGCTTGGTGGCAGGCTGGGCGATGCTGATATTGTTTGCATTTCGCCGCAAAACAAGGCGTATGTCATTGATGTCAAGTCGCATCGAGGTGACATTATCACAGATGGGCAGCAGTTGTATCGGCAAATGGGGAAGGCAACCTATGAATTTGAGAAGAACTTTCTGGAGCAGGCGCTAAAGCAAGCTTTGCAAGTCAAAAAGCAAAAGAATCTGAATTTTGTCACTCCAATTGTGGCTTTTTCAAATGGCAGGGTGGCGATCGCATCTGGCAAACTCCAAAAAGTGTACGTTGTTGAAAAATCTCGTTTGGTGTGGCTTCTAAAGTCGCTTGGTTAGTAGAGGTGAGCTGGGATGTGTTCCAAAATCAGGAATTCATAACAGCCCCTAGCGTTTTTGTTCTGCGTGAAGCTCAGACCAATTGAGTTGCCTGAGTTTACTGAGCGTGATACTACGGAAGAAACTGGGCATTCTAAAGTCGGGTTCGTTGCCATTTAACTAGCGACAATTGACCTATCCCTCATGTTGATGGGCCTCGCATCCTGATTGTGATGGCAGCTCTTTATGAGTATGGGTTGGGGTTACGGTTATGTATTCACCTACTTGTCTCAAAAGGCAATTTCAGCCAGTACGTGATTACCTCTAAATCCAAGATTGCTGGCAGCCTTTGGAGTTGTTCTACAAGCGATGTATCATCTCGTCAAAGATATTGACAGAGCGATACAGCCTTTCTAGTAAACTTCAATCTTCTTCCGTGATCAAATCGTCATTTATGAGCAAACAACTGCTAGTGCGGCTCCCAAAGCGCAGTTTATTCATCGGTCTGTTCCTTGTCTTTACAATGCCGTTTTTAGCGGTTGTGTATCAGCTTTCAGAGCAAGTTGGCAAAGATATTGCCTTTATTGAGCAAGAACGGCAGGGGTTACGCTACATCAAGGCGTTACGGCAGCTCCAAGCTGAAGTGATTGAGTTACATGAGTTAGCTATTCGCGATACGCATCATAAATCGGATACTTCGCTGATTCCAGAAGACCAAAAGAAGCAGATAGATGCAGCGATTCAAGCAGTTGATGTGGTTGATCAAGAAGTTGGTCAAAAATTTGCAACGCATCAACAGTGGAAAGATATTCGGGATAGCCTTAACTATGTAAATCAATATGTTAACGCTCTGACGAAAGATAGTCGTCCCGCTATTTATACATACTTATTAGAAGATATTAAACGTCTAATTGCGCGGGTTGGAGATGGCTCAAATCTGATTCTTGACCCAAAGCTTGACTCCTACTATCTGGTTGATACAATCATCCACGATTTGCCGCTAGCGTTGGGGAGTACGCTTCAGGTATCGACGCTAGGGGCTGAAACCGTCGATCGCCAAAACGCAACCTTAGAAGAGCGGATTCAAATCGCAAATTTGGCGGGGGTGTTGCGTTCTCTGAGTAATGAGTTGCAACGCTCAAAAAGGACGGCATTTCAAGCGAATCCAAAACTAAAGTCACGGCTTGAGAAGCCGTTTCAGGCGGTTAATCAAGACATCAGTACGTTGTTGCGCTTGTTTACAACTGGCTCAAATGAAAGGATTCCTGCAAAGCCTGACGATTACCGGGTTTTAGGGAAACAGGCATGGCAGAGTCAACTCAGCCTGCATGATGCTATCACCCCTGAACTCGATCGCTTGTTTTCGGTGCGAATTGCTGAACTAGCGCAACGTCGGTTTGAGATGTCAGCTTTTGGGCTGATGGTGTTGTTAGGTTTAGGGGGGGCGTTTGCTGGCTTAGTCCGCAACTTACGGCAACGGCTGCAAGTCCAACAGCAGCTCAGCGTGCAGTATGCAACCACGCGATCGCTGGCTGATTCGGCCACCCTGACAGAGGCCACACCCAAGCTATTACAGACCATCTGTGAGTCGCTGGGCTGGCAATGGGGAGAGTTGTGGGTCTTAAACCCGCGATCTCAGAAAGTGGAATTTGTGGCGGGCTGGCACTCTAAAGGGCAGGACTTTGAGGTGTTTGAGTCTGTCAGTCGCGCCCAGGTGTTTAACTTTGGTGAGGGGTTAGTTGGTCAGGCGTGGGCAATGCAGAAATCAGTGTGGCTCAACGATGTGGCAACCGACACAATCTTCTTGCGCCAAGAGGCCGCTTTGCAAGCCAAACTCAAATCCGCATTGGTGGTGCCGTTGTTAGATGGAGAGCGAATTTTTGGAGTAATGGGGTTTTTATGGCAACAGCCCGCTCAGACTGATGCTGAGTTAGTTGATGTCATGAATACGGTCGGTAAACAGATCGGGCAATTTATTAAACGCAAACAGACAGAGGAAACTTTGCAGGCGATCGCCCAAAGCCTCGCTGCGACGACGGGGCATTCATTTTTTCAAGCATTGGTGCAACAACTGAGTACAGCACTGCATGTCGAATGTGCGATGGTCGGTCGAATTTTGGATGGGGAATGTGATCGTGTCCAGACCGTTGCGATTTACCAGAGCGATCGCTTTCTAAATCCGTTTGAATATGAGCTGCGCCATACCCCATGTGAGCAGGTCTTTGGTCACAGCCTCTGCTATTACCCCAACCAGGTGCAAACACGGTTTCCTCAAGACCCCTGGCTGAAGGACATGGAGGCAGAGAGTTATATGGGCATTCCCCTGGCTAGTTCAACGGGCGAACCTTTGGGGCTTTTAGCGATTGTTGGGCGACGAGAACTGGATGACCCAATGCTGGCTCAATCGATGCTACAAATTTTTGCTGCACGAGCCGCAGCCGAGCTAGAGCGTGAGCAAACGACGATCGCCTTACACGCCACCGAAGAAAAGTTTCGCAGCATTTTTGAAAACGCGATCGAGGGCATTTATCAGACCACACTGTCTGGTGAATATTTGAGTGCAAATCCGGCTTTGGCGAAAATTTATGGCTATGACTCACCTGCAGAGCTGATAGCGGCGTTATCGGGCAGCATTCACAGCAAGCTGTATATGGACTTAAATCGACGGGCTGAATTTATTAGCTTAATGGCTTCTCATGATGAGGTGCTGGATTTTGAGTCGCGAGTGTATCGGCGTGATGGTCGCGTTATCTGGATTTCTGAAAACGCCCGCCTGGTCAAAGATGCAGAAGGGAATCCGCTTTACTACGAAGGCATGGTCAAGGATATCAGCGATCGCAAGCAGGCTGCCGAAGAATTGTTTAAAGCGAAGGAAGCGGCTGAAGCGGCAAACCAGGCCAAGAGCCAGTTTCTTGCGAACATGAGTCACGAACTGCGGACGCCGCTCAACGCCATCATTGGCTACAGTGAAATGCTGGAAGAGGAGATGGAGGAGTTGGGCGAACCGGATTTTGTCACCGATCTCCAAAAAATCCATAGTGCCGGAAAGCATTTGCTGGGCTTAATTAACGACATCTTAGATATTTCTAAGATTGAAGCAGGCAAGATGGATCTGTTCCTCGAAACGTTTGATGTTGCTGCTTTGATTCGCGAAGTTGAGGCCACTATTCAACCGCTGGTTAAGAAGAATGACAACCGGTTAATTGTTGACTGTCCGGCAGATATCGGCGCGTTGTATGCCGATCTAACCAAGGTGCGGCAAGTGTTGTTGAATTTGCTGAGTAATGCTTCCAAATTTACCCAGGGAGGCACGATCGCCCTGCGAGTTGAGCGGGTGGAATGTCGGCCTGAAGCGGAGTCCCATGGTGGCCAAGCGGCAATCACCTTCTCTGTCAGCGATACGGGCATTGGTATGACTGAAGAACAGCAATTGCGGCTATTTCAGCCATTCACCCAGGCAGATACGTCTACCACGCGCAGGTATGGGGGGACTGGGTTAGGGTTGGCGATCAGTCGGCATTTTTGCCGCATGATGCAAGGTGACATTACCTTGATCAGCGAATATGGCAAAGGCTCAACGTTTAAGGTATCCCTACCGTTGCGATCGCCGACTCAGGCCGACCCTGCAACCGCGCCAGGGGGCATCTCATCCGGATGGTCTGCACTGCGCTCAACTCCAGTTTCTGAGCTGGCGAGATCGCTGAGTTTGCCAGACCGTCAGATGATTTTAATTCTTGTAATTGATGACGACCCAAATGTGCGCGATTTGATGGCGCGCTATCTCCAGCAAGAAGGCTTTCAGGTAGAAACGGCTTCCAACGGGCAAGAGGGTCTACATTTGGCAAAGCAGCTCCGCCCAAATGCAATTACGCTAGACGTGATGATGCCAAAGATGGATGGCTGGGAAGTGCTAAGTTTACTCAAAGCGGATCCAGATGTGGCAGACATTCCTGTTATCTTATTGACTATCGTTGATAGCCAGGATCGCGGCTATACTCTAGGGGCGATCGACTACCTGACCAAACCCTTTGATTACAAGCAGTTAGCCAGCTTGTTACAGCAATTCTCATTTTGAAACATTTGTACTGTAGCCAGAGTGTCTAAAGACTTGTGCACTCAATGTTATAAACGGCAGAATGCGGGTTTCAGCCATTCATAAACGTTAAAACCGGACGTTTTTATGAGAATCATTCTCAT
>DVDV01000155.1 GCA_015296075.1 Leptolyngbyaceae cyanobacterium M33_DOE_097 | reverse complement strand
AGTTCTTATCGAGTCTGCCTGACCCTCAACCTGCCATGGCCTCCAAGCGACAGCAAGAAGATTCCTTTAGGCGCGAATTCACCGTCCTCAGCCGCATTCCACCTTCTTAGTTCTGTCAGCCAACCAGCCGTTGCACCCAAATAGGAAAACTTGAATGCAAGTGCCCATCCATCTGCATAACGTTTGGGAGTGAGCTGCCAGCAGATATTACCCTGGCGATCGCGACCGCCTTGAGTGCAGCAGTAGAGGGTAAAGCCTTGGGGAGTGATGCTGCCACAAAAAATGTAATGACTGTAGATCAGTTGATTGTTCTTCCAGTAGCAGTTCCAGTTGTCAGGAATGAGTTTTACAGGAAGATCCCAAGATATCCGTAGCCAGATTTTAGCACCTGACACAAAGCCAATATGCCTGAGAAATCGAATCGTCATTTGTCGCAGATTGACATTCATCGCAGTTAAGCCAAGAGCATTGCTACTCCTTGAGTGGCGTTAGCTGCCCTGACTATCAAAGTTCTAACTCTCGTTGTCGTTGTTTTGGTAATTTGGATTTTTGGTGATGTTTCGCTGCATTATCATCTCGTTGGTTCTCTTTGATATTCGATACCTGCACTAACGAGTCTGCATCGATTTCACTGGTAGTTGATGAATTAACAGGTTGTTCTACCAGCTTCTTGATTAATTCTGCATCTCGATGTGAGTCATAGTTCACTCCTCGGTATCTCTGCAAGCCTTTGAAGGTGTAGGCTTTGCCCAGATGAGTTCCGCTAAAGGCAATGCCATTTAATTCGTAGCTGATGCCTTTTAGCTCACCAGGTTGATGATCGCAAATCCGAATACTGATGCCGTTTTGCTGGAGCTGCTCAATCAGCTGAGGCATAGTGACAGGAGATTGAGTAGCTTGATCAAGCGATCGCTGAAGCTGCACTCGAATACTTTCCTCACCAGTTCGAGCCAGTAATCGCTGTTCTCCAGTGGTAGGGCTACGGCTGATTTTTTCCTGGTTGGAGTGGAGCGATCGCAACCCATAGTCCTGTTCCAACTGGCGAATAGCGGCTTCACTCCGGCGATAATCCCAGCTATCGGAAACGGTTGTTCCGTCCAACCGAATTCGACTGGCGACAATGTGAGCATGATCATGGTCGCGATCGCTATGCCGCACAACTACATACTGGTTCATGTCAAAGCCCATTGCCTGGAGATATTTCTGGGCAATATCGTGCCAGGTGTCATTCTCCAGATGCTCGGTATAGGGCAAACTCAGGGAGGCATGGTAGACCGATCGACTTACCCTGGGGTTTAACTGTCGGCAAAATCGGAACTCCGCTGCTAACCCACGCGGGGTTGTTTCCTCCATATTGCTGCCAATTAAGCTGGCTCCATCTTTGCCAAACAAATAATTGAGCAATTTGCTGAAGCTCCGACCTTTGATTTGTTTGCCGATCACGATTCCTCTTCAATCTCTGTCATGAATTCCAGGTCAGTGAGTTCACGCCGTATTTGGCTCAGGAGACTTCTGGTTTGATTCAACAACTCCTGATCGACCACGATCGGAGTTGCTTGAAGTGGAGCAGTGGTGCTGGTGCTAGCCTTTGTATTAGCAAGTATCGCCCTAGCAATTTGGCTCAGGCTGTCACTGATTTTGGTTAGTTCCCAGTAGGTCAGACCTGCAATTCGGGTCACGCGCCGGGGGAGCTGATTTTTTAACGTCTTGGCACGAAACAATTCTGCCATCGTCAAGTTGTTCTCTGCCGCCATACAGCGCACCTGCTCTTTCTCCTCAGCGTTGAGGGAGATATGAAACTTTATGGGACGTTTCTGCGAGGACATGCCAACCAATCAGGAAGACGGTGAAGATTCTTCTCTAGCTTTGCTGTTCCTTCGTTGACTTGTGATCGACCAGTCGGCTATCTTTTTGATTTCTGCATCGGGCAATAGCCTTTTACAACAAACAAAACTCACGGGTGTTGCAATAACACCATTATTTTTATTCCAGTAGATGAATATACATTACAACATGGCTTGCTCTGCATCCTGGGTTTTGAACGGGTACTGTAGTCTGCTGTAAGAATGTGGTTCATGGGTGGAATGCTGCGATAAAGCTGTGGACATTTGAGGCTATTGAGTGTCAACAAGTCCAGCTTATTAGGAATTCAGCGCCTTAATCGGGTGGTCAAATGAGGATGGAGACGAACCATTGAGGAAAACTGTGGCAAATTGTGAACCCCTGCGGGAGAGGAAATCCGGGGTTCTCTTTTTTATCCACATGGATGATGAGTATTCAATCAGTGCTCGCTAAGTTGAGGGAACGTTAACCTTACTGATCAACCCGTGATGTCTGCAGCAATTCTCAGTATGAGAATAATTCTCACAAAAATATTCATTTTGAACAGCTATCAATGGCTGGAATACCCATTCTGCCGTTCATAAAATTGAGCGCACAAGCCTTTAGAGGCTCTGACTTCAGTACAAATGTTT
>DVDV01000360.1 GCA_015296075.1 Leptolyngbyaceae cyanobacterium M33_DOE_097 | reverse complement strand
TTGTGACGTATTACCTTCAACATAAGCGTCAACAATTTTTTGTCTAAGATCGAGTGAGTAGGGTTGCACTTGATTGAGAATGAAGTAAATGGATTGAATTAGTATATCAAATACGCCTCACTAGATCGGAAAATGCTGTAACACCAATACCTGCATATTGCAGCGCTAAGGCTTTCAGACCTGGGTCTTCTATTTGCTCAGCAATTGCCTGAACGCGATCGAACCGCTCTAGCTCTGACCATACCTCTGCAAGCCGCACCCGCTTTAAATCGGCCAGGTTAGAGTACTCTTCTGCAATGGCGGCTTCAATCGCGCTCAACTCCTGCAAAATCTGAGTTTTCAAGGATTCACTGATATTCGCTTGAGCCGAGTCTTTAGAGGCTTCTAACAGAGCTAACACACTCAATATTGGATCCGTCATTGCATCGGCGATCTGGGCGGTCGCTTCATACTCTGGTAATTTGCTAAATGCTCTTGCAATGCCATCGAGTACAACATCATGAGGAACTTGCTCTAAAAACTGGGTTACATTCACAGACAGGGCACGCTGTTTAGCTTGTTCTAAAAGTGAACGGGCTTGAGTGAACTGTTTTAGCTGAATGTATTGCTCTGCAATCTTTCGCAGTGCTTGAGCTTGCATATCGATGTCTTCTACGGAAACAGCATAAACTTCTGCTTGGTGCAGTAAATCTAAGCTTTGAGCCTGAGGGATGATTTCATTACATTCCTTAACAAGCTTTGCCAAAGCTTCGGCTTGACTGCTTGCACAAGTCATCGATGAAATCAATGAGATCGCCCGCTCTGGTTGCTTGTGAGAAGAATAAGTATTTGCCGCTTCCAGCAAGAAGTGATTTCTCTCCCAGCTATCATCGAGCGCTGCCAGCATGTTGAAAATTTCTTCATGTCGGTGCTGCAGAATCGCTGTCACCGCGATCGGATCAAACAGCCTCCACATCTTGTTGTAGTCATCGTCGATCAGTAAACCGATCTGAATTGCAGAATCATACATGCCAATTTCGGCATAAGCCTCTGCAACATCAAGGAGAATATAGTCGCGGTCTTCAGCATCTTCAAAGCCGTCTGCCTGTTGCAGAGCTTCCGTAAGCATTGCAGTACCACGGCTGTGTAATCCTGCTTTTGCAAGTTGTGACGCCGCTTTGCACTTTAAGCTGTTGCTAGTAAATACTGCTTCAACTGAAAGGAGAGTAACTTCTTGCAGGGTACGTTCAACGTAAAGTATGGCTTGCTCACTTTGATGCAGCAAATTAAATTGCTTAGCAATAGCGATATACACCTCAGCCCGATCGTTTGGATCTTGCAGTACTTCGACTGCTTCTACAATTTTTTCTAACAAGGAAAGTCCCTCACTAGCTATCCGTTGCAGCGATCGCCCCTACAAAACTCTACCCAAGCTGCGATCGCAGTTCTACTCTAAGCCTGCTTAATTTGGGCTTTGACCCAGGCTCGCAGCGATCGCCGTAATGCCAAGCGTCCATCTGCGCGATTGGCTTCGATTAGTTGTGGAAGTTCACTAATATTTAACTGCGGGAATATCTGACTTTGTTGCACTTCACTGTATTCTTCTTGTTGTAAGCGATAAATCTTGAGCGTTCCCGCATCGTAGCACCAAAGCTCTGGCACACCTAACCGCGCATAGATCGGGAAACGTGTAAGCGACTGGTTTGTAACGTCAATTTCTAACGCAAGGTCAGGGGGTGGGTCTTGATTCAGGTCAAATTGCAGCTTGCCGCGCACCCTTGCCTCATTTTGAAAGTAGAAACAATTATCTGGCTCTAACCCCACTTGTTTTGCCTGTCGCCGCCAGGTTGCAGAACCATAGCTCTCATAGTCGAGTTCCAGGGTTTCTGCCATGTCTTCGATCGCGATGCTGATTGTTTGTTTGAAATATTCGTGTTCTGGCGAGGGGGACATAATCTCTAATAGACCGTCGTAGTAGGCAACACGGGCAATGCCGCGATCGCCCAACTCCTGCAAAATGGCTTCAAATTCTTCCCAACTGACATCGCGCAACACGACTCGTTGTCCGGGTGGTACTTGAATGCGTTGAAGCGGAATTTGAACAACCATGACGGTAGCTCCAGAATGAGCAGGTTAACGCGAGTTCTTCGATCTTAAGCGAACGGCTTGATTGTCAAACGTCTTCTGCTTTATGTGAGATGATCAACCGCGATCGCTTCAAGGATTTGTTGCTTGGTAAAAGCCAATCAGAAAGGGAGTAGATTCAGCGATGTAAATCAACCCAACGCAAAACTTAGGTAGCGTTGATCAGAATTTTGTTTGTCGGGTCTACTCGTAGACTCAGGAATGGCTTGAGGAGTGCGACAATACAATTGAACTTAAATGTGTTGAACTTCGATTTGTGGGTTGCCTGTGATTGACGGAAAAACTCAGCTACTCGGCGTAATTGGCTATCCGATCGCCCATTCGCTTTCGCCTGTAATGCACAATGCTGCCCTGGCTCATCTGGGTGCAAATTACGTGTATCTGCCGTTTGCGATTCATCCAGAGGCATTAGAGCCAGCTATTCAAGGATTTGCCGCAATTGGCGTGCGGGGCTTTAGCGTGACCATTCCCCACAAGCAGGCTATTTTGCCTTACCTCACCGAAGTCTCAGAAGTCGCCCAGGCAATTGGGGCTGTCAATACGGTCTGGCGCACCGAAACGGGTTGGAGTGGCACCAACACAGATGTGGTTGGGTTTCTCGCACCCTTACAGGCGATCGCCCACGATTGGAGCCAAACCCAGGCGGTTGTGCTCGGTTGTGGTGGTGCGGCGCGGGCAGTAGTGGCGGGATGTGCCCAGTTAGGTTGCCAATCCATCATGGTGATTGGACGCGATGCCGCAAAGTTAGCAGTGTTTCACGCCAGTTGGCAAAACTCAGACCTGGGCGATCGCCTCTTAGTCGATACCTGGGAGCAGCTGCCTAACCGTCTGGTAGAAGCCAATCTACTGGTCAATACCACCCCCGTTGGGATGCATCCTCAAACTGATGCCTCGCCCCTGACCGTGGCTGAGATCGCCCAACTGCCATCAAACAGCATTGTCTATGACTTGATTTACACACCAAACCCGACGCAGTTACTGAAACTTGCCGCAGAGAGGGGGCTGATGGCGATCGATGGCTTAGAGATGTTGGTTCAACAGGGATCCGCCGCGCTGCAAATCTGGTTGCAACAAGAAGTACCCGTCGATGTGATGCGGCAAGCCTTGCGGCAAGCACTCGGCTTCTCAGACTGAGCAGGCGAAGGTAAAAGAACGTTTTTCGCCCCAAACCTAAGCCTGGAGTAACCTTCAGCATCGATTTTCAATCTTCTTATCCAACCATGGTCATCGCTCGTCTGTTTACGTTTGCCCTGCTGCTGGGTTCGCTCTTAGGAGTGCCCACACCTGTGATTTTGGCCTCTGTACCACCGATGCAAGTGGCCCAGTCGGTTTGGCGCAGGCATGTTTCTCAAGCTGGAGGTTTCTCGATCCTGTTTCCGGGGACGCCCCAAACATTGCAGCGGACCGTTCCAATTACGGATGCGATCGCAGAAACCGTGACCATGCTGTATGTGTTTCGCGAACAAGAATCGAGCATGTACGCCGTTGCTTACAACGACTTCAACTTCATTGAGGAAGAGACTGTCTCCCCTGATGTGATTGAGGCATCCCTCAACTCAGGGCGAGATGGCATGCTGAAGTCGAATCGAGCCACCCTCTTGTCAGAACGCAAAATCAGTCTGGGTGATTACCCTGGTAGGGAGATTCGGTTTCGACAGGCCGATGGCTGGGTTGGCAAAGCCCGTTTTTACTTCGTCAACAAGCGTTTGTATCAAGTCTTGACCTTAGTTGATAGCAAGGTCGAGCGAAACTTGACCAAGAGTATTGATGGGTTTCTCGCGTCGTTTCAACTGCTAACCGAGTCAGAACAATGAGACGACGCAGCCAGACCACAACCGATCGCCCACTCGCCGCGATCGCCGAGCCACCCTTTCGCGAGGGCAGACAACTCAACCTGTTTGAAAATCCTGAAACGGCGCGTCAGCTCGACCAGGCACTTTGGTATCGATCCTTTGAGCGATCGCGATCGAACATTCATCAACTCTCGCCTTACGAACACCGCTTATCCCCTGCTGTGGTGCAAGTGTTGATCGACCTCTACTCAAAGCCAGGGGATATTGTGCTGGATCCTTTTTCGGGTTCGGGGACGGTCGCCTTTGAAGTCGCGGCAGCAGATCGCCTTGCCTGGGCAAACGACCTCAACCCCTATGCCTATGCTTTGACTCGCGCCAAGCTTGAAATGCCCAATAGTGTAAGGTTGGCGGTTCAACAGGCGATCGCGATCGTCGATCAGGTTGAGACGCTGGCTCCCACGTTTGACTTAAACCAGCACTCTGCCTGGGTGCAGGCATTCTTTCAACCCGATACACTACGCGAGATTGGGGCTGCTTTTGAGCTGCTCAAACCGCAAGAAAATTTCTTTTTAATGGCGTGTTTGCTGGGCATTTTGCACCACACGCGACCGGGCTATTTGTCTTACCCGACGAGCCAAACATCTCCTTATTTACGGAAAGCCTCTTACCCGCCTGAGCAATATCCTGAGTTGTATGAATATCGGGATGTGCGATCGCGCCTGCTGACCAAAATTCGGCGGTTGTATCAGCACGCGACCTTTCCGCAAACATGGGGGCAGCGACGCTCTCAGGTTTGGCAGATGGATGCAGCCACTCTGCCGTTAGCAGATGCGTCAGTAGATGCCATCATCACGGCTCCACCTTACCCTGGGGCGTGCGGCTATGTGCGCGATCATCGATTGCGGCTACACTTTTTAGGTCATTCGCAGTGGCAAACCCTGCATGAATCGTTGATCCAATCCCATGATTTTCGCGATCGCATGGGTGCCTGCCTCGCCACGCTTGCCCGCGTTCTCAAACCGGGTGGTTATTGTGTGTTTGCGTTTAGTAAACCGGCTCGACACATTCAACTCAGCCAGGTCATTTCAACTTTTGGGACACTTGCGATTGAAACAACTGAGCAGCGATTGGCAGTGCAAACGACACACGAAGATTCGATTTTGGTGATGCAGCGCACCTAGTCAAGCTCAAGCCTGGGGGGGACGGCTGGTGCGTTGCCAGATTTTGACGGTGGCATCCCAACTGCCGCTCACGAGGAATTCATCATTTTGGCTAAACGCGATCGCCCAAATCCAACCTGCGTGCCCTGTCAGATCGGCCTGAGGGGTGCGCGTTGGCAAATGCCACACTTTTAGCGCCTTGTTCTGTCCTCCACTGACTAGCCAATTTGCATCTGAGCTGATCGCTAAACCATAAACAGCTCCAGCGTTTTCTGTTAAGTTTTGCAGGCAATGCCCCGTCTGCAAGTTCCACAGGCGAATCGTGCCATCATCACTGCCGCTAATCAGCGTCTTGCCATTGGGATGCAGAGCAAGCGCATTGACAGTGCCTTCGTGACCACTCAGGGTTTGCAGCAATGCACCATTGTTACCGCTCCAGACTCGAATTGTGGCGTCTCGACTGCCGCTAAACAAGCGCACCTTTCCGTCGGCGGTTTTGCCACAGGCCAAGCAAACAACCCAATGTTCATGCCCATTCAAAGCAAGCAGTGATTTTCCGGTCGCGACATCCCAAACGCGAATCGTCTTATCTTGACTACCGCTAAACAAAACTTGTCCGCCAGGGTTAAAGACTACGGCTCGCACCCAGTCCTGGTGGCCGGTTAGGGTGTTGAGCAAATCACCGGTGTGGCAATTCCACAACTTAATGGTGCGGTCATTGCTGGCACTCGCAAGCGTTTGCTGGTCAGAGCTGAGCGCGATCGCCCGCACCCACGACGTATGCGCCACAATCTCACGTATCAACTCGCCATCAGGCAAGCGCCAGAAGCGCAGCGTCTTGTCGCCACTCCCACTAATGAGTAGCTCGTTGTTAGGATGCACCACCACCGCTCGCACCCAGTTTTGATGCCCACTCAAGGTCTGCGTGCAAACCCAGCGATCGCTCAGATTCAGTCGGCTGGCTGGCATGCGCGTTGTGGCAAACGAGGTTGGCTCCGGTTTTAGATCAGGTGGTGGAGTCGCTACCAGGGGTTGCGGTTGAATGACAGTCGCACTCTCCGCTGCTAATTGCGCTAACAAATCAGGGTGATGCAAATCCTTTAAGACTTCAGCGGCTGACCCATAACGCCGCTTCACCGGCCCTTGAATCATGCGATCGAGGACATGGCTCAAACTCGTACTCACAGGTAAAACTAGGCGCGGTTGCCAGTTCCACAAGCCTTCTTCGGTGTCATACAGATCGGCGGGACGCACCCCTGTTAACAGGTAGAGACACGTCACACCCAGGCTGTAGAGGTCGCTTGCATAAGTGGCTTTGCCGATCACCTGTTCGGGTGGCACAAATTCGGGACTGCCAATACTCGTGCCCGTATGCACCAGGTCATTCGCGTTAATCGACTTAGCCGCACCAAAATCGACCAGCACGTACTGTTGCCCATTCCGTCGCCGAATGATGTTTTGCGGCTTGATATCGCGATGAATCACCTGATGCTCATGGATATAGTCCAGCACGGGCAACAAATCCACTAACAACTGCCAGATCTGGCGATCGCTAAAGGCTCCTTTTTGGCCGATCTCTTGTAGCAGGTTGGCACCATCGATATATTCCTGCACTAAGAAGTGGTAGCCATCTTGCTCAAAATGCGCGAGCAACTCTGGAATTTGAGGATGATTGCCCAAACGCTCCAGTTGAATCGCTTCTCGTTCAAACAGTTCGTGCGATCGCGCCAGATCCGTGGTGCCCTGTCGCTCTGGAAAAAACTGTTTAATCACACAACGGGGCCGCGATGGCTTGTATTCGTCAACCGCTAAGAACGTTTTGCCAAACCCGCCTTGCCCAATTTGTTGCATCGCCCGATAGCGATCGCCCAACAACAGCCGAAACCCACAATTAATACAAAAGCGAGCAGATTCTAGGTTATTGGGATGCTGGCAATACGGATTTAAGCAATAGCTCATTAGAAACCAATCACAAGGGGCAATCGTCAGGGCAATTTAGCGATCAGTCACCCATTTGAAACGGTCAACGGCTTTATTGGAAATGGGCGGACTTACGGATCAGCTTACTCATTTCGTAGCTACTAAAAAAGGTAGTGGATAACAACGGTGTTGATGGTGACGGCGATCGCTGGTTGCTAAAGAGACCGCTAAATGTATCGAATTATTTCTCTTTTAGCGATAGACCAGACACAATTATTAACTCTCAACCAGGATGGTCAGACAGTAAACCTTCTTTACACGCACGCACATCATTCTAACAGTCGTCGCTTGCAGAACCTGCCTGATTAAGCGCAAAGCGGGCCTCGTTACAGACCCGCTTCATTGGTTGGAAGGTTTCATACCTTAGCTGTCCTTCTTTTTGTGAGAACGATTACGCCTGTTCGAGCCAATCATAAATCTGATCAAGCTGTTCTAAAGTGACCAGACCGTATTGCCACAAAACCATGGGTAATGGACCCGGATCTTGTTCAACATGACGTAGAGCAAGAGCCAGTGACGATGCCGAAATGGCTAACTCTTCTTGCAAAAAGCGGATCAACCTGGCATAGGTTGCAGGGGTCATTAACGTCTCACCTCCTGGTGGGCTTTCATTTTTGGAATCTCCATTGTGAATGACAAATATAAAAATGAACCAAATCTGTGGCAGACATTTAAGCGTCTACACGACAGATCCAGTAAATTCGCGATCGCTAGAGTGAAAGCAATCGTGAATCCAAGGCTACCGGACAGATTTCTCGGAAGCATCTGCAAATCTACAGATATGCTTAAGAATTGCCTTAGATGTCTTCGCACTCCTACTGAAGTGGCTCAGATCGAAAACACAGATATCACTTACAACCCTTGTCAAATCATCAAGACTGACAACAAGCCAATTAGCAACCTGTACCTCTCTGCCTCACACGCTTACCCAAGTCTCTCTAAAGGTTAAGTCAACTCCCAAAACGAAAAGGAGTTTCCGACTTGGGTTTGTCACCAACTTAGAGGAGTAAACAGAAATTTATTGCTCAAAGGACAGACGCTTACCAAGAAATCTCGGTGAATCTTTGACTTAAGCAGAAAATCCTGTCTTCTATGTCTAGATAGATTACCGTATATCTTCAGAAAAGAGTTAAACAATTCTGAGAAGTTCTGTAAATTTTAGAACAAGTCTGAATTTTTATGAACGCAGTTCCACTTCAACCCGATCGCCTTGCTTTAGTTGCAATTCCTTAGCACGCCCACCCCGTAGCTCGATCACCTGATCAACCACGCCCGGAGGGCTATAGATAGGACAGGGTTTGGCCTCGCAAGGTGGCACCTCACTGGCAATCTGAATGATTTTTTGATTCCGTAAAAACACCATATCCAGCGGAAAACGGACATTCTTCATCCAAAAACCGACCGGACGGGGTGGGTTGAAGATAAACAGCATGCCACGGTTATCGGGTAGGCTCTCGCGATACATCAAACCCATTGCCTGCTCAGCCGGAGTCCGCGCCACTTCCAGCTCAATCACCTGATTGGCGATCTCAACCTGGGCAGAAATCGGTAGGGTTTGACCCAAGTTTCCCTCCTGATCGGGGGATGCCGCTGGCACCCAAAAAGAACAACTAACAATCAATCCGCTTAAAAGCAGGAACAGAAAAGACCTTAACCGTAGCCGCATAACTTTACTTCAACACTCTAAAATTCATTCAGCTCATAGACGCAGGTGAACGGCTCAATGTTGCAGAGCTAACGTTAAGACTCACGCAGCACGTAACCAACGCCACGAACGGTCTGAATCAGGCGCTTTTCGCCTTCGTCTTCCACCTTTAAGCGCAAGTAACGAATGTAAACCTCAATCACATTCGATTCACCCATAAAGTCATATCCCCAAACATTTTCGAGAATCTGCTCCCGGGTTAGCACCTCACGCGGATGCTCCATCAAATATTTCAACAGTTCAAACTCTTTCATAGTCAGGTCAATCGTGCGACCATTTCGCAAAGCGCGGCGCGTGGCCAGGTCAAGCATCAAATCACCAAACCGGAGTTTTTCGTTGCTATGCGTGTCAGGCTGGAGATAAAGCCGCACCAACTTAAGAAAGTCTTCGCTGCGATAAGGCTTCAGAAAGTAGTCATCAGCACCTGCTTCTAAACAAGCGATGCGATCTTCAATGCTGTCGCGCACCATCAACATTAAAACGGGCGTGCAGTTACCCAGCGATCGCAACCGGGTACAAAACGTTAAGCCAGAGTCACCCGCCAACAACCGATCAATCACAATCAGGGCGGGTTCTTTTTCGTTAGCAAACCGCAGACCCGCGATCGCATCCGTTGCAATCAGCGTGTCATAACCAGCCTCTTTCAGATCAAGGCTGAGGTTTTCGGCTAACGATTCATCCGGTTCTACGAGCAGCACACACGGATTCACTTCGACGGACATAGGTGCCTCAGTCGGGAAGGTGGGCTATCACATTCTAGTCGTTTCGCCACAAAATCGAGCAAGCGGCTTGGTCTTTTGGGGATCGGCCTAGGGCAGCTCAACTGAGGTCGGCTTAGCAATATGGGGCAAACCCCAACCCAATTTTTCTCTTAATATATGGAAAAATTCTGGCGGTTGGAGCCGAATAAACTTTGCCGGGTGGGGCGACTTCTGAATCTTGATGTGATCTTCGGGCAACACATAACAACCACCATTACCATCGACAACCATCACCAAGCGGTTTGGCGTCGCCGGAAACACCAGAACTGGCTCTGTATTGGCAAACACCAGCGCCCGTGACGCAAGCGAATGCGGACAGATCGGCACCAGTTGCAAGACTGGCACCCCCGGCGTAATCACGGGGCCACCTGCCGACAGCGAGTAAGCCGTCGAACCCGTTGGAGTCGAGACAATCACACCATCGGCAGCAATATCAACCGGGGCATGCCGACCAATCTGCACTTCAAAGTGACACATGCTGGTCAACGGTTCCCGGTGAATCACCATTTCATTGAGGCAGAGCGCTTCCCACAGCACCACATCTTCTCGAAGCACCTGCACCATCAACATGGTTCGTTCTTCGATTTCATAACTTCCACTCACCATCTGCTCAACGACTTGAGGCAAATGGTTTAAGTAAGCTTCAGTCAAAAAGCCCATGTGTCCGGTGTTCACCGTCAACAAAGGAATGCCATAGGGAGCGACCTGACGAAAGGCAGATAAAACAGTGCCATCGCCACCCAGGACGATCGCAAATTGCATGTCTGCATCAAACCCAGGCGGGTTGAGTCGATCAATCGGTGTGTGACAAACGGGACTGTCAGGCCGCGAGTAGCCTAAAATGCCACCCACGCCTGTCGCGAGATACACTTCCCAGCCACACAGCTCTAGCTTGCCTTTTAGCTCATCTGCAGCTTGACAGGCAGCCGACTTTGCATCGTTGTAAATAATGCCAGCTTTGGGCACGAGTACAAAAAAGATGAACGGTTAAAAAGGGATTTCTTGGGAATATAGCATCAAGTGGGCGATCGCAGATGGTTGATTCACCAGTGAGCGATCGCTAAAAGCGGGGATAAGTCCGCTCCTTGCTCATCTGCTTCTTCTTTGACTTGGGCAATTGGGCTTCTAATTCTTTCAGCTTCTTCAAGATCCGGCTGAAGTACTCCTGCAAGTAAGCTTCGAGCGTAGTGATCTCAGCCGGGTCAATGCCAAATGTCTGATAGACCTCATCCATGGAAGCAGTCAAGGGTTTCCCAGCGGCAACCACTTCAGCAAAGGCGAGCCGATCGGACACATTCCAAGTCCATTGGAAGAAGCGCGTAATCTTTCGCATGGTTCGCATTAAGCCCAGCGGCATCCGAGATACGCGAGCCGTCTTGCCTGATAGCCGTTCACACAGTCGAATAATTTCGTAAGCACCCCAGGCCCGCGAACCCACAACTGGAAAGGTTTTCTTCTCAGTTTCAGGGACTTTGAGTGCCCGAATTGCAAATTTAGCAATGTCTTGTGTATCCATATAAGCGGTCGGTGCGCTCTCACCCGTCACCCACACCGCCTGATTTTCAAGAATTGGAATCGCGTATTGTCCAATTAAACCCTGCATAAAACCACAGGGACGCAAGATGGTGTAGTTTAAGCCCGATTCAGCCAGAAACAACTCAGTGCAATGCTTAATATTCATTAAGGGCACATCCGGATATTTCTCAGCATCCAAAATCGAGAAAAAGATAAACCGCTCAATGTTGGCTTCTTTCGCGGCCTGAATCAAATTCACCTTGCCATCCCAATCGACCTGGCGAATGCTGGCGGAATCTGTCGGGCGCGTAGTTGCTGCATCAATGACAGCGGTTACCCCTTGCAGAGCCGCT
The DNA here is from genome assembly GCA_015296075.1 of Leptolyngbyaceae cyanobacterium M33_DOE_097. Classification (GTDB taxonomy): domain Bacteria; phylum Cyanobacteriota; class Cyanobacteriia; order Leptolyngbyales; family Leptolyngbyaceae; genus DSRU01. Next base: position 42,732 of record DVDV01000360.1, on the reverse strand, counting down.
TTCAGACTTTCAGGTTGGCGTAAATCTCCAGGTACTAGCTCAGCACCCCATTCTTTTAAGAAAGAGGCTTTCTTAAAGCTACGTACCAAACACCGAACCTGATAACCTTCGTCCAAAGCGCGGCGGACAACCTGTCTACCCAGAGTGCCTGTCGCACCCACAATCAATAGGGTCATGGGAGATTAGATGATTTGTTAACTTTTCCTAAGATCCTATCATTAAATGAGGAGCGATCCCTGATTTTTCTTGTTGCCTATTAGAAGTAACAATTGAGCGCAACCCTAATAGATCAGCCGAATCGTTCTGCGTTAGGCTGAGGATAAGTTAGATAAATTTCTGTGTTGCTTTAGTAATTGGGCGATCGCCATGGTTAATGCTCCTCAACCAAACGCCATTCCTCCTAAAGCGAATGACTCTCCCGCTTGCTCAGTGCTGCATCCAGTCAATTTGGGTAGTGTGCGACAAGTTCACGCTCAAATTTTGAGTGAAGAGAAAGCTCAGCGGATGGCCGAGTTTTTTAGCTTATTAGGTGATGCCAATCGTCTGCGAATTGTGTCGGCACTCGCAGAGCAAGAATTATGCGTTTGTGATCTGGCGGCTGCAGTGAAGATGTCAGAATCCGCTGTTTCTCATCAATTACGGGCGTTGCGTGCCATGCGTTTGGTGAGTTACCGCAAGCAAGGACGCAATGTTTTTTATTGTTTAAAGGACAGCCACGTTCTCAATCTGTATCGAGAGGTGGCTGAACACTTAGATGAACCTGAAGACTAGCCGACGATCGCCTATTCTTCACCACCTTGCAGTTTGAGCAGCAGAAAGCCAACCCCTAAGCCAATCATGACCAGCACAGGGGGGATTAGTGCAACGCCAAAAATTTCACCCATTGTTTTCTCCCTTAAAGTAGCAACATGCAGCACGTGCAGATGTATATGACTTTTTAGTAACCTGCATTAAGAATTCTAGATCAGAACGGCAGCACTTCTGGTAGCTATGCAGCAGCACTCATCCTTTTCACATATTCCCGCGATCGCTGTAACGCTAGGTGATCCGGCTGGGGTTGGCCCAGAAGTCGTGCTTAAAGCACTGGCAAATCGAACCGCACTTCTGCCCGCAGAACTCACCGTCATCGGCACCCGATCTCAGTTGCTCAAAACCTACGACCATCTGCGCCAGCAAAACCCAGATTTACCCCTGGCCGAACCCGATCAGTTAACCCTGCTAGACGTTCCCCTGGAGCCTGAGTTAGAAGCTCAGATTCAGCTTGGGGTTGGCAATGCGGCGAGTGGAGAAGCCAGTTTTCGCTATCTCGACACCGCGATCGCCCAGGCTCTAACGGGAAAATTTGCCGGGATTGTCACCGCCCCGATCGCCAAATCAGCGTGGCAAGCCGCCGGACATCACTATCCCGGTCAAACGGAACTCCTCGCCCAAAAATCTAGCATTGATCAGTTTGGCATGTTGTTTGTCGCGCGATCGCCCTATACGAACTGGGTCTTTCGCACCTTGCTGGCGACCACGCATATTTCCCTCCGGCAAGTCCCTGATGCACTCACCCCTGAGTTGATGACACGCAAGTTGAAGTTGCTGATTGAGTGTTTAAAGGCCGATTTTGGGATTGAGACACCCAACCTGGCGATCGCGGCACTCAACCCCCATGCTGGGGAGGAAGGGCAACTGGGTGCCGAAGAAAAAGACTGGTTACGCGCTTGGGTTGAGTCAGCTCGCGCTCAGTTTGACAATCCCCAGATTCGCGGCCCGGTGCCACCCGATACGCTCTGGGTCAATGCGGGAGAGGCTTGGTATCGTGACGCCGAGGCTGTGAAACAGGATGCCTATTTAGCGCTATATCACGATCAGGGCTTAATTCCGCTCAAGCTGCTGGCCTTTGACCAGGCAGTCAATACAACAATTGGCTTACCCTTTGTGCGTACATCTCCTGATCATGGCACAGCCTTTGATATCGCTGGCTCTGGAAAGGCTCGCGCCGAAAGTATGAAAAGTGCATTATGCCTTGCGGTAGAGTTTTGCACTCAAAGGCGAAAAGCAACTATCGAAAGTCACAGTTCCAGGTAAATTATCTTAAACTTTTGAAAACAACTTAACTCAATCTTTAAGAGATCTGGGTGAAAGCACGGTTGCACATAGATTATTTGTGAAGATGTGGAGAAACTTAGTCAGAGTTTAATGACTTAACGAACTTTTCTTAACATTTTCATAGGTTTTATGGTCTGAGAATGTAGATGGTTCAGTATACAGAACTACAGAATTTAGCGTTAGGCTATTGAAATAGCTAGTTCACCTTTAGTCTTCCCCATAAGCTCCGCTTAGTTGATTTAAGGATTTGCTTCTACTTTTTAGCTGTTAAATCCTGTTATTGCCGTTAGACCTACACATTAGCTCGAGAGGGTGGTCATGCTTCAGTCCGTCCAGTACTCCTTAAACGTTATTCAAGATGAAGCTCGCGAGTTGATTCGAAGAGGGCTTGTGAGTCGTAGTCAACCAATCTATACCCTCTGCCAATTCATTCCACCACGTGAATGGGTTTGCATCGAATGCGAACTAGAACGGTGCGATTTCTTGCTGCGCGATCGCATTGGTGATCTCGTCGGCAAAGAAGAGTGGGAAAACGACTAACACTCCATAGAAATCAGAAAAGAGGCAACGTTGCTAGCAGATTAATTTTCTGCCTAACATTGTTCCCTCTTTTCTGCTGGCTAAGTTGATTAATTTGAAGAGCGTTCGTTTCGCAAACGCTCTAGTTCTTGGCGCAAACTTGCCAATTGCTCGGTCAAGCTTTGAATATCTTGCTGTACTTCGGGGGGAGCCGCAGGGCCGCTTGCCGTAGAGGAAGTATTCGGTGACGTACTAGATGATTGAGACTGCCGATTCATAATGCTGTCAACAAAAACGCGGGCCTCTTGTTCGGTGGTTCGCCCTTTTAGAGCTAGCTCCTCTGACAACGTCTGCCAATCTTGCCGCAACTTTGCCGCATTTTCTTCGCGTTTTTGTGCGTCTTGCAGAGATTCAATCAAGGTAGCGGTAGCGCCTAACGTAATGTGAAACCCTTTTTGCGCCGTCTGTAAAATTTCTTCAGTGTTCATACTAGCCTTTTCACCGCCTCTAACCCGTTAACAGTGTATTTTTAGGTGGAATTTAAATTGCCTAGCGATCGCGTTGTAATGAGGTCAAACCGAGATCGAGCTGACCAGGGCTAACTCATTACTGAGTAAAGTTTCCATCGTTTGTTAGCAGCACTGATAAGAGTTTCTCTCTACCAGTTGCTGGCTCACACCCAAATCGGATTTCTACAATTCGCAACTCTTTCTAGCACGACTCAGTCGAATCGGAATGGTTAATCCGCAACAGTTGACCTGATTTTACCGCACCGATTTAACCGATTTGGTGGGTAGAGAATCGATTGATACCGTTTTTTGCGCAGGGACACCCGCTCCCAATCTGGCGTGAATCGTTCAGAAAACTGGCCGCGATCGCGCCACTATGCCAACTCAGTGGACTGCTACACCTGATCTAAGTAGGTCTGAATGTCCTCAATCAAGCGACTCAGTTCGGCTTCAGTTGTCAGCCGAATTCGTTCATCGCGCAGGGTCACGAGCACCTTAGCGGCGTAGGGCGAAGCCCAAATATTGGGGTTGCAAAATATTTCCAAAAAAACATCCCCAGTGTGGCGATACTCCATTGGCTTTTGGGGAGCGGCTTTACCACCGGGGGTCGCTTTCACCGCCGATGCCTTTAACGCCTGCGTGAGTTGGGCAATTTCTGCTTGCAAAGCCAGAGCGGCCTCACGCGAGAAATTTAATGAAACCGAGCCTTCGACGAGATTAATTGTGAATTGAGGAGTTGGCATTGAGGGCTTAAAACCAAGACTTTGTATCTCTATGGTATTGGCAAGGGTTGCGGCTTACCGACAAACAACCTTTAAGCTTTGCAACGTCGGATCCGCGCAACCCGTCAAACTGCCACCCGCAGCCAATACTGTTTGCAAGTGCGCGATCGCGACTTCTGATACCACTTCCCCTGGCATCAAGACCGGAATCCCCGGTGGATAGGGGCAGACCAGCTCCCCTGAAATGCGCTCAACCGCATCCGCGATCGCAACCTGCTCAGTTTTAGCGAAAAAGGCTTGTCGGGGTGTTAAGGGAGCCTGCCACGGTTGGAGAAACAGTTGAGACGGCAACGACGCTGGCGACGCTGGCGGGAGCATTTTCAGCATGGCCTGAAACCCCTGCACCAATCGCTGCACACTGGAGGGGCGATCGCCCAAGCTGAGGATGAAGGTTAAGTGATGTAAAGCGGGTAGCTCGGCGGTAACTCCATATTGGGTGTGTAGCCGCTCATCTAGCGCAAAGCCGTCCTGTCCTGTGTGTCGAACATCAACCGTCAAGCGGGTGGAGTCAAGGGCAAAAAATCCAGGTTTACCAACCTCAGCTTCAGACAAAAGACTTAAGTGGGGCAGGTTCGCCAGTTGCGATCGCGCCCAGGTCGCTAACTCTAACGTTTGCTCTAACAGCACTTTCCCCTCCATCGCCATTTGATGTCGAGCCGCATCTAAGGAAGCCAACAACAGATAACTGGGACTCGTCGATTGCACTAACTGAAGGGCTTGCTGGATCCGCTCAGGGGGAATGTGATCGCCCTTCAGGTGCAGCATCGCGGCCTGGGTCAAACCCGCTAGCGTTTTGTGGGTAGATTGCACTGCCAGATCCGCTCCGGCTGACAGTGCCGAAGTTGGCAAGTCTGGGTGAAAGCCAAAGTGCGCCCCGTGCGCTTCATCCACAAGCAGGGGAATGCCGACTTTATGGACGATCTGAGCGATCGCAGCGATATCGGCACAGACTCCGTGATAGGTCGGGGAAACCAGCAAAACCGCCTTCGCATCGGGATGTTGTTGGAGTGCAGCGGCAACTTGCTCTGGTGTCACGGTGTAGAGTAAGTCCGTCATCGCGTCATACCCTGGCAGCAGGTAGACCGGGACAGCCCCCGACAGGATCAAACCCGCGATCGCCGATTGGTGAACGTTGCGCGGCAGCAGAATTTTGTCCCCAGGTTGGCAGGTCGCCAGGATTGCCGCTTCAACTCCACAGGTCGAGCCATTCGCTAAAAACCAGGTCTGATCAGCACCAAAAGCAGCAGCAGCCAGTTCTTGCGCCTGTTGAATCACCGAACTCGGCGCAAACAAATTGTCTAGCTCTGGCAATTCTGGCAAATCGGCTCGCAGAACCTCAGTTCCGAGCAAGGACTGGAGGCGTGCTGAAGCCCCCTGCCCCCGCTTGTGCCCTGGCGTATGAAAAGGCGCATAGTCGCGCTGGGCGCATTCCTGCAACTGGGACAATAGGGGGGTTTGAGTTTGATCGAGCGATCGCGATGACATGCAACAAACACCCCTTGAGCGCCACTCGCTAAACCTGCTGGGGTTGCTTGTCCGCTACTTCTGCTGCGTCCTGGCGACGGGATGGGCGTGGGCGTGTCAGGAATTGCAGCGCTTTGGCGATGTAACGGGCGCAGTCATAGGGAGAGGTTTCATAGAACGATCGCCACGCCGCCGCCTTGTGGTTGGCGTAGTTGCCGACCAATTGGGGATTTGCATCGAGAAATGCGAGTCGCACCGCGTGCCCGATCAACACATCCAGCACGATGTAGTCCTGAATCTGCAAGTCAGGGTTACTATCTGCGATCGCGGCTAACTCCATCAAGGCTTCCACATTGACCTGGTGATACTCTGGCGCTTGAATCTTGTTTAGCAAATGCTCAACCCGCAGGGCAAAGTTCTTTTCGCCGGGGGTCATCTCTAGCACAATCTCGTGGTCAAGGCGATTGCGTCGTTCAAACTTATCCCCAACGACCAGGCCCCGGCAGTGCTTTAACACGCGCCAAACACTGGGGTAAAAGTCCGTTGGCACCCGGTTAATCGAGCCATCGAGCTGACGTTTACGCAACCAGTTCTCACTTGCAGGAGCATCCGGTTCATTCTCTTCCCGAACCACCCACTCGATCGCCGTGACTTCCTGGTTGGCCGTCAACGATTCTTGCTCAAACACCGTCTTGTCAAGTCCCTCAAACCCTGCCAGCACATGACGCAAGCGGCTCTGAATCTCATGCGGACTCAACTGCATTAAGTGGTCGTAGGCTTCGTCTTGGGTCAAGTTCTCTTGTTGAGCCAGTTCGGCAGTGAGCAGCAAAATCATGTAGCCCACCCGAATCGTCAAAAAGCCCTTAAACAAAGCGGGTTCTGAGCGGATCAAGAGACTCAAGTAAATCAAAATCTCTTGAGTTAAGACGCGATCGCGGATGTCTTCGCGGCAAAACTCCTTGATCTTCTCCATAATTTCTTCTGGCCCCATCGGCTGAGTAATTAGAGAAGCTTCGCTGTAAGCGCGTCCCACTGCAATCTGCTTTTGTCGAACCAGAATATCCGTTACAGCATCCGAAAGGCTCATACTCACCTGGTCATTTAAGCCAGCTACGCGGCGCACAACACCCCATAGCTTATGCTCCCCAGCTTTACGGTAGATTTCGCTGAGCAGGTCACTGACAGTAACAGCGCGTTCCGGTTGCCCTAAGCCCGTGTCGAACTCAAACCCTCGCAATCGAATCAGCGCACTCAGCAACTCAACTTGCTCGTAGAGGTTATCCGATTGGCGCAGACTGTTGAGTAACGGTTTGATATCGGTTTCACTTTCAAGCGTAAATTCTTGCGTGATGCTGAGGGGTATACTCCGTCGGGGATTAAACGCAAGATAGCGACAGTCAGGACGCGCATTTCGCACAGCGGCTTGGGCAAACTCAAAGTCGTGCAAAAACTCAAACCGCTCCGTACTGGCTGTCAGCATTAACTGATTGAGTTGCCCCAGCTTGACTTGCACGCCATTACAACTGCCTGCTTTTAACTCTTGCAGCAAAGCTAATAACGGCGCGGGATCAATGCTGCCATCCTTGGTCTTTAACATCGAGTCGGTCAGCAGCAGCGTCATAGTTGGGCGGCCCAGCAAACTCCAGTGGCGCTGCGTGTAAGCAATCTCCGCGCGAATTTGGGTAATCAGAAACTTCGTATCAAACGTCAGGTAAAACTGCTGCTGGTCTAAAAACGAGGGCAAAAACACAATTGTTTCACCACAAATCCGGTAAATTCGCGCCGTAGTTAGACTCCGCAGGCGACGCTTTGGGCGACCGCTCAGCTTTAACTTATCGTTGCGGCCAATCTGAGTGTAAGCCGTTGACAACTCTTGCGCTTGCCGCACATGGATCGGCTCAAGCTGCTGGGGAGTTTGGCTAAAGAAACCGTAGGCAGCGAGTTGGGCTTGCAACGCATCGTTTTCTGCGAGCAAAGCAACCTGCACAATTGGTTGCCGTTGGTGGCGAATATGAAGGTGCCGCCCCAGGGGATCAATATCACCCGGGGTAATTAACCCTTCGGTTAACATCTGCCCCAAAAAGTAAAGGCTTTGCGCCCACACCAGCGGCAAGTTTTCATTGGGCAACCGCTCCTGGCTGCCCGGATTCTGGCGCTCAGCCTCGATCGCCTCTTTCGGCACGTAATACAGTTCGGGGAGAAGCTGGTGCCCGTCTCGCTCAATCAGCACAGCGGCTAATCGGGTCTGGTAGGCTTCGACCTGCTCGCGAGCGCCCCGGAACAGAGCATCCAGCAGTAAGTACGTGAAAAACAGTGGCCATTCACACTCGATATGCTCAAACTGCTGCAACTCCCACGGTTCATAGTGCAGCCGCGAGTGATCTTCAATTACCGTTTGGTGCCCATCTCGCAAGAACCGCTTGCAACCATAATGCCCCTGGAGCTTGTCGATGATCTTTTGGCGGGTGCGATCGCAGAGGCTATTCTCCTCCACCGCAAATGCAGGAAACCCAATCACGCTGAGCAGCGCCGCATCCACTTCTTTGGAGCTAGATTCCCGTGGTAACAGCGACTCAAGTGTGACGCGAGTTCGAGCAATTTCGTCAGGCAATACGTGAATTACCGCTTCCTGACCGCCATGAATACCAAACAGGTTAAGCCCATTCATGGCTTCTAGAGCCGCTTTCGCCATCCCAACCGAGCTAGCATTCAACTCAGGATTGCCGTGATTAATCTTGGCTCCCCGTTCCCAGATTCCATAATCGGGGGTGCGATAGGCGCGACCAATGTAATAGACCAGGTTTTGAATGAAGTTGACCTCATCGGTGTCAAACACAATATGCAACCCTGAAGCCGTCATCTGCGCCAAGATCAGCAAAAACAGCGACGTTGCATCAAGCTGCAAGTGACCCCACTTATCGTCGTCAACCACCGTACCACCTGTCTTGGTGTCGTACTTCGCATGCAGCGCATCAAGTGGATCCTGGGTTTCTTTAAACCGCTGCACTTTATCAGCCTGCCGCATCATGGCAAACAGCAACCCCCGCATCAGCTTCGTGACTCGATGTTGCAGCTCAAAAGCCCTTCCAGAGTTGTCATCCAACTTGCGATAGGCCAGCGCCAGCCCCCACACGCCCAAAATGCTGTAAACGTTATCACGCACCCAGGCATCGGTATAGTCCCCATGGGCGTTAATCGCTGTACTGGCTGGCAACAAACCTGTTATGGGGTTTTGCCGACTGAGAATGATGGTGTTGATTTGCTCGTAGTAATGATCTAACCGCTCTCGAAGCCAATCACTTTTCATTGCGAGGGTACCAGAGTTAGGGTTTTCGTATTATTGAGGATTTTGAACGATAGCTTGGTACGCAGAAATACGAGAATCGCACGGGTAAAAAAAGTAGGGACAGGTCGTTACCGATGAATCAAAATTGACTCAAACACGAAAAACTGAGACTACTTCCCCAATTCCTACTGAGCCAATTTTCTGCTAGATCCCATTCAAAAAGGTGCGATCGCAAAGGTCGCTTGTGCAGTTTTTAAAATCGATCTCCCAAACATTCACACGGAGACGCTGCATAAATGTGTTACTTAGTTTACCTGTGCCGACACTACTCTGCCAAATGAGACATCTCTGATAGCAACAAAAAGGATCCAGATAGCGACAAAAGTATTTTTTCGGCAGGAAATCAGGGTTGACAAGGAAATGTAACGGATTGCAACGTATAATAAAAGCGAACTAATTTTGAAGAAAACATAAAGCGTTCTATGCGTGTTGCGATCGCCGGAGGCGGATTAGCAGGGCTAGCATGTGCTAAGTACCTGGTCGATGCAGGGCACACACCCATCGTCTACGAAAGCCGAGATGTGCTGGGTGGGCTGGTTGCGGCCTGGAAAGATGAAGATGGCGACTGGTATGAAACAGGTCTTCATGTCTTTTTTGGGGCATACCCCAACATGCTGCAATTGTTCGAGGAGCTAGGCATTAGCGATCGCCTGCAATGGAAACAACACACCCTGATCTTTAACCAACCCGACAAGCCTGGGGTGTTGTCTCGCTTTGATGTGCCCGACATTCCGGCACCCATAAATATTATTTTCTCCATCATTCGCAACAATGACATGCTCACCTGGGAGCAAAAGATTCGGTTTGCGATGGGGCTGTTGCCTGCGATCGTGCGGGGGCAAAAGTATGTCGAAAAGATGGATCAGTACAGCTTGCTAGAGTGGTTGCGCCTGCAAGGCGTGGATGAAAAGGTCAACACCGATATTTTTATCGCTGCATCGAAGGCTCTGACGTTTATCAACCCTGAAGATGTTTCGGCAACGGTGCCCCTGACCGCACTCAACCGTTTTTTACAAGAACGTTACGGTTCTAAGATTGCCTTTCTCGATGGTTCACCAACAGAACGTCTATGTCAGCCAATGGTAGACTACGTCACCGAGCGGGGTGGCGAAGTGCTAACCAAGAAACCCCTCAAACAAATTTTGCTGAATGATGACGGCACGGTGCGTGGGTTTCTGCTGCGGGGTCTAGACGGTGCTGAAGATGAGATTGTCACAGCCGATGCCTACGTCTCAGCGATGCCCGTCGATGTCATGAAAGTGTTAATGCCAGAACCCTGGAAGCAAATTGAGTTCTTCCAAAAAATGGAAGGCTTAGAAGGGGTGCCTGTGATTAACCTGCACCTGTGGTTCGATCGCAAAATGACAGATGTCGATCAGTTACTTTTCTCGCGATCGCCCCTGCTCAGCGTTTATGCTGACATGAGCATCACCTGCGAGGAATATGCCAACCCGGATCGATCAATGCTTGAGTTGGTCTTAGCACCAGCAAAAGATTGGATTGATCAATCCGATGAGGCAATTATTGCTGCGACCATGGAAGAACTGGCTCGACTTTTTCCACAGCATCTTACGGGCGACAATCCTGCTAAGCTGCTGAAATACAAGGTTGTTAAAACTCCTCGTTCTGTCTATACCGCATCTCCAGGCAGGCAAGCCTGCCGTCCTGACCAGGCAACTCCGGTTGAAAATTTCTTCTTGGCAGGAAGTTATACGATGCAACGATATCTAGGCAGTATGGAGGGTGCCGTACTTTCTGGTAAGCTGACAGCGCAGGCAATTGTAAACAGCCCGTTGGCTGCTGCCCCTGTTAGTCGCGATCGCCGACCTGTAGGTGTTGGTTCGCAAAATTAAAACCCTTTTTTGGAAACGCTAATCCAACCTTACAGATGCAGGCTAATGGTTGCGAGTGAACATACTAACAAAACCCAGAGCATGTCCAACAGCCCTCAACCAGGGATTGGGATGAGTTCGTTGCAGCCAGACAACGTGCCAATTCTGTCAAGCGTTCCAACCGAAATGCGGAAATTGACCAAATCTTCTGGTGTGAGAAATCTGGCATCTCTCGATGATTCCTATGAGCTTTGTCGCAAAATAACGGCCAAGTATTCAAAAACCTTTTACATTGGCACCCAGTTAATGTCACCCGAAAAACGGCGGGCGATCTGGGCAATTTATGTCTGGTGTCGTCGCACCGATGAGTTAGTTGATGGGCCGCGTGCCGCTCGCACAACCCCTGAAACGCTCGAACAGTGGGAACAACATCTAGAGTCCATTTTTGCGGCTGAACCGTTAGACGACCTGGATGTGGCGCTGGTTGATACGTTGCAGCGCTTTCCGATTGAGATTCAACCCTTCCGCGACATGATCGAGGGGCAACGGATGGATCTGTATCGATCGCGCTACCAGACGTTTGAAGAACTAGAACTTTACTGCTATCGCGTCGCGGGAACAGTGGGGTTAATGACAACCCCAGTGATGGGTGTCGATTACGCCGCGCGTACTGCTCCCTGGGATCTGCACGCTGCAGCCAAGATTGATCCAGGTCCAGAAGCGGTTGCGTTGGGCATTGCCAACCAGCTCACCAATATTTTGCGAGATGTCGGCGAAGATGCTCGACGGGGTCGCATTTACTTGCCTTTAGATGAGATTGCTCTGTTTAACTACACAGAGGAAGATTTGATGAAAGGCACGATTGACGACCGCTGGCGAGGGCTGATGCAATTTCAAATTCAGCGGGCCCGCAAGTTTTTCTGTCGGGCAGAAAGGGGAATTACCGCGCTCTGTCCTGATGCTCGCTTCCCTGTGTGGGCGGCTTTGATGCTTTATCGCGGCATCTTAGACGAAATCGAGCGGAACGATTACGATGTGTTTAATCGTCGTGCCTATGTTCCCAGTTTGCGGAAGTTAACCTACTTACCCATCGCTCGGTTGCGCTCAGTGGCGCTGTAAAGTTCGTCTTTGGGCGATCGCTCGCGGTAGAGTCACGTCAGCACTGCTTGTGGGCTTGCTCCCCCGGTGTGAACCGTTACAGCATTCCTCCCTAAAAAGTGTGGAGGATGACTTAATTTGATGTTTTATTAGGTCAAGCCTGTGGTCGCATCTTACCCACTCAGGTTGTTGAAGCTGTGTGACGGAGAGATTGCTAGCCTTGGCCTGCAAGAATTACGTTTAACCACCCCGATTTAACCCGAGGAATTTGCTGTGTATCTACTTATTCCAGCCGCTGGTTCTGGTCGTCGGATGGGCAGCGATCGCAATAAGCTGCTGCTGCCGCTACTGGGTAAGCCGTTACTGGCGTGGACGTTACTGGCAGCTAGAGAGAGTAAGTCAATTCGCTGGGTGGGGTTAGTAGGTCAACCTGTTGACTTTCCCGACTTCAAAGAAATTATTAATGCCGTAGGAATGAGCAAAATGGTGCATCTCATCCCCGGTGGGTCAACGCGGCAAGAGTCGGTTTATCTGGGTTTGCAAAATTTGCCAGTCGTGGCGGAGCGGGTGCTGATTCATGATGGTGCGCGGTGCCTCGTCACCCCTGGTCTGTTGGATCGGTGTGTTGAAGCCATTCAAACCTGCCCCGGTTTAATTGCGGCGATTCCAGTCAAAGACACGATCAAAATTGTGGATTCGACCAGTCATCTTGTCAGCCAAACCCCTGCCCGCGAAAACCTATGGGCGGCTCAAACACCACAAGCCTTTGTAGTTGAAGAATTAATGCGCTGCCATACTCAAGGACGCGCCGACAACTTAGAAGTGACCGACGACGCTGCGCTGTTTGAGCACTATGGTCAGCCGGTCAAAATTGTCGAAGGCGAAGAAACAAACCTCAAGATCACCACGCCCCTCGACCTGGCGATCGCCGAGTTCATCTTACGGCAGCGCTTAAACAAGACGCTGTAGATTTAGGGGGCGATCGCTAAAAGCTCTGGGTCGATGTAGCCGCTCCCCCAGCTGGGACTTCCGTTGAGGGCACCGTATTATTTGGCCCCGTAGGAAGTGGTGCTGGAGTTGGGATTGGTTCAATCGCTGGCTTAGGGCTGAGATTAGGATCAACCACCGGGGTGGGGGTTGGCACGACCGGAGTCTCCACTGGAGGAGTCGGTACAGGTGCCGGAGTGGATGGCACTTCTACCGGAGGTGTGGGCGTTACGACAGGTACTTCTGGCACGGGCGTGACAGGTACAGTCGGCGTTACTGGCACAACCGGAACCGGATTGGGCGTAGAAATTGGAACATTGCCATCATTGATTGGCGGTTGTGAACCCGGACCACCAGGGTTGGAGGGGCCACCTGGAATTGGAGCAGGGGCAGGACCGGGTGGAGCCGGAGCCGGAGCCGGAGCCGGGGGCGTTGGTACGGGGTTCGGAGCCGGAACAGGGTTTACTTCTGGCGGCACCTGAGGTTGAGGCTGTGGAACTGGAGTTGGTACGGGAGCAGGCTGAGTAGGCACTGCAGGATTTACACCACTATTACCACCACCAGGTTGAGCTGGAGTTGCCGGAATCGTTGGATTACCATTATTCCCCGGTTGGGCTGGCACTGCCGGAATTGTTGGGTTGCCATTGCCGCCGCCAGGCTGAGCTGGAGTTGCCGGAATTGTTGGATTACCATTATTCCCCGGTTGGGCTGGCACTGCAGGAATTGTTGGGTTGCCATTGCCACCACCAGGCTGAGCCGGAGTTGCCGGAATCGTTGGATTACCATTATTCCCCGGTTGGGCTGGCACTGCAGGAATTGTTGGGTTGCCATTGCCACCACCAGGCTGAGCCGGAGTTGCCGGAATCGTCACCAGACCACCAGTGCCACCACTTGGTTGAGTAGGCGTTGTCGGGGTTGGTCCACCAGCGCCACTACCGGGCTGAACAGGCGTTGCTGGAATTGTCACCAGGCCGCCAGTGCTACCACTCGGTTGAGCAGGTTGGGTTGGCCCAGCCGGAGAGCCAGGAGTCGCGACCGAGGGATTTTGCGGTTCTTTGTCACCTGAACTGGGCTGAGTTGTAGGTTTACCATTAGAACCAGTCACCGATTCAACCGGAACCGGATTTCTAGGAGCTTGGGGTAACGCCGTTACTGTGCCACTTGTAGGTGGCACTTCAATATCTGGGTCTGGAGTTTGGGTTAATTGAATATAGGGGGGATTTTGAATCGCTTTACCCGCTTGCAGAGGGGCAACAGTTGCTAACGCTTCCCGCGCTTCTTCTTGAACAGCCGCTAAATCTGGATCAGAACTGAGGTCACCCTTGTCAAGCCCCAACCCTTGAACGATGTCACCCGTCTCGTAAAAGGTTTGGACATCAAATCGCACCACCGCTTCAACTTTGTTATCGCGCAGAATAGCACCCTGGCCTGCGTTTAAGACAAGGGTCTGGCTGCCATCGGGGGTAGTTACTTCGACATTACTGTTGGTTGCGGAGGCAATAAAGGAGCGGTTAGTTGCCTCATCGTGGCGCACAATCACAACCGAGCCACGAATGCCCGTCACAGCGGTAGGGGTAATTACCCTTGTAGTGCCCCGCTTAGGCGGAATCAGAAAGAGAACCGTCCCGTTACGCAGATTGAATTGGCGCGTATTGGGTTCAAACAAGAAAGTGGCAAATTGCCCAACGCGTGCCAGAGTACCATCGTTAAATTTCAACTGAGCCTGGGCAGACTGGCGCGTCAAAAGAGTGTCCCCTGGCGTCATCACATCTGCTTTGCGGGCGGGACGTCTTGGCTTAGCCTTGAGCTGGAGCAAAACGTTATTTCGCAGCGATTCGACAACTGCTCGAGTCAACGGCACCTCTGCTGCCCCAGGTCGAATACAGAACAGGGGGGATAGCAGGGCAGAGCAGGAAAGGGTTACGACGAACAGTAGCTTACGTGACATGACGACTCCCAGTAGTGGCGACTTTCGCGATCGCATACTTTATCGAAGAGAAACCGCTTACGATAAACCGTCATGTCAAATCGGGTTTTGTAAGTGGTATCACAGTGCTAGTTTAAGTAATTCATAAAGCTTTGCCCAGTCTCTTTCTCGGTGCTTACCGAACTCTTCACATTTTCTTTAATCCAAAAATCCAAGAGTATCAGGGCTTTCACTCACTCAAACTATTAGACAGAAAAACTCCTGCAAAGAAATTTCAGAGTTTCGCAGCACAAGGGAACATCCGTTGGTCGTGCACTGGCAACAGCTTAACCACCAACATAAGTATATTCACGACAAAAAGCGATCGCCCCTACATTTGGAGCGATCGCTCATTAAATCTTTACAGTTTTTAGCTGTATCCGTAATTTGCTAGAGCCTAGGCATCATTTAGAGCTGCGATACCAGGCAGTTCTTTGCCTTCTAACAGCTCTAAGCTCGCACCACCCCCAGTTGAGATGTGGCTCATCTTGTCAGCCACGCCCACCTTTTCAACCGCAGCCACAGAGTCACCGCCACCAATAATGGTGATAGCACCCTTTGCGGTCAACTCCGCCAGTGTATGGGCGATCGCTTCAGTACCTGCTGCAAACTGATCAAACTCAAACACACCCATAGGGCCGTTCCAAATTACGGTTTTGCAGTCAGCCAGTGCCGCCTGAAACTGCTTCACAGACTCAGGTCCAATATCAAGCCCCATCCAACCATCGGGGATCGCGTCAATGCTAACCGTTTGGCTGTTGGCATCAGCGGCAAAGTTATCAGCCACCACCACATCCACAGGCAGCACCAGCTCAACCCCTTTCTCTTTGGCTTTCGCTTCTAAGGTTTTTGCCAGTTCGACAAATTCATCTTCGACCAGCGACTTGCCGACACTCAGACCCCGCGCCTTATAGAAAGTAAAGATCATCCCCCCACCGATAAACAGCTTGTTAACCTTTTCGAGCAGGGTTTCGATCACGGTGATCTTGCTGGAAACTTTAGAACCACCGATGATAGCCGCCAAAGGAGGCTGAGGCGCTTCGATCGCGCTTTGCAGATACTTCAGTTCTTTCTCAATTAAGAACCCAGCCACCGAAGGGCTGAGATACTTTGTCACGCCTTCCGTGGAAGCATGGGCGCGGTGAGCCGTACCAAATGCATCGTTGACATATAGATCAGCGATCGATGCCAGTTGTTGAGCAAACGCCGGAACGTTTTTCTCTTCTTCAGGGTGAAAACGGACGTTTTCGAGCAAGATCACATCGCCATCTTGCATTGCAGCAACGGTTGCTTCAACCTCTGGCCCAACGCAATCGCTGGGTTTTGCAACTGGCTTACCGAGCAACTCAGACAACCGAGCCGCCACCGGAGTCAAACGAAACTTATCAGTCGCACGTGCCGCGAAATCATCCCCTTTGGGACGACCAAAGTGGCTAGACAGAATAACTTTTGCACCCTTGGAGGTTAGAGCCTGAATCGTCGGCAGAGCCGCCCGAATGCGAGTATCGTCAGTGATATTGCCCTGCTCATCAAGGGGAACGTTAAAGTCGGCTCGCATCAATACGCGCTTGCCAGACAAGTCAGCAGCCGTTAGATTTGCTACAGTCTTTTTGGGCACCGAACTAACCTCCTACTAAACTGAATGAGTTTTTTTACCTAGTAACCTCTTCGTTTATTTTCCATGATTTTGTGACGAACTTTTAAGTGATTTTGGTTAAGCAAGTCGAACCCGCACCCTACAGGCTTTGGCAAACAGATCGCCCCTATCACTCCGACTCATGATCCTTCGGCTAAGGAGAAGTACATGTTTAAAACCATTTTGTTTCCCGTTGATCAGTCTCGCGAATCGCGACAAGCGGCTGAACTCGTTGCTGATTTGATAAAAGTTCACAACAGTCGGCTGGTGCTGCTGTCTGTGGTCGAACAGCCCGAACCTGGCGAAACCGACGATGTGATGGCCTCGCCCGAATCAATCGCCGAGTTACTCGAAAGCGCTAAGGCCCTCTTCACGCAAAAAGGGATGACGGCTGAGGCTTTAGAGCGAGAAGGCAAACCCGCCTTTGTCATTTGTGACGTAGCGGATGAAGTGAGCGCGGATCTGATTGTGATGGGCTGTCGCGGCCTTGGCCTGACTGAAGAAGGCGTTGCTGAGAGCGTCACCAACCGAGTGATTAACCTTTCGCCATGTCCAGTGCTAATTGTGCCTTAGCAAACATTTGCCCAGACTTATTTCAAGTACGCTTACTCCATTCAAATTGCTATAGAAAGAATGTGTGTTCTCTGTCGTTAGGCGCAGTACAAATGCGGGTACAGCAGCGATAGTAAAGGGTGAGTTTTTTGCTTAGGTAAAAATCCTTAGTGATTTTCTCGGTCGAAAGTTGTAGTCCGATTTCACCTGCGATCGCACGCGCTGCTTCTGCAACGAGTGCCCAGCTACCCCAGCAGAGGACTTACTTAATTATGTTTTTAAATATTCTCTCTCAAAGAAATCTTGTTTCGACTGTTTCGACTGATTGCTTGTTTGAGTTTGAAGATTTAGTTGTACAAACCTGTGGAGCGCAAATTCTGGCACCGATTGCCCGTCCAGTCAAAATTCGTGCGCATCACAAACCCACCCTGATCAATCGTCTTTCAGAAAAGGTGACGCGCCGCTTAATTGGTGCGTTTGAGCCACTTTCTTTTTCCCTGCCGAGTCAACATTCACCCAAGGTTCTGCTGATTCCTGCGATTCACGGGCATCAACTGCACGCCTTATCTGCAATCAAAGACTGGCGCAAGCAGTTTGATATTGTGGCTGCCTATGTATTTGATGCGTGGAATTTTGATATCTATCCCGATTATGTTCGGCAGTTTGATCACTTGTTTGTGCCAATGCCAGAGTTAGTTGAGCCATTGCATCAAACATTTCAAATTCCAGTTTCATTTTTGCCCTTTGGCAGCGATGCCTTGCAACATGGCAGCAATGAAGATGGGCGATTCATTGATCTGTTGAGTTACGGGCGCATTCCTGAAGCATTTCACCGCGCCTTTTCAGAAGCATTTAACCAACCTGGCTCTGAGCAGCTTTATTACCGGGCGACCCCGCGTGCTTCGTCGTCTTACCCAAACCGTCCCTACCGCGATCGCGAGGATATCCGAGATCGTCGCCTGTTTTACCAACTCTTGCGCCGCACCAAACTTGCGATCGCCTTTGACACCATGTATCCCGGCATGCGGGAGTTTCCGTACCCGTTTATTACAATTCGCTGGTTTGAGTGCAGTGCGACCGGGTGTGGCATTGTCGGCAAACGCCCAACGACTCCCGCAGCCGATGAATTGTTGAATTGGCGAGACGCAACAATCGAGTTGCCCGACAACCCACAACGCAGCGTTGAAATGATTCGTTCCTTACTAGACGACCCGCATCGCTTACAAGCCATTCGTAGCCGCAACTATAAGCACAACTTGGCCCGCCACGACTGGCGCTGGCGCATTGAGCAAATGCTGCAAACGCTCGGTTTGCCAATCCCGCACCCGTTAGAGCGGACATTGCATCTGCTACGGCTCAAAGCCGCAATAGTAGCCGAATCTAACCAGATGATGATCTCTAGTTAAATTAGATTCGCGTGGGGGCAGGGAGATGACGGTACGCCCAACTGCAATTTAAACCTTCTGAATTACCCTGCGCCCCATCAGCCCACTGGGACGAATCAACAACACCAGAAATAACAGACCAAAGGCGACAGCATCCTTAAAGGCGGAGTATTCACCTGGCACAAACGCCTCAAACAGGCCAAGCAGCAAGCCGCCCACAACCGCCCCCGGAACACTACCCAAACCACCTAACACAATCACCGCTAAGCCCTTTAAGCCGTAGTTGATGCCAAAGTAGGGGTTGCTGATGCCAACGCTCGAAGCCACAAGTGAACCCGCGATCGCAGCGACAAAACTGCTGACAAAAAAGGTCAACACCACAAAGCGATCGGGATTAATGCCCAAAAGGCTGGCTGTAGTTGGGTCCTCGGCAACCGCACGCATCGCTTTGCCATACTTGGTGCCACTAATCAGAAAGGTCAAAATCGTCAAGATCAGCCCTGACACCGCCAAAATCACCAGTTGCACGGTGCGAATAGTAATCGGGTTCGCCGCACTGCCAAAGTTAATACTCTCAGGCAAATTGCCGTAGATGTTACTTGGAAAGGTGTAGGGTTCAGCCCCAACCAGGTACTGAATCAAGTTGACAATCACCAACGCGACACCCAAGCTCGACACCACGGTAAATAGAGGATCAGAGCCGCGCTTTCTGAGGGGACGAAACGCAAATCGCTCGATCGCCACCCCAACCAGACCAGCCAGAACCGCCCCCAACAACATCGCAGACACAAACGGCAGTTGCAACGGAAATTGAGCATTTGCCAGCAAACCGTTAAACCCAAATTTGCGCCCCATCAGCATGTAAGTGAAGTAGGCTCCCAAGGTGAAGATGGCACCGTGAGCAAAATTGATGATGCCCAAAATCGAAAAAACAAGGGTGTAACCCAGCGCAAAAATGACGTAGACACTGCCGATCGACAGGCCATTCAAGATATTTTGAAAAACCCAGGCAAAACCCGAAGCAGGTTCACTGCTAGCCTCTGTTTGAGCCAAACCCGATGCCGTTAGCTTCGAGAAGACAAATTCACCATCTTCCCCATCGGGACTCATCTTGATCTGAGCGACGTAGAAATTCTCCTGCACGATTTCCCCTTCGGGAGTGAACGAAATTTTGCCCAGAGGTGTGTCGTATTGCCCTGTGAGTAACTGTTTGTTTAGTTCGACCCGCAATTCTTCCAGCGAGAACTGCTCCAGAGGTTTACGCGCCGCGATCGCCTCAAGCGACTCCACAAACACCTGAATCCCGGTGAATGCCTGCGCACTAAACTGCGGCGGCTGTTTACCATAAGCCTTTGTATAGGCTTCACTAAACGCTTTGTTAATCGCATTCGGAAATTTTGGGTTATACGACTGAGCAATCAAAACCCCATCACACAGCGCTTTACAAACCGGAAACACATTCGCCGTATTTAAGCCATTTCCACCAATAATCAGACCGCGATACCCCAACTCGCGTAACTGACGAATCAAGTTGCCCCCATCCGCCGCCAGACCAGAGATAATTGCCAGATCGGGCTTTAAGCTCAAAGCAGCGGTTGCCTGGGTTTGAAAGTCGGTGTCTGTTGTCTGAAACTTCTGCACCGTGACAATCTCTAGCCCCTGCTCTTTCACCACCTTTTGAAAAATCTCAGTCTCAGATTTGCTAAACGCGTCATTTTGAGCAAAGAAAATCGCGACTCGCTTGATTTGCGGATTGAGCGTCAGTGCGGCCTGGACAGAGTTGGGTGCTACCACCACCGATGGAGCCGAAACCCGTGCGATATACTCCCCAATTTGCGGAATCCCTTTGGCCGTGTTGGAAGGCCCAATCACCGGAACTTTCGCGCGATCGGCGACCGGGTCAGCACTAAACGCTTGCTGAGACAGGGTCGGCCCCACAATTCCCACGACTTTGTCTTTGGTGATCAGCGTTTGAAAGGCGTTGATCGTGCCTGCTTCTTCACCGCCAGTGTCTTGCAACACCACCCGAATCGGTCGGCCATTGATGCCACCTTGCTGATTAAAGTACTGTTCAGCAATTTTGCCACCCGCGACCTGCTCTTGCCCCAGCAAAGCAACGTTACTGGTCTGTGCCACCCCCAAACCAATTGGGATGGGTTGAGACTGTTGCGCGATCGCCCCCTGCCACTGGGCCAACCCCAGCATCAGCCCCAAACTCATGAAAAAACAGCATCCCCAGCGGACGAACGCCTTTCTGCTCATCTCAGTTCACGATTTCATTTCCTTTTAATTTGACCACATTGCTTGCGTCGTCGCTAATGTGAGAAAGTGAATCGGTTATGGGTAACAAAGGCGCATGGGCGATCGCAAATTACTGAGTTGGCGCACAGTCATTCTGATGGCTGGGATTTTTTGGCTAGTCTGTAGCTTTCTGGCCTTGCATCGATACTTCAACTTTTTTCCGACCTTTGTTGCCTTTGACCAAGGGATCTTCAACCAGGTCTTTTGGAATAGCCTGCACGGGCGCTGGTTTGAAAGCTCGCTCTCTTCAACCGAGTCCAGCGTCGTACAACTCGACGGTGCCATTCCAGACGTATTTTATCGGCGGCTAGGACAACATTTCACCCCTTCGTTGCTGTTGTGGTTGCCTGTCTACGCTTTGCTGCAATCTCCGGCGGGGTTGTCTCTGTTGCAAGTCACCCTGATGACGCTCGGTGGTTTCATGCTTTACAAACTGGCGCGGGTCTACCATCCCCCCCGGTTGGCAGGCATGTTTGCCCTCAGCTATTTCTGTGCCAATGCAGTGCTTGCCCCGACGGTGGCAAATTTTCACGATTTTTCTCAGGTGCCGCTGTTTGTGTTTGGCTTGTTGCTCGCAATGGAGAAGCGCCACTGGTGGAAATTTTGGGTTCTAGCAGGGCTGACCCTGCTGGTGCGTGAAGATGCGGGTGTGGTTTTGTTTGGTGTCGGCTTCTATATGGCCGTTAGCCGCCGCTTTTTGCAGATGGGGATCCTGCTCTGCGCGGCCAGTTTGGGATATATGCTGCTGTTAACCAATATCGTGATGCCGCTTTTTTCAGACGACATTTCGCGGCGCTTTATGGTGGAGCAGTTTGGGCAGTTTGTCGATAACAAAGAAGCCTCAACCTTTGAAGTGCTGTTGGCAATCCTGCGAAACCCGATTCAGCTTTTAGCAGAGTTGGTCAATCCGCCCGATCGCACCTTGCGCTATCTACTAGCCCAGTGGGTGCCGCTCGCCTTTGTGCCCGTGATTTCAGTTGATGCGTGGCTGCTAGCAGGTTTTCCGACGCTGAAGATCTTGATGCAACACGACCCGGTTGCGCTGTCGATGCATCTGCGCTATGCCGTAACGCTGGTTCCGGGATTGTTTTATGGAACGATTTTGTGGTGGGCAAAGCATCCCCAACGGTTTCAGCCGCGCACAGCCCGAATTTGGCTAATCTGCATTGGGATAGGGTTGTTTTTTACGATCACCTCCAACCCCAATCGCTCGTTGTCATTCATTATTCCTGACTCGGTGCAGCCCTGGGTTTATGTCTCGCCGGGGCGACAGTGGCAACATGCTCAAGCTGTGCGATCGCTGCTACGCCAAATTCCTGCGGATGCAAGTGTGACTGCCACCAACAACATCATCAACCACTTATCGAGCCGCCGCGAAGCTCAGCGATTTCCTGGCATAGAACTCCGTAATGATGCCCAACAAGTGATTCAAGTTGAATACGCCGTTGTTGATATGTGGTACCCGCTCCAGTTCTCGCCAGCGTTTGATGGGGAGGGGCGAGACGTGATCAGAATGCAAGGCCAGGTGAAAGGGTTGCTTGACCCAAAAGTGTATGGCTTGGTTGACTTTCAAGATGGGGTTGCTCTGTTACAACGTGGAAAACCGTCAAACCCTGCTGCGATCGCCAACTGGGAAGCGTTTCAAACCACAACTCAACATCTTTCTTTAGAGGTTATCGTTCCATCGGTGGGCTGAATGGAACCAACAATTCAGCAAGCTTCAATTGGACTTTAGACTAAACACGATTTTCCACTATGTGTAAGGGCGAACAGCCGTATAGTCTTGCGGCAATAGCCTTTGGCATGGCTTCGCTAGGGCTGCGCTAGCGCCCCTCCTAGAATATGGTGTATTTTTTGAATTAGTCCAAACTCCAGGCTTCAACCCGCTTTCTGAACAACAAAAAAGGAGGCGATCACCTCCTTTTCATTCGAGATAAATCACATCCAACTAAATCAACTTCAGATTTGGATATTGAACTAGCACATCTTCACTGCTGAGTACATCGTTTTCAGCTTGTGGAGTCCAGAGGACTTCGAGTGCTAACAGGCGATCGCTCGATACGCCACCCAATTGTTGAAGTGCTTGGCGCAGGTCAGCCTCATTGTTGATGGGGGGTAGCTTTAACTCACCTTGAGTTGCCGCTAACACAGTCACAACAATGTACTCACCGGGAGTGCCAGTCGTAACCTCAGCCAATTCACCACCTGCTGCGGTCAAAACGCCTTTTGGCTCTGCCTGACGCAATTGGTTGTTTACATTCGAGAGAGTTTCACGAGAAAACTTACCCCGCTCGCCCAACGCCAACCGATTAAACTCCGCTTCGGCGGCGGCTAAGCGAGATGGTTGAGAAGCCGCACCAGCATAAACCCAATATTCGGGGTGACGCAGCAATGCGAGTGAAGTTTCTTGTAAAACCTCTGCCAGACCTTCACTTGAGCCAGTATTGGCTTTCAGAGCAAGCTCGTTCAACTCGCTTTGTAACTCACGAGCGCTCGCCAACAGACCTACTTGCAGCCTGGTAATACCCACAGTCGGATTGGTCGTGCCGTATCCCAAATCAGAGTCTGCTTGCCGACGAAAGCTTTGCAGAATGAAGCCTGCGATCGCCAAAAAGATCAACAGACTAAACAAGCCACCACCGCCCACAAAGAAGATTGGCGATGGAAACACAAAGGGGTAGCCAATGCCACCACCGGGATAGTAGCCACCACCAGGACCAGGCGCATAGGTGCGAGGGCCAGGACTATAGGTACGGGGCGCTGGGGCGCGGAAGGAACCACCCCCAATCCGACCACCGCCTGCTGCAAGAGCCGGACTCACGGAACCAAAGACCAGCGTGACAACCAGCGCGATCGCAAGGAATGGCTTCACAAAAGGTTGAATAAAAGAAGCAAAGAATTTTTGCATAGTTTTAACCCAGACGCTATGGCAGCTCAACTGCCGTCAAAACCTGACCTTAAACCTCTGTTAAGACTTATGAATCAGGCTTCACTATTTAATGTATCGCTTCCGCTCGTGCTTGCCCATCGGTCGAACCGAGTAAATGCAGGGTGAAACCCGTACTCGCAGCGGGGGAATTTTTTTGCAGACCACCGCACCAGATGAAGTTGCTACAAGCACTCGCTTCTCATTTTAAAGTTGCTAAACTACACCCGATTTTAGCGAATTCCTTAATGCGTTAAACCGTCGAGAAAAGCGAGTCTTTGGCATTTTTCTCACGATTTTTTGCTCACGCCTTGGAAATCTTAGTCAGAACTCGATATGATAGACGTAAAGTTTTGTAAACAAGCTTTACGAACCCCGTTTCAATCAAGGAGATGGTTCCATGACTCAAATCAAACCTTCTGTTACACCAAGCGTCACTGAGCCAAAGGCTGGTTTCAACCACTACTCTGAGCGACTCAACGGGCGAGCAGCCATGATCGGTTTTATTTTTGTGGTGGCGATCGAATATCTGACTGGCAAAGGCTTGTTGGAGTGGTTAGGTCTGTTTTAAGCGATCGCGCAAAAGCCTGGGTTTGCCCTGTGTGGCTCCAGGCTCCGTTACCCTTGATTGAGATACAAAATGTCGCCACTCTTCGTTAACTGACGATTCACCCGTTCACACAAGCGGATGGCAGAGGTGTCTTTCACACTGTAGAGAAAGTGCAAAGTATCTGGGTAAAAAAAAGCAGTGGCAACCACCACCGCTTCTATCGTCTAAGTAGATACCTTGATTTACGGGCGATCGGGAATGGTTGTACCATTCCCAAACAGCCTTCTCCTTAATGCAATGACTACTTATTAGGCTGGGGAGTCATGCGCAGATAAGGCTTGATCTCTTCAACCCCTTTAGGAAACTTCTGCTTCGCCTCTTCAGTTGAGATCGAAGGAACAACAACTACGTCTTCACCATCCTTCCAGTTCACAGGTGTTGCAACACCATAGTTATCGGTCAGCTGCAGCGAGTCAATCACGCGCAAAATCTCTTCAAAGTTGCGTCCAGTGCTGGGTGGATAGGTGATAGTCAAGCGCAGCTTCTTCTGAGGATCGATGACAAATACCGATCGCACGGTCAGTTTGGCATTCGCGTTGGGGTGAATCATGCCATACAGATCAGAAACCTTTTTGTCGTCATCTGCCAGGATTGGATAGTTAACTGTAGTTGCCTGAGTTTCGTTGATGTCGCTAATCCATCCAGTGTGAGAATCAGCACTGTCAACACTGAGAGCAATCACTTTAGCGTTGCGCTTGTCAAATTCTGGCTTGAGTTTGGCAACTTCTCCTAATTCGGTGGTGCAAACAGGAGTATAGTCCGCTGGGTGAGAGAACAAAACAACCCAGCTATCGCCAGCCCAATCGTAAAAGCTGATCTCACCCTCGCTGGATTGTTGAGTAAAATTGGGGACCGTATCGCCTAGTTGCAGAACCATAGCAAAATTTCCTGTGAGTTGTGTGCGTTTAATTCCAAACAACTCCTTATATTGCCACAAATCCCGGTTTCCCGGTCGGAGTTTAGAACATTTAACGATTCGTTGTCTTTCGTGTCCAATTGTTAATCTTGGCAAGCGTCAATAGAAAGGTTCAAATTCCGCCGGATGATTGCCCCATCTAATCGAAGAGTGTCGCTGAAGCAAAAAGAACCCAGGTAAAGAGCGTTACGATAGAACCCAAGCGTAGCTTGCATGTTAATACTGAAGTGACGCTCACATATATCTAATTTTTTTAAGGATTCTTAATCCCTTAAAAAATTAACCTAAATCGCGATCGAATTGATCGGCTTTACGCTTAATAGTTGTAAAAACTAAATGGTAGCGGGGTGATTGCGACTTCTGTGTTTCCTCAAGTATCTACCTTTTGGCTGATGCCACAGCATTAAAATACGTGCGTGGCTAAGTTAAACTTGGCAAGATTGAAACGGCTAAAGACAAAATCTCTAAGAACTGGTTACTGCATGGAATCTAAAGACTCAAAAGCACTGCTTATTATTAATGAACAACCGCTCACTTTGCGGCAGTGCCTCCGGTATCTGCAAGCGTCTGGTAAGCTGCAAGCCTTTATCGGTGATATTTTGCGGCAATACGTCTTGGAGCAAGAAATCAATACGCGCGAGGATGTCGATGTTAGCCCAGCAATGATTGAGCAAGCAGTGGTCGATTTTCGCTTACAGCAGCAGTTAACCGACCAGCAAGCTTTTCAAAACTGGCTCAATCGCAATGGCATTACCTACGAGTTGTTTCATAATCAGATCAGCAATAGCTTTAAGTTAGAAAAACTCAAAACTGTTGTGACTGAACCTCGGCTACAAGAGCATTTCATTGAGCGCAAACTCTTCTTCGATCGCGTTGTTTTATCGCGCATTGTGGTCGAGAGCAAAGAACTCGCCGAAGAGTTATATAGTCAGCTCACCGAAGAAGGAGCCAGCTTTGAGCACCTTGCTAGAGAATACTCTAAGGGGAACGAGCGCGTTGCCAACGGCATGATGGGTCCGGTCAGCCGTGGCACCATGCCAGATGCCCTACGAGCCAAGATTGACTCGGTTGAACCTGGGGGAATTGTAGGCCCGTTTGAAATCGAAAACTATTGGGCAATTTTTAGAGTTGAACAAGTTTTACCTGCCACACTAGAAGACACCCAGTTACGTCAGGCGATGCAGAACGAGCTATTTGAGCGATGGCTCGCCGAGAAGATGCAAAACATGAATGTAAAGCTTCAGGTGAATGAATGATTGCCAACGACCTCACCATTGACCTCCCTTGGGATGCACCACCGCTGAGCTTTTTGAATCCCGAACAGCAGGTGCAGTTTAAGCGCGAAGCACAGGTTCTACGCTTTAACATCGGCGAGATGCTGTGGTCTTCCGAAGAAATGTCAGGTGCCCAGTTGCTTGTGATTTCAGGCAAAGTGCGTCTGGTGCCCGAAGAAGGTAAGTCAATCGTACTTAGACCCGGTGACTGGTTAGGAGATTTGCTGCACCTGCCCGGCTTTTGGAAGGCACGTGCTGCCGATAAAGAAGTCGTAGTGGTGCGGTGGCGTTTAGACCTGTGGCTAGGGTTAAGCTCTAGTGACATGGAGCGGTTTTGGGTGGTGCAACAGCGTCGCTACCAACCCGAAACTGAATCGACTCCGCGCATGGTGTATGGCTTCCCCTTTGTGCCGGGGGTCAACACGGGTGCCGCCTGTTTAACGATGGCCGCCAACCATTTGCAAAACTCTGTGCAACTGGAGTGGGTGCAGCGGCAATTGCGCAGCCAAAGCCCCCCTGAGATTGTGGGTGCTGGTGAAAAACTGGGCTTACAACTCCGGAAGGTGGAAACAGACTGGCAAGGTCTGCGGCAGCTTGGGATGCCAGCTTTAATGCAGTGGAGCGACGCAGCAGCCAGCAACGGTAATGGCAATAGGAATGGGCAGACCAGTGAGGCAGCTCCTTTTCATTGGGTGTTGGTGTATGCAGTCCGGGGCGATCGCCTGATTGTGGCAGACCCACTCAACCCCAGCCAGACGTGCGAAAGTGTGCCGCGACAAACCATTGAGTCGGTTTGGAATGGTTATCTCTGGCAGGTTGACCTGATCCAAAAACAAGAGCGGTTTAGTCTGGCCTGGTTTTTGCCTGCGGTGATGAAATACCGGGGGCTGTTGATCGAAGTTCTGGTCGCTTCCCTCACGATTCAAGTTTTGGGTCTTGCCACGCCTGTGATTACCCAGGTGGTGATTGATAAGGTGATGGTGCAGGGTAGCATTCCCACCCTGGATGTGATGGCGATCGCGCTGTTGAGCGTTGCCTTCTTCGAGGCCTTTTTGGGAATTCTGCGACTTTTCATCTTCACGCATACTGCTCGTCGTCTCGATTTGAGTCTGTCAGCGCAGTTATTCCGCCATTTAATGCGGTTGCCGTTGGCCTACTTTGAAGCCCGTCGTGTGGGTGACACAGTTGCACGGGTGCAAGAGCTAGAGAACATTCGTCAGTTTCTTACGGGGACGGCTCTGACCGTGGTGCTGGATGCCATCTTTGCGGTGGTCTATCTGGTCATCATGTTCTACTACAGCCCGACCCTGACGTTTGTGTCGCTGTCGGTGATTCCCCTATTTGCGATTCTCACGATTGTTTCCACACCGATTTTGCGGAACTGGCTGAACGAGACATTTAACCGCAGTGCGGATAGTCAATCCTTTCTGGTTGAGACAGTCACCGGGATCCACGCTGTTAAAGCGCATACGGCAGAGAAAGTTTCGCGCGATCGCTGGGAAGGTTTGTTTGCCCGCTTCGTTCGCACTGGCTTTAAAGCCTCGACCACGTCTAACATCAGCAGCCACATCGGTGATTTTCTAACAAACCTGTCTTACCTCCTTATCCTCTGGTTTGGGGCCAAG
The DNA here is from genome assembly GCA_015296075.1 of Leptolyngbyaceae cyanobacterium M33_DOE_097. Lineage (GTDB taxonomy): Bacteria > Cyanobacteriota > Cyanobacteriia > Leptolyngbyales > Leptolyngbyaceae > DSRU01. The sequence continues at coordinate 14,910 of DVDV01000360.1, read as the reverse complement.
CTGGTGATTGAGCAAAAGCTCACGGTTGGTCAGTTAGTCGCCTTCCAGATGTTGTCGGGCCGTATGACTGGGCCACTGTTGCGTTTGGTGCAACTCTGGCAAACCCTCCAGCAAGTGCTGCTCTCGGTTGATCGCATTGGTGACATCCTCAACACCACACCTGAAGCCGAAGCTGGAACAGGTCTGGTACTACCACGCCTGACTGGCCAGGTCAGCTTCGAAGAGGTCTTCTTCCGTTACAACGTTGACCAAGAACCCGTCTTGCGCGGCATCTCCTTTAAGGCGGAACCGGGCATGTTTGTCGGGATTGTCGGGCGCAGTGGCTCTGGCAAGAGTACGCTATCCAAACTGATTCAACGGCTTTATAACGTTGAGTCAGGGCGAATCTTAATCGATGGGTTTGATGTCAAAAGCGCCGATTTAGCCTCTCTGCGACAGCAGATCGCCGTGGTGCTGCAAGAAGATTACATCTTCAACGGCTCCGTGATTGACAACATTACATTGGGCCATCCCGATATTGGTGCCGAGGAAGTTGTCGAAGCTGCTCGCAATGCTGCCGCCCACGACTTCATTAGTGAGTTAGCCCACGGCTATGAAACCCCGGTGGGTGAGCGGGGTACAGCCCTCTCAGGCGGACAGCGGCAACGGCTCGCATTAGCACGCTTGTTCCTCTCAGATGCACCGATGCTTGTCCTTGACGAAGCAACAAGCGCCCTTGATGCGGAAACCGAGCAACAAGTGCTGCAAAACCTGCAAAACGTTTCCGGTGGGCGCACGATTTTTATGATTGCGCACCGCTTTGCGCCGTTGAAGAACGCTGATTTGATTCTTGTCTTAGAAAAAGGCGTCCTGGTCGAGAAAGGAACTCACGCTGAGTTACTCCGAAGCAAAGGATTGTACTGGTCTCTGTATCAAAGGCAACAGGCATCCGTATAAAACAGTAGAAACTCGCGAATAGTTCATAAAACACCGCATAAAACGCACCATTTCCTGCTAATTACCCCCAAAATTGGCAGGAAACTGAGTCGTGCGATCGCGCTTGCCGTAAGCGCCTCAGTAATTTCCGGAGACTTTTACCGTAAGTTTGTAAAGTTGTGCAAAGTTTGTCAGCGTCACTGAATCCCTGGGGCAAAATATCATAGCTCTAATAAGGTTTGAGACGATGACTGATCCGGGCAACTCTTTTCAGACTGCACAGCGTATTTTTCCTGGTCGTACCCCAACAACGCTACCCCGTGACTCGGTTCAGTTTGGTGATGAAGACTTTTATACGTTCAACACTGTTAACACCACTGGTAGAAGTAGTCTAAGAATTGTTCTGTCTGGCCTTAATGCGGATGCGAACATTGAACTCTACCGACAAGGTGCAGGGCTAACAACTCCACAGCTTTATACTGACCCAAATGGGATTCTGGCTGTGTCGCGAAATACAGGTAGTCTGCCAGAAACCATCAATGCTGAGCTAGAGGCTGGCACATACTTTATTCGGGTTTTACCAGGGCCTGCTGCTGACCCAAACGATGCTTCAGGCTCAACGCCTTCAACCAACTATGACTTAGTGATCGCGCTGGACAATGGGCAGCGATCGGATGTCCTATTGCGAGATTTTTCTACAGGCGCGAATGTGGCTTGGAGGATTAATAATTCAACAGTGGTATCCAGCCAATTGCTGCCACAGTTGACTCCACCTTTGGAATGGGAAGCCCAGGCAACAGCAGACTTCAACAACGATGGCCAAGGCGATATCGTTTGGCGCAACAGAGTAACGGGCGGCAACGTCGTCTGGATCATGAATGGCAGCAGTGTTGCTCGTTCTGTCGGTTTTCCGACGTTAGCTGATCAGAGCTGGCAAATTGGAGGAGCTGCCGATTTTAACGCAGATGGCAACATCGATATTATCTGGCGCAACTACCAACTTGGAGTTAACGCGATTTGGTTGCTTGGCGCAGTCCCTACTACGGGTGATCAGCTTCCATTTCTCGGTTCACTCGTTCCACCTGCAGAGACTAACCTAAGTGCCCGACTTTCCGGTGTTGGTGATTTTAATGGTGACGGCAACCCAGATCTGCTTTACCGCAACTTTAACCCAGCCGCAGGTCCCTCTGTATTTGTTGATTTTTTAAGCGGCAATCAGATTCTCTCGCGTGCAGTACTGGTTGGCCCGCCTGACAACAATTGGGAGATTCAAGGAACTGGAGATTTCAATAGTGATGGTCAAACGGATATCTTTTTCCGTAATCAAGTTACTGGCTTTAATGAGACTTGGCTTTTTAATGGCGTAGAGCGCGTATCAGTTATACAAATCGGTCAAAATCCACTTGCTACACAATGGCGAGCCGTCGCCCCCTATGCAGGACGGGTACAGGTTGGCTTAGGTGATATTGCTGGCAATACACCCGCCGCAGCCTTTTCCCTTGGTTCTCTCAATGGTAATGGCAGTTTTGTTGGTACTCTCGGTAGTGCTAATAGCGATGATTACTACCGCTTCTCAGTGGGGAGCCTGTCGGTTCTCAATCTTTCTCTACAAGGAATTGGGGGTGGCGATTTAAGTGGTGACCTCGATGTCCAGATCCTGCCAGGTTCAGGAGGCACGACTCCAATTGCTGAAAGCGTAACAGATGGTTCCGCACCCGAAGCCATTACAGGGCTCAGCTTAGCTGCTGGTACGTACCTGATCCGAGTCTTTCCTAAAGCTGGGGCAAACAGTCTCTACCGACTGAACTTGAATGTCAACAACTTTCCAGTTGCTGTGACTGCAGGCCCACTATTCTTAACGGAAGGCACAACCGCCACACTCTCAAGTCAACTGCTCCTAGTTTCAGATGCAAATGACCTGCCACCGCAGCTAACCTATAGCTTTGTTGATCTACCTGACAGTGGTGACCTCCTTTCAAATGGAGAAGTTCTTTTACTAAGCAGTATATTTACCCAAGCAGATATTAATGCAGGCCGGATTAGCTATCGCCACAATGGCGGTGAGGCAGCCCTAGATCAATTCGTTTTCACAGTACGTGATTCAGGCAGCCCCCAGGGAGAAGTAGCAGCAACAACCTTCTCAATTGGTGTACTGCCTGTCAATGATCCACCGACAATCGATTCTACTGCGGGTGCCACTCTGAGTGAAGGCACGGCTCTAACCCTTTCAAATACTGTTTTATCAGCTTCAGATGTTGAGCAAACGCCTGCTCAGCTGATTTACTCAATCAACGATTTACCAACTAACGGTTCGCTGAGTCTTAACTTCCAGGCATTGGCAGCAGGTAGCACCTTTACCCAGGCAGATATCAATGCGAATCGGGTGATTTACCGTCATAACGGTAGCGAGACCCTGCAAGATGTCTTTAGCTTTACTCTGACTGACAACGCAGGTGGCACAGCGATACCAGCTCCTAACCCATTCACGCTGACTATCACTCCGGTGAATGATGCGCCCCAAGTGCTGACTAATGTGGGTCTCACGATTAGTGAAGATGCATCGGCTTCCATTACCGAGGCGCTTCTCTTTACCTCTGACGCAGAGTCAACACCATTGCCAGGTGGCTCTGATGAGATTGTTTATACGATTGTGACTGGGCCAAGTCGCGGTATTCTTGAGCGCGATGGTGGTGGGCCACTCAATGATGGAGATACCTTTACTCAGGCTGACATTGATAACGATCGCCTGGTCTACACCAACACTGCCGAAGGTAACAGCGATCGCTTCACCTTTACAGTGTCAGATAACGAAGGTCTACCAGCAACCGCTAATCCATTGACATTTAACATCGCTGTTCTAAGCAGCAACTTTGTACCAGTCCTCACTCTGAATGCAGGTGTCACCGTTAGTGAAGACGACATTGTGACGATTGATTCAGCCACGTTAGGTGTGAGCGATCGCGACAATGGTGCGGCCCAAATTATCTATACAGTGAGTCAAACGCTGCCAACAACAGGCACAATTCGGCGAGACGGCACCCCCCTCACTGGTGGACAGAGTTTCACACAAGCGGATGTCAACGCGAATCGCATTACCTTCCGGCACAACGGTAGTGAAACACCCACCACTGATGCCTTCCGCTTTACGATCCGGGATATTTTGAATGCAGGTCCGACGGAAGAGCAGGTCTTATCGATCTCAGTTGCTAACCGCCCAGATGCGCCTGTATTGGTCAGCAACTTGGGGCTCACAGTCACCGAAAATCAACAGCAAGCGTTCTTGACTCAAACTCTGTTGCTAACCAGTGATGTCGATAGCCTACCTGGAAACGTCATTTACACTCTGACTGGCACCCCCAGCGCAGGTGACATAATTCGTGGCACAGCAACACTGGGTATCGGTGACACCTTTACCCAAGCAGAATTGAACGCTGGAAATGTCATTCGCTATCGCAATAACGGTTCTGAATCTGTTTCAGATGCGTTTGGCTTCATTGTGTCTGACAGCGATGGTCTACCAAACAACCCAACTGAGCAGATCTTCAACATCTCAATTACACAGGTCAATGATGGGCCTGTAGTGACAGTGGGTGCAGCACCGACCGACTTCTCAGAAGGCGATTCGCTGCCAATTAACGCCACGTTGATTTCAGCGAGCGATGCCGATGGACCTGAGCCGATCACTTACACGCTCGTCAATCTGCCCACGTCAGGTCAACTGATTTTGGGTGCAACGACCCTCGCCGAAGGTGGCACCTTTACTCAGTCGGATCTTGATTCGGGAACATTAACTTACGTGCACAATGGGGCTGAACCGGCTGGTGGTGCGGCGACAAGCACCGATCGCTTTACCTTCCGGGCGGCTGATGGCGCTGGTGCAACCTCAGCAGTCACGGGCTTGACCCTCACGATCAACGAGGCGAATGATGCGCCCGTGATTACAATACCGGGGCCGCAGACCTTAAATGAGGATGGAACCCTACCGTTTGGTAATGGCCTGATCGCGATTAGCGACCCCGATAGTGACCCAATCGAACTCGATCTATCGGTTAACTCAGGTACTCTGACTATTCCGGGTGCTACGACAGGGAGCAGTGTCACAATTAGCGGTAGTGGTACAAATTTAACTACCCGCTTAGGTAACTTGGTCTACCGACCCAACCCCAATTACTTTGGGCCTGACACACTGACGGTTACGGCTGATGATGGTGAGGGTGGGACACAAACCCAGACCATTTCGCTGACGGTACAACCTGTCAACGACGCTCCAACCCTAACACTGCCAGGGGCTCAGACCGTCTTAGAAGATGAAGTACTAACCCTGACCATTCAAACAACGGATATTGATGCTGGCGGCAGCAATGTTAGCGCAACGTTGCAAGCGACGAATGGCACGCTGACTATCAATCCAAGTGCGGTTGTCTCCGTCACTGGTGGAGCCAATGGGTCAAATACAGTAACGTTTGAAGGCACGATCGACCAGATTGCAGCGGCTCTCACCAACTTGGGGTATCAAGGCAACCCTGATTTCTTTGGTACGGATCAGATTCTTGTCAGCATCAATGATCAAGGTGCAACTGGCCCAACTCCCGGCACAGCGCAAGGGACGATCGCCGTTACCGTTACCCCCGTGAACGATCCGCCGACCTTTACGACTGGCACTAATGTAGTGATCAATGAAGATCCAGTGCCAGCGCAGCAGGTGATTGCGGGTTGGGCAACCAGCATTTCACGTGGTGCCGCGAATGAATCGAATCAAACGCTCACCTTTGAAGTAACGGCTACGGATACCTCGCTCTTCACTGCCACTGGACGGCCCCGGATTGACCCTGCCACAGGCAACCTCATCTTTACCCCCGCACCAAATGCCTTTGGCACAACCGATGTAACGGTGCGCTTACGTGATTCAGGTTCCAACACAGCGCCGAATGACAATGTGTCTGAAGACTTTACCTTCCAGATCACGATCAATCCGGTCAATGATGCACCAACGTTCAACCTTTCCTCGACAAACATCACTGTTGCAGAAGACACGCCTTACTCAGCCGTGATCGCGTCTGCCATTCGTCCTGGGCCTAACGCGACTGCACCGTTTGATGAGGCCGATCAGAACGTAACATTTGTGATTGACTCGAACAGTAACCCCGATCTGTTTAGTGTTGCACCAACACTTGGCACGGATGGCACGTTGTCCTTTACTCCAGCTCAAGATGCAAGCGGTCAAGCGATTTTGACGGTGAGATTACAAGACGATGGTGGCGTTGAGAATAATGGTGTTGATTCATCGATTCTGCGAACGCTGACAATCAATGTGCGAGCCGTCAATGATGCGCCTGTCATCAGCCTGCCAGTTACGAGCCTCACCATTGATGAAGACCAGCAGTTAAATATCTCTGGTATCTCCATCTCGGATGTAGATGCCGGAACCGGCACGATTGAGGTCACGCTAACAGCGCTTGGTCCTGGTAACTCGACCAATGCTGGCACGCTCAATGTGAATGGTACAACGGGTTCAACAGTGCGTCTGACGGGCACGTTGGAAGAAATCAACTCTTCTCTGAGCAACTTCACCTACCTGAACCGTTTGAATGTCAATGGTGAGGAGCGCATTTCGATTACGGTGAGCGATCGCGGTAATACGGGTGGTCCGGCTCTGTCCGATACCGAAATTCTGACGATCAACATCCAGCCAGTCAATGATGCGCCGACGTTGACAATTTCAAATGTGGTGCGATCGCCCTTAGAAGACACACCATTCACGCTCAGCGGTATCACTGTTAGCGATGTGGATGCAGCAAATGGCAACATTCAAATCACATTCAACACACAGCAACCAGGTGGCCGCATCTTCTTTGGCAACACCACTGGTTTAACGGAAGTCAATGGTGTCGATCTATCGACTGGAGCCTCTCAGATTGTTGTCCAGGGGACGTTAGCCGCCTTCCGCACTACGGGTTTACCCAGCCTGCGTTATCAAGCTGCTGAAAACTACTTTGGGACAGACGAAGTTAGCATCACTGTCAGCGATTTAGGCTCTGTTGGTGCGGGTGGTGCCCAGACAGCATCGGGAATCGTGAGTCTCAACGTGCAAGCCGTTAACGATCCACCCATTCTAGATCTCCCGGATGGGCCGCTCTCCATCGGTGAGGACACTCAACTCGCCTTCACTGGAGCGAATGCCATTGATCTGACAGATGTTGACTCAGGCGATAGCCCCGTTCGGATCACGCTCAACGTGACGAATGGCCGACTCACCCTCGATCAAGCAGCTCTGAACCTGATTAGTGGTGAGAATAACTCTGCTGGTGCCGTGTATGAAGGGGCGATCGCAGACATCATCAATGCCCTGTCAACGCTCGTCTATCAACCGAACCTCAACTTCTTTGGAAGTGACACCCTCAGCATTACTGTGAACGATCAGGGTGCAACCGGAGGGGCAGCAGGTAGTGGCGTTGATGTCACCGATAGCGTTGAAATCAATGTCACAGAGGTCAACGATCCACCGACCCTGCTCAGAAACAACCGCCTCTTTGTGAATGAAGGGACAGAAGACGAGCCAATTTTGAATGGCTTGTTAGACGCAACCGATGTGGATGGGCCAACGCCTCAGTTTGTCCTGGTGAGCGCTCCGACCAATGGCAGTTTAGAGGTGGGTGGCTCGGCTCTCGCAGCCAATGGCACCTTCACTCGCGACGACATCATTGGTGGACAGTTGCAGTACACCCACAATGGCAGTGAAACGACAACTGACTCGTTCCGCTTCCGGTTAGTTGGTAATCCAGCGAATACAACCTTCACCTTCAACATCACCGTCAATGATGTGAATGATGTACCGCTCGTGACGCTCAACAACTCACTCACAGTCAATGAGAATAACTCAGGTACGGTGATCGGCAACTTGCGTAACCTGCTGTCAGTGAGCGACCCTGATAGTTCGGCGAGCCAAGTGCGTTATGTGATTGAAGCCGTACCTACTAGCGGCACGCTCAATCGCCTGGGTAACTTAACGGTTGGTTCCACCTTTACACAGGCCGACATCAATAGTGGCGCAGTCACCTACCGTCACAATGGCAGTGAGGGTACAAACGATAGCTTTGTCTTCCGGGTCGAAGATCAGGCTGGCAACTCAACTGATTCGATCGCCTTCAATATTGAGATCACTCCAGTTAACGATGCACCAATCACCGTTTCGAGTGGCCCGATCACTCTGGCAGAAGGTTCTGCCCTATCGATTGGTTCAAACCGACTGCTGACGACTGATCCTGAGAATCAAACACCGATCACCTACCGACTCTTGTCGCGTCCGTTGAGCGGTAACTTGATTCTCAATAACACAACTACGTTGGGCATTGGCGATACCTTCACTCAGGCAAATATCAATTCGGGTAACCTCGCCTATCGTCACAATGGTTCTGAGACGACCTCTGATGTCTTTACCTATGAAGTGAGTGACACTCCATTACCGACTGGCGCACCGCTGACTCAAACCGGGCGATTTGATATTGTGATTACCCCAGTAAATGATCGACCTGTCTTGAGTACAACGAGTCCGCGTCTGATCATTGCAGGCGGTCAACCGTCTGAGTCTCAGATTGATGGCACGTTGTTGTTAGTCACTGATGTTGACAACACGCCTGATCAAATTCGGTATACGTTGTCAACCGCGCCAACCGTTGGTCAACTCCGATTAAACGGTACGGCACTGACTGCCAACGGTCAGTTTACGCAAACCGACATTCTGAATGGCAACCTGACTTACTTCTACAGTGGGGCTGGCACACCGGGTAGTGACTTCTTCCGGTTCAATGTCTCGGATGGTACGAATACGTTAGCGACGACGAACTTCAACATCTCGTTTACTTACGCAACTTGATGTCCCTCCCTCCCTACTGGATCAACAACTGGTCGGTAGGGTAACCAAGTAGAAGCCCCCTCTGTCACATTCGAGCAGAAGGGGCTTTTGCTTTAGTAAACTGTCGTCATCTGGGGCCGAACAAACTGCAAAGACACTCGGCAGAGCGCAGTCTCAACCCTCCTTCTATTTCCAATACGCCTGGTGACTCAACTAACGCCCATCTGTCATCGTTCCCGACTCAATCACACGATTCACGCTGTTTTGTTCTTCCATCGCGCGATCGAGGGCGTCTCCTTCATACACATCAGCTTCACGACTTTCTTCGCGATCTTGAATGGGATCTTCCTTAGCCGCCTGCTTTAACTCCGCAGGGTTTGGAGTTTGAAACAGCGACTTTTTTTCTCCACGATTTTCAGTCATTTGCTACTCCAGCCTTCTACGTTTTAACTTAACGATTTCCACTGTATTTTTAGTCATTAAAGTTTAAGTCTTCCGATCGAAATAATCTGTTCACATCACCAGATAGAAGTTTTTAATTCAATCAATTTTCTGTCTGAATATATTTCTCCCAATTCAATCCAGCTGCGTTTTTCTAAGCAAAGAATTTTATTTCAATATCACTTAAAGCCTTCATCCTAAGATATTCCAAGCATTTTAATTAACAGGTATTTCTATCTTTAGATAGACTGTAAAAAATGAGAATTTAAGCATTTTATTGCCGTCAAAAGGCTTGTTTGTTCTCGAATCCGTCGCATTAATAAGTAAAACCTTCAATCTCGATTGTTTTCTTCTATAAGTTCACAGCAATGAGCAACACTGTCTCATAATGAGGGTGGAAGGGTTCGGCAGCATACGAAATGTCTTATTACATCGCTCCTCAGTTTCTCGATCGCGTCTCAGTTCATATCACCAAAAACTATTTGGCTCTGCCAAACGTAAAAGTACCGCTCCTTCTAGGTATTCATGGGCGCAAAGGTGAAGGAAAAACATTTCAGTGTCACCTAGTGTTTGAAAAGATGGGAGTCTTGCCGGTTTACATGTCGGCAGGGGAACTCGAAAGTCCAGATGCGGGCGACCCGGCGCGGTTGATTCGGCTGCGGTATCGTGAAGCGGCTGAAACCGTACGGGTCAACGGTAAGATGGCGGTTTTGGTAATTAACGACATTGATGCTGGGGCTGGACGGGTTGATCAGTACACGCAATACACGGTCAACACCCAGTTGGTGCATGGCACCTTAATGAACATTGCCGATAACCCAACCAATGTGCAGTTACCCGGCAGCTACGAGGCAGAACCGATTCAACGGGTGCCCATCATCGTAACGGGGAACGACTTCTCAACGTTGTATGCCCCGCTAGTACGTGACGGGCGGATGGAGAAGTTTTATTGGGAACCAACCCGCACCGACCGCATTGGAATTGTGAGCGGCATTTTTCAAGTTGATCAGGTGGCTCAATCTGACATTGAAAAGCTAGTTGATACCTTTCCGGATCAGGCGATTGACTTTTATGGAGCGTTGCGATCGCGACTCTACGACGAGCAAGTGCGCCACTTAATTGAAACAGTGGGTCTAGAACGGATCTCGATGCGGGTAGTCAACAGCAAAGAGCCACCTCCAGAGTTTCGTCGGCCAGACTTTAGCCTGCCCCATTTGATTGAAGTCGGGCATCAAATGGTGAAAGAGCAAAAGCGGGTGCAAGACTCGCGACTCTCAGAGGAGTACAACAAGTTTCTTTACAACCGTCGTCTTGGTGAAACAACTAACGGGGGTGGAGAAATGCGCCCTTCAATGCACTCAGGCTCCTCTCAGGTTGAGCAACGGCAAGCGGTTACTGTCCCAATTGAAGACATTACCCACAGCCAAAATCCATCCTTTTTCCGGGCGTATGTTCCCAACGGTGATTCCCAACCACCCGACTCATCCCCAAGCATGTGTGCTTCCAGTCGAGACTCTCAACAATCCAGTTCGCCTCCCGGCCAACCATCTAGCACCCAACTTACGCCCGAAATCGTTACCCAGGTCAATCAAATTCTGACGCAGGGCAATCGTCTTGGTATTGAAGTGGTCGATACCCGTCGCTTTCGCGCCAACTCCTGGCAGAGCGTAGGGACTTTTGATGGCAACCCATCTGAAGTGCTGAGTACCCTCGATCGCTGTTTAACTGAACACAGCAACGAATACGTGCGACTGGTTAACATCACGCGCGATCGTCGCCGCCTGAGCGAAACCATCATCCACCGTCCGCGTTAGCTAGCAGGCAAAGCATGCAGGTGGATTTCGCGCTTCACATTCCCAGCGCAAATCCACCATGAGCCAATTTACAAATCTCATTTGCACTGTGAAACCTGCTTGAGCGACAACCAAGGGGCGGGTTTTGCCGTTAAATTCATGGCAGGATGCAGATTCGTCTGCTAAATCCGCCCGTACAGTTAGCGAATTGATTAGAAGCACGCTCCTAGGCGTCGGTACAGTGCAGCATTCTTTGTCAATACACAATTGGCTGCATCAACAAACTTGCTCTTTTGAAAATTGAGACAATCCTCTAAACCGACCTTCAGTAGGACTTCAAGCGTAACGCCATATACTGCTGCCAAATCTTGTAACTTTTGAAATTGGCTATCTGAAAGGTCAATCGTGATAGAAGAGCACAGCGATCGCCTCCTATTTTCTGGGTCAAGTCCAACACTCACGCTTAATCCAACACGATCGCGCCTCTAAAGTAGTCTTGCAACTGCTGATCGTGATCGTGTGACAGCGTCCCAATCGGAATTAAGTCTGGGGGAAACGCCTTCACATCCAGCACCTCGTTTCGATCTTGAATATGAGGTACCCCATTCACCTTTGCCTCAACCACGACACAGACCGAATGAACGCGGCCATCCCGTTCGGGTGAAGAATAAACCCCAACCAAGCGACCGACCTGGGTGATTTTTAGCCCAGTCTCTTCCTCTAATTCACGGTGAATCGTCGTTGTGATGTTTTCACCCCAATTGACCATGCCACCTGGCAAAGCCCACTTACCGTTGTCACTCCGACGAACTAAGACAATGGAGCCATCTGGCATCACAGGCACCACACTTGTACCTAACACCGGATGGCGGAAAATAATGCCAATAACCGTTTGCGCGAAATGCCACCAACGCCGCATAGGCAACACACACTGATGTAATTAAACTGCCCAAATAAACCCAATGGCAGATGAAAGATCCCTGGAAGCAATCTTAGGCTAGCCTAAATCGGTCAAAACTTCCTGGGCATGTTGCTCAGGTTTTACTTTTTTGTAGATTTTTTCGATTTTACCGTCTGCATCAATTACAAAAGTGCTGCGACTAATGCCCATGTACTCCTTACCCATAAACTTCTTCAACCCATAGCTGTCATAGGTTTCAGCAACTTTTCCACCTTCGTCAATCAGCAATGGGAAAGGCAAGTTAAATTTTGTTGCGAACTTTTGATGTGACTTGGCATCGTCGGTGCTAACGCCTAAAACAACCACATCATTTGCTTGGAATTCATCATACAAATCCCGAAAGGCACAGGCTTCTTTCGTGCATCCGGGGGTGTTGTCGCGTGGGTAAAAGTAAAGGACGACGCGCTTGCCCTTTAGATCAGACAAATTAACAACATTGCCATCACCATCGGGCAAGCTGAAATCGGGAGCCGGATCGCCAACTGCTAATGCCATAAAAATTTGAGACTGTTGCGAAAAAAGTAAACAGAATGAATGATAGACCAGGCTATAAGCCTTGATGATCGTAGCAGTTCTAAGCCTTGAGTCGTTATTTTGCTTGTTTGTTGTGGCTGAGATGACTATCGACTGACGCGATCGCCCAACTCACACCAACTCAGACTGAAAAGTACACCCTAAAGCACCCCTTTTGAACTGGGGATTGTTTGAGCGCGACGGGGATCGACCTCGATCGCCATCCGCATCGCTCGCGCAAACGCCTTGAAGGTAGCCTCGATGATGTGGTGCGAGTTGATCCCATCCAGTTGGCGGATGTGGAGCGTCATTTGCGAATGGTTTACGACAGCAACAAAAAACTCGCGCACCAGTTGCGTGTCATAGGTGCCCACCCGCTCAGTCGGGATCTGCAAACCATAGCTGAGATGGGGGCGACCTGAAAAGTCCAACGCAACTTGCACTAGAGCTTCATCGAGGGGAGCGACAAAATGGCCAAAGCGCACAATCCCTTTGCGATCGCCCAAAGCTTGATGCAATGCCATGCCAAGCGTGATACCAACATCCTCATTGGTGTGGTGGTCGTCAATCTCGTAGTCACCCTGCGCCTGAATCTCCAGGTCGAGTAGCCCGTGCGACGAGATTTGATGCAGCATGTGATCCAAAAAAGGAACACCCGTCTTCGCCAAACATTGCCCGGTGCCATCCAAATTTAGGCTAACGGTGACATCCGTTTCACCCGTCTTGCGACTCACCGAAGCCACACGATTAGATAAGGATAGAGTCTGGAACCGATCAACGGGACGTTCACTGGTCTGCATAATGGGAGAAAACAAAATACCTGCTCTACCAGTTTAAGGGCTGGATGCAAGTCGCGTCTCAGCGATGTATGCGAATGTCACTCATCTCTTAACAGGCTGATTTTGGCTGTGGCACTCAACGCCACAGATTTAGAACATGTAAAGCGCGTCTAGAGGGTTGCGATCGCCACCCAGGCATGAGTTCAGCAAAACTGAGTGAACTTTAGTTTTCGAACCAAACTTGACATATCCGTTAAACTGATGGAGACGTTAAGGAAGATTTAAGTCCTTCAATGACGGAAATGGCTCATGTATTGGTTGCTGGTGCCAGTCGTGGCGTTGGGCGTGAGGTCGTTAAATGCCTGCGGGAGCAAGATCAGACAGTCACGGCTCTACTGCGCTCAGAGGCAGCACGCGCTGAATTGGAAGCAATGGGAGTCGCGATCGCCCTGGCCGATGCCTTAAATGTCGAAGCTGTTGAGGCCGCGCTGTTAGAGGCACCCCCCATAGATGCACTGATTAGCACCATTGGGGGGCTTCCCAGTGAAGGCGAACGGGCCGACTACAAGGGCAATAAGCACTTGATCGATGCGGCTGTTAAAGCCGGAGTTAAGCACTTTATCTTGGTGTCCTCCATTGGGGCAGGCAAAAGCGTCGATGCTCTGCCACCCCATGTTTTAGAAGCGTTGGGCGAAGTACTCAAAGAAAAGGAACTCGCAGAAGACTATTTGATGGCAAGTGGCTTGCCTTACACCATTATTCGTCCGGGTGGCCTACTCTCAGAACCATCGGGTGGCGAAGCCGTCCTCACCGAAGATTATCGGGTCGCAGGCAGCATTCGTCGGGCGGATGTGGCAACTCTGGTGTGTCAGTGTTTAACATCTGAACGCGCCAAGAATCGTGTTTTTTCAGCGGTCGATCGCTCCAAGCTCTATGGCGATCCAGCCTTTGAGGTGTTTTCGTTTACCTAGTGCGCACAACGGCGTTACCCCTGAAACGACTTCACCCATCCCTGCGCGATCGCCCAATCGAGTGCAATCTGCACGCCCATCAAGAGCGCAAAGCTTTCACTCAGCAGGGTCAACCAGACAGGCCACGAACTGCTCTGCCAAATTGTTTCGAGTTGCGCTAATCCCCTGACAAGGGCGAAGGCTCCAATCGCTCCTGAACGCAGATGCGGATTTGCATCTTGCCGAATGATGTAACGGTAGGTGACGCCAAATAAGAAGCACGAAAACAGGGCGATCGCACTCCCAACAATGACCTGCTGCCAATTGGTTGCGGCGATTGGGCTAAACAGATCTGGATTCAACACTCCGAGCTTGCCATTGAGTGCTGACAACCCAAGTATCAGGGGTACGCCTACCACAGCACCTAATAACCCTGCTTTAACGGACTCCTGGCGTTCGGCCTGGGATAGCGAATGCACAGATGGAGGTCGAAAAGCGGTGCCCTCTAGCTTGAGCGGCTGCGCTTCACTGACTGTTTGCGATTTAAGTCTCAGTTCCTTATCAGACATCAGCAATTCTCATTTTGAAACATTTGTACTGTAGCCAGAGTGTCTAAAGACTTGTGCACTCAATGTTATAAACGGCAGAATGCGGGTTTCAGCCATTCATAAACGTTAAAACCGGACGTTTTTATGAGAATCATTCT